>JAYUJA010000079.1:0-6836 GCA_043765495.1 Bacteroidia bacterium
ATGGAATCACTACAATTAATAATCCAATAACCATTAATGTACTAGCAAATGATATAGATCCAGAACAAAATATACAAACATTGCAATCTGTAGGTACAGCTGTTCACGGGACTATTACACTTACAGGAACGAATAGTTATACCTATACTCCAGCTACTAATTATACAGGAACGGATTATTTCCAATACAGTATTTGTGATAATGGTATTCCACAGGCTTGTGATACTACCAATGTTACTATCACCATATTGCCAATAAACCTACCTACTCCGCCATTCGCTGGGGACGATGCTTCTCTAACCGTGAAAAATCATAGTATAGAAGGTAGTTGGATAGCGAATGATTACGATATAGATGGTGGAAATATTACTTTACAAGGAGGTACACAAACATTGACTAGCCCTAATGGTATTCTTACTATCTACCCTACAGGTACGTATAGCTATAGCCCTAATACGAACTATACAGGTACAGATCAGTTTGTATATACTATTTGTGATACAGATAGTCCAATTTTATGTGCAGATGCTACTATTTATATTACAGTAATAAATAACCCTCCAATTGCTTACAATGATATTAATAATACCCTTATTAATACACAAGTGACAGGACAAGTACAAACCAATGATTACGACAATAATACAGACCCTCTAATCACTACACTAGTAGGTAATGCGCCAATAGGTACTCTATTGCTAAACCCAGATGGTACGTATGCCTATACTCCTGCATTGAATAGTACGGATACAGTACGATTCATGTATAGTATTTGTGATAATGGACAGCCTATTTATTGCGATACAGCTACCGTAACTATTTTAATACAAGATATTCGTATAGATAACATTACAGTAGCAAACGACGATGTAGCATCTACTATCGTGAATACACCTAAAACAGGTACCGTAGTAAACAATGATTTTGATCCAGAAGGAAATACACAAACCGTGATTCCATTTACTAATATTGCTACTCCACACGGTACAGTTACCATGCAAGCAAATGGCACGTATACCTATACTCCTGCTACTAATTATGTAGGAACAGATCAGTTTACCTACCAAATATGTGACGATGCATTAAATAGAGCATGCGATGAAGCAACTGTGACGATTACTATTTTACCAATAGAACCTTACTATCCACCATTTGCTGGCGATGATGCCGTAGTTACAGGACAGGGTATTACAGTATGTGGTAATCTAGTGAACAATGATTATGATATAGATGGTGGAAGTATTGTAGTATCTCCCTTTCCTACTACTGTTGCATTGCATGGTAGTGTAAGTATTAATCCAATACTAGGCACTTTCTGTTATATTCCAACACCAGGATATGTAGGACCAGATAATTTTAGTTATGAAATATGTGATACCGATATTCCAACCCTTTGTACAGAAGCTACTGTATACATCACCGTATTACCTGTACCGCCTATCGCAGTAGACGATATAAATAATACCTATGTAAACGTTACAGTAGTAGGGCAAGTATTGACGAATGATAATAACCAATCGTTGCAGCCTGTAAAAATTACAGAACCACAAGGACAGGTATTATTTATTGGTAATAGTGGACAATACATCTATACACCTCCTATTAATTTCTGTGGAGTAGATAGTTTCTCTTATAGAATATGCCAAGACTATCCGAACCTTCAAATAACCATGTGTGATTCTGCAACCGTAAGAATTACCGTTATATGCCCTTACCCAAACAGTACCATAGCAAATCCAGATTACAACGTAACATTAGTAAATACGCCAGTAATAGGAAATGTAATAGCAAACGATATAGATCCACAATCGGATAATCAAACCGTAACACCATTTACCAATAAAATAACCCCACATGGCACCGTAACTATCAATAGTGCAGGCATCTATACCTATACACCAGCGATAGGATATGTAGGAAAAGATACGTTCACGTACCAAGTATGCGACGATGGTATACCACAGGATTGTGCTACCGCAGTAGTGATAATAGACGTTCGTAATAACCCACCAGGAAACGATCCACCATTCGCTGGGGACGATGCAGCATTAATACATAAAAACGATACAATATGTGGTAATTTATTATTGAATGACCATGACCTTAATGGCGATGCTATTGCTGTAACGAATACAGGAACCCTTCCTACACAACAGCAAGGAACAATAGTAATAGCTGCTAACGGAGATTATTGTTATTATCCGAATGAAAATATAACAGGCTCGGATCAGTTTGTATATCAGATATGTGATCAAAATGTTACACCACAATATTGTGTAAATGCAACACTGTATATCTCTATTATCAACGATGCCCCACAAGCTACCAACGATATTAATGTTACGAATACAGATGCACCAGTAACAGGAAATATACTAACCAACGATAGTGACCCTAATGCAGATCCATTGACTGTTTCTATACTAGATATACAAGGTTGTAATACCCAGAATGGTACAGTGACTTTACAAGCAAATGGTAGCTATGTATTTACACCACAAACAGGCTTTGTAGGTAATGCACAATTCTGTTACCAAGTATGTGACAATGGCTTGCCTTTGCCATTATGCGATACTGCTACTGTATACATTCAAGTAGTAAATACAGATACTACTAACAATAGACCACCAGTAGGAAACATAGACCATAGTATTAGCTACCAAAATCAGCCTATAACTATTTGTATTTTGTGTAATGATTTTGACCCGGATAATGGACAGATTATAAGTGCTACCTTGTTAAATATACCTGGCTGCGCTCCATTACACGGCACTCCAACCTTGAATGCAGACGGTACTGTGACCTTCGTTCCAGAAACAGACTATGAAGGAGAAGCACAATTCTGCTACCAAGTATGCGATAATCAAAATCCAGCTTTATGCGATACCGTAAAAGTATTCATAGACATACTCCCTTCTAACGTAGGAAACCGCCCACCAATAGCAGTAGACGATTCCAAATCTACGTTGCCGAATGTGCCTGTAAGTGGTAGTGTGAAAGGAAATGATTATGAACCAGATGGACAACCACTGATATATAATACACAACCAGTTATACAGCCATTACATGGTACAGTAGTGCTAAATGCAAATGGTAACTATACCTATACACCAAATGAAGGCTACACAGGAGCAGATAATTTTGTTTATACTGTATGTGATAATCAGATTCCAGCTTTGTGTGACCAAGCTACTGTGTACATACTTATACCAGAACTATCTAGCCCAGTAATAGGATTAGCAAAAGACGTTAGAATCATAAGTATTATCAATACCAATGAATATATTGTAGAATACAAAATAGTAGTAAGAAACTATGGCTATCAACCACTAGAACACGTACAAGTAATAGATAATCTAGTGTCTACTTTCCCTACGCCAGTTACCTTTACTATCGTTCCTAACTCCCTAATGGCTACCCAGAATAATGGTGACTTAACCATTGATCCAGCTTATGATGGTATCACACATACGAATTTATTACTAAACAACGTGAGTAGCTTGCATACCGATGGGTACGATAATAATGGCTATAATGGAACAAGCATAGGAGTAGATACGATTAAATTCCAGGTTCGTATAGATTTACATGGCGATTATGGACAGTATAACAATACAGCGTTTGGAGTAGCAAATGGCTTGAATAATGCAACCATTACTACCGATAACTCTACCAATGGACTAGTACCAGATTTGGATAACGATAGAAACCCGAACGAATTAGGCGAAAATATCCCAACTCCTTTACTATTCAATGCTATCCCAACCGTAATAGGAATCTACAAAACTGTAATAGGAAATCCTGAATTACAAGCAAATGGTTCGTACAATGTAGTATACGAAATAGGCGTTAAAAACCTTGGTACAGAAGATCTAGTAGACGTACAAGTAGTGGATAACTTACAAGCAGCATTCCCTGCTAATCTAGCGAATATACAACTACTAGGTACTCCTACTACTACTGGCACTATCAGTGTGAATACTGCTTACGATGGAACAGGAATTACGAATCTATTAAATGCTAGTCAAAGTAGTTTATCCGTAGGAGCTACTGCTACTATCCGTATCAGTGTGAATATACAACTACTAGCTGGTACCAGAGAATTTAACAATGTAGCAATAGCAATAGCAAGTAGCGCAGGCGGCTTCGGAGTTACTACCGATGATAGTGACAACGGCACGAATGTAGATACAGACAACGATGGTAACCCAAATGAAATAGGCGAAAATGACCCAACCCCAATAGTGTTAATAGACAATGCACCATTGATAGGAGTTATTAAAAACGTAACCGAATTGACTAAACTAGACAATGGTAATTATAAAATAGTATACACCATAAAAGTCGAAAATATAGGACAAGTAGCAGCTACGAATGTACAATTAACGGATAATTTAGCACTTGTATTCCCAAGCCCAGTAAGTATAGTAAGCACCACTTTAACCAGTAACGACTTAAGTGTAGCTACGGATTATAATGGTATTGCAAATACGAATTTATTAGTAGGAACTGATGCATTACAGCCAGCACAATCAGGCAGTATAGTATTGACCCTAGAAGTGAATTTCAACAAAGTATATGGAATTTTCCCTAATATAGCAATCGGTATCGCAAATGGTATAAATGGTTGGAATACCGTGACAGATACTTCCGATGTAGCAGAGCAAATAGATGTGAATAACGATGGAATAGCAAATCAATTAGGCGAAAATCGTCCAACTATCATTACCATCGCACCACCAGTAGGAGATTTATTTATCCCACAAGGCTTTAGCCCTAACGGAGATGGTACGAATGGTTACTTTGTAATAGAAGGCGTACCAGTAGATAAAAAAGTATCGTTATGGGTATACAATCGTTGGGGTAATGTAGTGTATGAAAATGCAAACTATGCCAATAATTGGAATGGAGTAGCGAATAAAGGTATATGGTACGGCAGTGAATTACCAGACGGTACTTACTACGTCATCGTAAACCTAAATGATGGCACGAAAGACATAATTCAATATTTGTTAATCAAACGATAAAAATACATAACGGCTACCTACTTCACTAGGTAGCCGTTTTTTTATATACAAAAATTTATACCCTTATTCAATTCATTTTTTGTTACCTTTGGCCTCTTCATTTAATCTATTTAGACAACATTAACTATCTATTTATGAAAAACATTACTTTCCTTTTCTTTCTTTTTCTTTCCAGTATTACTTTTGCCCAATCTACGGTACGAGGCACTGTATACGAACAAACTACTGGTGAGCCAGCCATATTTATCAATGTAACCCTAAAAGGAACTAAATACGGCATATCCACGGATATTAATGGATTTTATAGTATACCAAAAGTACCAGCAGGAGACTATGAAATAGTAGTAGATGGGATTGGTTATGAGTTTTTTAGCAAAAAAATTACCTTAAAAGACAATGTTTTACAAACAGAAAATTTATACATAGAACCCAAAATAACTGAAATAAAAGGAGTAGAAATAACCGCAGATAGACAAAAAGACGACGCTACTACCAAAACTCAAATATCTGTCACTACTATCAATCCCAAAGAAATACAACAAATGCCTTCCGTAGGAGGAGAAGCAGATCTAGCACAATACTTACAAGTGCTTCCAGGCGTTACATTTAGTGGTGACCAAGGCGGGCAATTATACATACGAGGAGGAGCACCTATCCAAAATAAAGTATTGCTAGATGGTATGACAGTCTACAACCCCTTCCACTCCATTGGTTTGTTTTCTGTATTTGATACCGACATCATCAAAAATGTAGAAGTATACACAGGCGGATTTAATGCCGAGTATGGCGGACGTATATCTTCTATCATGAAAGTAAGTACAAAAGATGGTAATAAAAAGAAATTCGCAGGCAAATTCTCTTTAAGCCCATTCGTAGGAAAAGCCATCGTAGAAGGTCCTTTGAGCAAGCAAAAAGAAAATTCAGCAGCAGGGTCTTCTTTTCTGATTAGTGCTAGAACATCGTATCTAAAACAAACTTCCAAAATACTGTATGGCTATGTAGATGAAAATGGTTTGCCGTTTAATTTTTCTGATTTATATGGCAAATTATCTTTTTATGGAAATAATGGGAGTAAAGTGAATCTATTCGGTTTTAATTTTACAGACAGAGTAAACTATAGAAGCGTACAAGACCTAAACTGGAATGCAAGCGGTGGTGGTATGAGCTTTGTATTAATTCCTAACGGCTCGGAAATGTTGATAGACGGTATTCTAGCACTTTCTAATTATAAAATATCGTTAAAAGAAGCAAGCTACCCAACCCGTTATAGTAAAGTAGGCGGTTTTAATCTAGGCTTGAATTTTACGTATTATATGGGGCAAAATGAAATGAAATATGGCATAGAAGGAGCTGGATTTTCTACCGACTTTGTGAATTATAATAGCATAAATAAAGAATTGAAACAAAATGAAAATACGACAGAATTTGCTGCTTATTTTAGATACAAATACGTAACCAAAAAACTTATACTAGAACCAAGCTTCCGATTACAGTACTATGCTACATTGGGAGAAATGTCGCCAGAACCCCGTATGGCACTCAAATGGATGGTAACCCCTACTGTACGTATCAAAATGGCAGGAGGATTGTACTCTCAAAATCTAGTAAGCGCAGTATCCGACAAAGATGTAGTAAACTTATTCTACGGATTCCTATCCAGCCCCGAAAACCTTCCAAGTACCTTTAACGGAAAAGATGTAACCACACGTTTACAAAAAGCAACCCACTTAATAGGAGGTGCGGAAGTAGATATTAATGAATTTATCCGACTAAATGTAGAAGGATACCAAAACTCTTTCACACAATTGA
>JAYUJA010000080.1:0-28101 GCA_043765495.1 Bacteroidia bacterium
CCTTATAGCTATGAACCAATTTGTAAAGGGTAATACGTTCCATATTTAATTCGTTTTTATAAATGCAAATATAAAACTTTATTCTATTTATCTATAAAGTAGAAAAAATTGACTAAAAATAAAAAAGCTGCTTTCAAAAGCAGCTTTTTTTATATACTTTATTCTATACTTTTGCACCATCTATCCGAACGAAATTCTGTTTCCCTAGAAAAAAGTATGTAAGAAGCTTTTCCTATTAAATGGCTTTCTGGCACCAGCCCCCAATACCGCGAATCCTCCGAATTATCCCTATTATCTCCCATCATAAAATAATAATTCTGTTCAAAAGTGTATTCTCTTACTACTTGCTCATTAATATAAATACTGCCAGCCACTAGTTCTATTTTCTTGCCTTCATGGTATTGTATCATCTCTTTGTACAGATCTATGTTAAAAGCATTGAGTGCGATAGTTTGGTTTTTTTTAGGTACGACTATCGGTCCCCAAAAGTCTGCATTATAGCGGTGTATACTGGGGTTATTCGGATATATTTGCTGTTGGTTTTCTTTTTCCTGATTCACTATTACTTCCATCGTATCTATACCAAAACGTTTTTTTAGGCTATCCCTATCTGCTTTACTTACATGGAAAGTATAGTCAAACTCGCCTGTATAGTAGCGACCGCCTTCATGGATATTTAGCTTTTTTAGGTAATTAATGTCTAAATAGCTATCAGGACGTAAGAAATAGTTATGTTGTATAGTAGCAGGGTCTTGGTAGAATGTATTGGTAATGAAAATATTTTTGTTGATGATTTCTATTGTATCACCAGGTAGCCCTACACACCTTTTTATGTACAGTGCGCGCTTATCGATAGGTAAAGTATAGGAAGTAGGTAAATTGAACACAATGACATCGTTACGGTTTATAGTTTGGGTACTAGGCAGTCGCCAGTAAGGCAGTTGTAGTAGTGTGGAATATATCGTATTATGGAATGGCGAAGCGATAGGCGTAATAGGAATCCGTGCACCATAGGCAAGTTTATTCACTAGTATAAAATCCCCGATTAATAGCGTATCTTCCATCGAAGAGCTAGGAATGATGAAGCCTTCTACCAAAAATACATTTACTACTATCACTAGTAATAAAGTGGTGACAATGGTTTTAATATTATTCCATACCTTACGACCTATGCTGGGCTTGCCAACTACTGGAAGCTTTTTTGTACTCACTATCTATGTAAGATTATACCTTATTACTCATCATTTCTATTCGTACATTCATCATCACCTTTTTGGTATGAAAAGGGAACTCTGCATCTATCACCCAATTATAGTAGGAAGGCTCTTTGATTAGTACATCTTTCAATATTTTGCCTTTATGTTTACCAAAATTTACCACTACTTCGTCTTTTTCATTATATACTAGGTAGCCAGATAAGTCTGCATTTTTATCTGTTTTGGAAAAAGTATGTAGTTCATTGGCAGTTTTTGGCAATTCGTCGTATTTTTCTAATTGGGATAAGAATATTTCATACGTAGCTACCGTATCTGCTTCTGCACTGTGGGCATTTACTAGTTCTTTGTTACAATAAAACTTATAAGCAGCCGCTAGATTTCTTGGTTCTAATTTGTGAAAAATATTCATCACATCGATACAGTTTCTACCTTTTATATCCAACTGAAAACCTGTTCTATAAAACGATTCTACTAGCATAGGTATATCAAAACGGTTGGAATTGTAGCCTGCCAAATCCGAGTCGCCGATTATTTCTAACAATTCTTTGGCTAATGCAGCGAAAGTTGGAGAATTAGCTACGTCAGCATCATAGATGCCATGGATCAAAGAAGTAGTTTCTGGAATGGGCATTTCTGGATTTACACGATACGTATAAATAGTGGTAGAGCCATCTATGGCAACTTTCAATAACGATATTTCTACTATTCTATCTCTTACGACGTGTACACCTGTGGTTTCTAAATCAAAGAAAATAATAGGTTTTAGTGGCTTTAACTTGCTCATATAAGGTTTTTTTTGCAAAGATAGAATTTATAATTTAATTATAGGATTTTCTTGGAATCCGTTGCATTTTTAAAATAAAAAAAGCGTAGTAAAGATTACTACACTTTTTTGTTTGTACCCAGGACGAGAATCGAACTCGTACAGCCGTGAAGCTACAGGATTTTAAGTCCTGCGTGTCTACCAGTTCCACCACCTAGGCATTTTCTAATAAGTAAACTTGGAAGCTCTACCTAAAATAGAGCGAAAGACGAGATTCGAACTCGCGACCCCGACCTTGGCAAGGTCGTGCTCTACCAACTGAGCTACTTTCGCTTGTAAGAGGGTTGCAAATGTAGTAACTTTTTGTTTATCTCCAAATTTTTTTTCTTATTTATGTATAAATAGCTGATTAGTAGTACTAAAAAGTTGTTTTGTAGCTGATTAGTTTTTTATTATTGCTTTATTATTTCTTTTAAAACAGTAAATATAAGTTATTTTATTTATAATTAAAGTGCTGTTTTGCAATTGATTGTGATATGTATTATTGGTTTGCAAAGGTAAAAACAATACGATATTAAACTTTTTTATTTTTTGTGATACTGTATCTTTGTAACAAATTCTTTATCTATATGAAAAATATCTTCTTTGTACTATTGTTTTTTAATAGTATTGCTGGTCTTAAAGCACAAGTAACTTTGGTATCTCCGAGTAGTAATTCTTCTACTGGTGTTTCTGTGAACTTTGATTGGAATCAAATAAATGGGAGTAGCTATAATATAATAGAAGTGGATACTTCTGTTAATTTTAATTCTTCTATTAAAAAACGTTATACAGATAGTGATGGGTACAGCGAAGAAGTTTTGAATAGCTTTTTATATAATCAGAAGTATTTTTGGAGAGTAAAGTCTTTTAATACGGTGGATAGTTCTAACTGGTCTAGCGTATGGGATTTTACAACTGATAACAATCAGAGCTTGGTTTCTCCAAGTAATAATTCTGCTACTAGTGTTTCAGTAAATTTTGATTGGAATCAAATAAATGGGAGTAGCTATAATATAATAGAAGTGGATACTTCTGTTAATTTTAATTCTTCTATTAAAAAGCGTTATACGGATAGTGATGGATTTGATCAAGAAATTTTGAATAATTTTTTATACAATCAAAAGTATTTTTGGCGAGTAAAATGCTTTAACAGTGTAGATAGCTCTGAATGGTCGAATGTGTGGAACTTTACTACCAAAAGTATCCCAAATCTAGCTTATCCTTCTAATAATTTATCTACTGGAGTTACTGTAAATTTTGATTGGTATGAAATAGCTGGTAGTAGTTATAATGTACTAGAAGTAGATACTTCTAACGATTTTAATTCTTCTATTAAAAAGCGTTATACGGATAGTGATGGATTTGATGAAGAAATTCTGAATAGCTTTTTGTATAATAAAACATATTATTGGCGTGTGAAATGCTTTAATAGTGTGGATAGCTCTGAATGGTCGAATGTGTGGAACTTTACTACCAAAAGTATCCCTACTTTAGCTTACCCTACTAATAACTTATCTACTGGAGTTAGTATAAACTTTGATTGGTATGAAATAGCTGGTACTAGCTACAATGTGCTAGAAGTAGATACTACTAATGACTTTAATTCTTCTATTAAAAGGCGTTATACGGATAGTGATGGATTTGATGAAGAAATTCTGAATAGCTTTTTATATAATAAAACATATTATTGGCGTGTAAAATGCTTTAATAGTGTGGATAGCTCCGAATGGTCGAATGTGTGGACTTTCTGTACTGGTACGTGTTCAGGATCAATTGTTGGGTTAAAAGAAACAGCTTTTATTAGTAGCTCCTTATTCTATCCTACTATCCCAGCTGATAACGTCTTATATCTCTACAAACCATTACAAGGAGTAAAAATAACCAATGCACTGGGGCAAATAGTGTATACAACCCCATTAACTGAAAACCAGATAACACTCCCTACTTTATCCAATGGATTCTACTTATTACAAGACGATAAGGGTAGGTATCAAAAATTAGTTATCGCTAACTAGTAGATACATTATAACGCATTAAAAACCAAAAAGCTGCTCATTCAGAGCAGCTTTTTTTAGTATATAGAAAATCTTATTTATTTACTTGTCTTACATATTGTTCTATCGCCATAGCCATAGATGGGGCTTGTGGGTGTGGAGCAAAAACGTCTAGCTCTAGTCCAGCATCTTTGATAGCCTGGCAGGTAGTAGCACCAAATGCCGCAATCCTAGTATTATTCTGCTCGAAATCTGGAAAATTTTGGTACAACGAACGAACTGCCGAAGGGCTGAAAAATACTATCATATCGTACTTTATAGATGCTAGATCTGATAAGTCGCTGCAAATAGTTTTATACATCACTACTTTTGTGTATTCTATTTTGTGTTTTTCTAATAGTTCACTTGCTTCATCTTTGCTCAAATCACCTGAATAAGGAAACAAATATTTTTCTTGCTTGTGCTTGGCTATTACTTCCATCAAATCGGAAAATTTCTGTTTTCCAAAGAAAATTTTACGCTTACGATACGTCACATGTTTTTGTAGATACAAGGCTACCGCTTCCGATAGGCAAAAGTATTTCATGGTTTCTGGGATAGTAATTCGCATTTCGGAACAAAGTCGGAAAAAATGATCCGCCGCATTCCTACTATTCAATATTACAGCAGTATGTTCTAAAACACTTATTTTTTCTTTTCTAAATTCTTTTGCTTCCACACCTTGTACTTCAATGAAGCTACGAAAGTCTAATTTTACATTATACTTTTTTAATAATTCACCATAAGGAGATTTTTCAGTATCCGGTTTTGGCTGGGTTACTAAAATGCTTTTTATCTTGGTATCTCTATTGCTCATAGTGTGTAAAAAAAGGTATAATAAAAATAAGAAGTAGTAAAATGGGCTGCAAATATACAAAAAAATCTGTTCTTATCCGTATATTTTCTTACCTTTGTAGTATATCCGTTGTATGCCTTTACTCTTTTTGTATCCCCAATGATTCGCCCCAAAAAGCACAAAAAAACACACCATAATACCGCCATCATTCCTTCTATTACAAAGGATACTACTGCTATTGTCCAAAATATACTAGTAGTAACCCCCTCCCCTGTAATAGATACTACCAATACTATCACTGTAGCTACCACGCCCCGCCTATCACTCACCCCGATAGTAGCCACAAATAAAACGCCATTATTTATATTTCTACTTTTGTGTGTAGCGAGTATCATTTTATTGCATAGGTGGTTTTATGGTACATTAACTACTTTTTGGCAGCACGTACTACCTTGGAAAATAAACGATAGGGTACTACAAGAAGATAGTTCGCAGTTGGAAATAGCTAGCTTATTCATTCATTCATTGTTAGGTGCAGTACTAGGCTGGATAGGATACGAGTTTCTTTTTGTACAAAAAAATGAATGGCTGCTAGCGATGTGTATAGTAGTTGGAATAGTTTTTTTTAGTATAAAATCGTTATTAATAAAAGTAATGGGCTACTTATTTCAAACTACCAAGCAAGCTAGTTCCCATTATTTCCTAGCTACTACGTACTATACTTTTTGGCTGGTATTGCTAGTAGCATTATTCATAGTAGTACAGCACGTGCAGCATTACCTTTATTTTAAATATATAATAATAGGAATAGGAGCTACGATAATCGCTTCTTGGATATACTATGTAGCTAAATTATTTTTTATTAAAATGGAAGAAAAACCTGTTTCCAAGTACCATATCCTACTTTATATAGGCTTTTTAGAAATAGTACCAATTCTTGTTTTATATAAAATGTATACTACTTATTGTTTACACACTGTTTAATACCATTACTTTTGTATATTTACCACTGCTTTAATTTTATTATACCACCATGAAAACTTATATTTATATACTGTTATCTATTAGCCTTATTGCTTGTAAGACTACTGCTTCCAAAAGCACTACCGCATTACCCAAAGGAACAAAAAAAATTACAGAAAAAGAAGCCGTAGTTTTTGCAGAAAAATTAATAGAAGGACTAAAATACAAAGAAATAGCAGACCTAGACCCCGCCATCAACCGAGGCACTACTACTACCAAATACGCTAGCGCAATACAACAGCTAGAAGCATGCTTAAAAATAGACCCTTCCCAAGCTGCCCCTAATTATGTACTAGCAAATATATACAGCAAAGACCCTAACCTACTCACCCAAGCAGCCGAATTAGCACAACGCGCCAGCAACGCAGACCCCAAAAACGAATACTACCTAAAAACAATCGCTACCATCTACGAAAATCAAAAAGAATATACCAAACTCACCGATGTGTACCGTAAACTCCATGACCTGAACCCCACTAACCTAGAATATGCTTTCGGATTAGCGGCTACCTATATGTATCAAAATAATAACGATAAAGCAATTGGCGTATTCAATGAAATAGAAAAAAGAACAGGAATGCTACCTGAATTGACCAATCAAAAAAAAGAATTATACCTAAAAATGAATAAGTTTGAAAAAGCAGAAGAAGAAGTAAAGAAATTGATAAAAGAATATCCCTACGAATACGAACACCTTACCATACTAGCTGAATTATACGAAGCTAATGATAAAAAAGACAAAGCCCTAGAAGTATACAAAGAATTAGCACTAAAAGACCCTAGCAACCCCTCCATAGGGCTATCCATGTACGAGCATCATAAATCCGATAAAAATACCAACGAAGCTTTCCAAAGCTTACTAAAAACCTGCCAAGACGCAAAAATAAACATAGACGAAAAAGTAAAAATTATTATCAAAGATTATTATCCCAAATTAGACAACCCAAGTACCCAAGCACAAACCATCGAACTCACACAAGCCATAGCCAAAGCACACCCCACCGAAGCCAAAGCTTGGAGCTTGCAAGGAGACGTATACTCCAAAGCCGAAAAATTACCCGAAGCTCGTACAGCGTATATAAAAACATTAGAATACGATAAAAGTAAACTACTGATATGGCGACAGTTATTAGTAATAGATTCTGAATTACAAGACTATGCCGCACTACTAAAACACAGCGACGAAACCATAGAAATAGCACCAACCCAACCAGATATTTACTACTTCAAAGGAGCTGCATTAGTACAACTAAAAAAATACAACGAAGCAATAGAAGCCTTTCAAGAAGGAATGTTATACATAGTAACCGATGCTAAACTGTCTGCCGAATTCCAAGCTAGAATAGCAGAAGCTTACCATTACCTAAAAAACTACGCCAAGTCGGATAATGCTTTTAATACCGCCTTGCAGCTAGATGCTACGAATAACAGTATATTAAATAATTATGCTTACTATCTAGCCGAAAGAAAAACAAATTTAGAAAAAGCAAACGAAATGGCTCAAAAAATAAATAACCAAACCCCTAATATAGCCACGTACCAAGATACCTACGCTTGGGTGCTATACGCACAAAAAAAATACGAAGAAGCAAATACTTGGATAGATAAAGCCATAAGCAATGGAGGCGAAAAAGATGGAGCAATCCTAGAACATAAAGCAGATATACTCTACAAAATGAATAAACAAGATGCAGCAATGGAATACTGGCAAAAAGCAAAAAGCCTACCAGGAGTATCCGAGTCCATAAACAAAAAAATCCAAGACAAAAAAACAATAGACTAATTTAATTCCTTATTTTCTACTAAAAAAACTAAAATCGCTATGCTACGTTTTCACAAAGAAGGATACCCAACTATATTCCTTACCTTACTATTCCTCACTATACTCAATGGTATCGTTACTTATATCTGTGAACAAAAATTTACGTGGATGATTGGTGTATGTGGACTACTTTCGCTAGGTTTTTTGTATATAATATTACAGTTTTTTAGAAACCCTAAACGTGTACAAACCACAGGCGAATACCAGATAATAGCTCCCGCAGATGGCAAAGTAGTAGTCATAGAAGAAGTGTACGAACTAGAATACTTTAAAGATAAACGCCTACAAGTATCTATTTTTATGTCTCCCTTCAACGTCCATGTCAATAAATACCCTATCAGTGGACTAGTAAAATATGTAAAATACCACAAAGGATTATACCTAGTAGCGTGGCACCCAAAATCCTCTACCGACAACGAAAGAACAACAGTAGTACTCCAACATTCCAACGGCAAAGAAATACTAATCCGCCAAGTAGCTGGAGCATTAGCCAAAAGAATAGTTTGCTATACAAAAGAAAACCAAACAGTAACCCAAAATGAAGAACTAGGGTTTATAAAATTTGGCTCACGAGTAGATATGTATTTACCCATCGGTACAAAAATAGACGTAGCCATACAGCAAGTAGTAAAAGGCGGAGTCACGGTAATAGGAACGTTATAAAGCAAACTATTTTTTTGTATAAATAAAAATGCTAAAAAAGCCCCCACCACTTTTTGCTGTTCTTGGAAGAATAGAAAAAGTCTCTTTTGTAGAATTACTAGTCTACGAAGCAGATGCTAAAATAGATACTGGAGCGTATACAAGCACCATGCACTGCCACGATATGTACATAGAAAGAATAGACAATAAAAAATATTTGTTCTTTAAATTAGGAGAAAACATAACAGAATTTTCTACTACCGCTTTCAAGCGATTACCCGTCAAAAACTCTTTTGGAGATAAAGAATATAGATATAAAATAAAAACTACCATTCAAATAGGGAATAAAAAATTTCTTACCGATGTTTTTTTAGCAGATAGAAAAAACATGAAAGTATCTATACTTATTGGAAGAAAAACCCTACAAACTGGCAAATTTCTAGTAGATGTATCTAAAAAACACAATGGCTAATACCTAAAAAACCTGTCTTTTCGTTATCAGAAAGACAGGTTTTTGTTTTTTTATAAATAAAAATAATGAAATTATGGGAATACTCCTAACGAATTATACGTTTTAGCAATCTTGTCGATAGCTGTCATGAATGCCGCAATACGCAAACTAGGAATATTGGGAGTGTTTTTATACGCATCTCTAATCTCTCTGTAAGAAGTAATCATTGTTTCTTCTAATCCAGAATATACCAAATCCTCCTCATCAGCTCCTTTTAATATCAAATCCTGTTGCGTAGAAGTAAGTTTTTTGCCAGTTGCTGTTTCTATTGCATCAGCAATGCTTCTGTTGGTAGCTTCTTCGTATCTTTTTTGTAGACGATTAAAACGAACGTGCGATAGATTTTTTAACCATTCAAAATAGGATACCGTAACTCCACCTGCATTCAAAAATATATCTGGAATGATGTATACGCCTTTTTTTACCAATATCGCTTCTGCATCAGGTGTCACAGGGCCATTCGCTCCTTCGCCTATTATTTTCGCTTTTATTCTATCTGCATTATCTGCATTTATTTGATTTTCTAAAGCCGCAGGTACTAGTACATCACATTCTAGTTCCAAAGCTGCCATCGTATCCTTCATGAAAGTCGCTTTTGGGAAAGTAGTGATAGTTTTCGCTGTTTCTCTATGTGCTGCTACCTCGTCAGGGTTTATACCATCTTGGTTATAGATAGCCCCATCGTACTCTGCAATAGCAATAATTATACCACCACCTTCGTGTATGAATTTTGCTGCATGGTAACCCACATTTCCAAATCCCTGTACTACGAAAGTTTTGCCAGCTAGCCCAGTCGTTAATCCCCATTTTGCACAATCCTCTCCTATACTCAACGCCTCTCTTAATCCGTAAAATATACCAAGTCCTGTAGCTTCCTTACGCCCTTTTATACCGCCATTAGTTACGGATTTTCCTGTGATACAAGCATACGCATTTACTTCATTCGGATAGAAAGTATTATACGTATCCACTATCCAAGCCATCTCACGCTCGCCAGTACCATAGTCAGGAGCTGGAACATCGATACCTGGCCCTATAAAGTTCTTTTTGATTAATTCTGTCGCATAACGTCTAGTAATCCTTTCTAGCTGTTCTAGCGTATATTTTTTAGGGTCTATTTTTACCCCACCCTTTGCACCACCAAATGGTACATCTACTAGCGCACACTTATACGTCATCAACGCAGCCAGTGCCATTACTTCATCTTGGTGTACATTGTCTGCATAACGAATCCCACCTTTAGTAGGTAGTTTATGGTGGCTATGCTCTACTCTATACGCTTCTATTACTTCAAAATCTTCTCCTATACGCACAGGGAATCGCATGCTATACACGCTATTGCACTGCTTTATTTGCTCTAATAAGCCATCTGAATACGACAAAAAAGAAGAAGCTGCATCAAAATTTCGCAAGACATCTTCAAAAAAACTGTGTTGATTAGACATAATATACTATTATAATTAGTGTTTTGATATACATAAAAATTAGGTTGCAATTATACTGTTTTTTTATGGCAAATAGTAAAATAGATAAAAATATTTTTCTATAAAGCCTTTGTTCGTTTGGTGACCATAATACTTACTTCGTAAAGTAGTATCAATGGTATAGCTACCAATATTTGGGTAATAGCGTCTGGCGGAGTGATGACAGCGGCTACAATGAATATCACCACAATAGCATGACGCCTGTATGCACTCAAAAACTTATCTGTTATAATTCCTATTTTTGCTAGAAAATAAGCCACCAAAGGAAGCTCAAAAACTAATCCAGTGGATAGCGTCGTAGTTAATACCGTGCCCATCAAAGAATTAAAATCAATCTCATTTTTTATCGTAGCAGATATTTGGTAGCTGGCTAGAAACTGGATACTCATAGGGCAAAGAACGTAATACCCAAAACCAATGCCAATAAAAAACAATGCCGATAAGTAAAACACAAATCCACGTATTGCCCTCTGTTCTTTATTGTATAAAGCTGGACGTATAAAACGCCATAACTCCCATACTATGTACGGAAATCCTACTATCAACCCCGTCCATATAGCGATACTAATACTGGCATTAAACTGTCCTGCCATCTGCCTATTCTGCACCACAAAATTTATTTTATCTATTTTTAGAGATTCTATACCCCATTCATTTCCTGCCTCATTCAGCCATCTATACGTAACAAAATCCACGTTATTAAAAACAAGTAAAATATTGTCCGTAATCCAAGTACTATAATAAAAGCCTACAATCATCAGTACGACTACTACAATCACCGCACGGATAATATGCTTACGCAAAACCTCTAAATGTCCTAGAAATGACATTTCTTCCACTGGTTCATCTATCAGCGCTGGAGGTGTATTGTGTGAAGTAGGAGGTAATAAATCAGGGTGTGACATTAGTGAGTACAGTAAAACTAAAACTAGTAAAAGATTAAGATAACAAAAGTAGTATTTTGAAGTAGATATAATAACATTATAAGGTAATAAAAATAATTTTATTGCCTAAAAAACTTTTATCTAGTTGATAATGAGATTATTTTGTTTTAATTAGATAGAAAATACTTGCTATATTAAAATATTTATTACTTTTGTGAAACTTTTTTGAATTTATTTTCGTTGAACCACTACTTATATAAAAAGGATATTACATTGTATGATGAAAAGCTCTTTACTTGTTATCGGTTTAGTTTTTGGCGGAGTTACTAATTGCTTCGCACAAGATCCCCATTTTAGCCAATTTTACTCGAATCCATTATACCTTAATCCCGCATTTGCTGGATCTACAGGCTGCGGGCGTGCTGCATTCAATGCTCGCTACCAATGGCCAGCTGTAGATGGAGATTATAAAACAATATCTGCTTCTTACGACGCACAAGTAGATGCTGTAAAAGGAGGACTTGGAGTATTATTATTGCATGATCAAGCAGGATTAGGTACACTAGCTACTACTCGTTTAAGCGGAATATATTCTTATCAATTAGAAGTAAGCTCTAATTTTACCATTAGAGCAGCTCTAGAAGCTACTTACGAAAATAGAAGAGTAGATAGAAGTAAATTGTATTTTGGAGATCAGATAGACCCTAGATACGGTTTTATCTACCCCACAGCCGAAAATATAGCTAACCCTAGTAAATCTTTTTTAGATGTACAAGCAGGCTTTATTGGATATACTGACCGACTTTATTTTGGATTTGCAGCACACCATTTGACCCAGCCACAACAGAATTTTTTGAACGGTCCAGCCTCTAATCTATCTCGTAAATATACAGGACACATAGGCGCAATGATACCACTAGGTTCAAATCGCTATATGGTAAAAGAAGAACGAACTGTAATATCTCCAAACATATTATTTATGATGCAAAACAAATATTTGCAAGTAAATCTAGGCGTATACTTTCAATCAGGGCCATTAGTAGCAGGTCTTTGGTACCGTAACAATGACGCAGGAATAGCAATGCTAGGAATCCAAAAAGAAAAATTCAAAGTTGGATATAGTTACGATTTTACTATCTCTAAACTAAATAATAATACCTCCGCTGGAGCACACGAAATATCCATAGGACTAAACGTAGACTGCGTAGACAAACAACGTAACTACCGAATGCTAGATTGTCCAGCATTCTAAAAATAAAAACTATAACACATTTTTTTCAATATACATATACACACGATACCACGTATCTATATGAACACTCCTAATCTCTTAAAATGTATTGCATTAGCTGCTATATGCACATTAGTAGCCTGCAAAGGTAGCAAAGAAAAATCTAGTGCTACAGGCTGGAACTATAACGACAAAACCAATGGTGGTGTACTAAAAGCACCCTATATCCCACAAGCAACTGGCCCAGGTCTAGTATTGATTGAAGGAGGCACTTTTGCTATGGGAAAAACAGAAGAAGACTTGTTATACACTCGTGATAACCCTTCTCGTCGTGTGACAGTAGCATCTTTTTATATCGATGAAACAGAAACTACCAACCAGCATTATAGAGATTATATAGCTTGGATGAAAAAAGTTTTTGCAGAAAACCATAGAGAAGTAGTAGATAAAGCCCTGCCAGATACCCTAGTATGGCGTGAAAAGCTAGCATACAACGAACCCTACGTAGAAAATTATTTTAGAAATCCTGCTTATATGGATTATCCAGTAGTAGGTATAAACTGGCTACAAGCAAACGACTATTGTATATGGAGAACCGATAGAGTAAACGAACAAAGAATGATAGATAGAGGCGTATTGAAAAACGATCTTGCTCAAAAAAATGAGAATAACTTTAATACAGACGCTTACTACGCCAACCAATACGAAGGCGCACCAGGAAAAACAAAACTACCTACCCTTGATGGCGATGGAAAAGGCAACAAAGGACCAGGAAGAAAAGCACAAATGGAAGATGGTATCATGCTACCTAAATACAGACTACCAACAGAAGCAGAATGGGAATACGCAGCAGTAGGCTTACTAGGTAATAGTAAAGACGAAAATGTATTCAGAAGAAGAGTATATCCTTGGAATGGCCATGTAATACGTAGCCCAGACAAGAAATTTAGAGGCGTAATAATGGATAACTTAAAAAGAGGACGTGGAGATAACATGGGAGTAGCAGGAAAATTAAACGATAAAGCAGATATTACAGCACCAGTAGGTTCTTATTTCCCGAATGATTATGGGCTATATAACATGGCTGGAAATGTAGCAGAATGGGTACTAGATGTATACCGTCCTATGAGCCACGAAGATGTAGAAGATTTCAATCCTTATAGAGGAAATGAATTCAAAAAAGCAAAAAGAAACCCAGATGGAAGCCTAGTTCAAAAAGACGAATTTGGAAAAATACAATACGTAAACGTAGATACAGCAGATAACAAAAACCGTAGAAACTATAAAGTAGCAGACAATAGAGATTATGCAGATGGAGATCGTTTATCCTCTTCCTCTTATGACAAGCCAGCCGTTTCTAACGAAAAAATGATGTACGAATCTACAGGTGGCAAGCCTACAACTCTTATCTCCAATAAATCAAGAGTATACAAAGGAGGATCTTGGAAAGATAGAGCCTACTATATGAGTCCAGGCGTAAGAAGATTCCTAGACGAAGATATTGCAACTAACTACATCGGATTCAGATGTGCAATGGTACGTATCGGAGCTATTGAAGGTGGAAAATCTAAAAAAAGCAAAAAATAATTAAAAATCTAAAAAAAGCTCCTTAATTGGAGCTTTTTTATTGAAAATATATAACTTTTTGGAAATAAAATCGTACATTGTGCAAAAATCACTTTATCTTTATTCCTACCTTATGAAATATTTTACTTTAGGATTATTTTATATATTAACAGCTACCTACTTAAAAGCACAAGTCCCAACAGACCAAGATTGTTTTGGTGCAATTCCTGTTTGTAATAGTATATATAACCAGCCAAATTCCTACATAGGAGAAGGTAATTATGGAAATGAGATAAATTCAATAGCCTCTTGTCTACATTCTGGAGAAAAAAACGATGTTTGGTATGTTTTTACAGTACAGCAAAGTGGTATATTAAATTTTAGTATAACCCCTGTTAATATGGATCAGGATTATGACTGGTCCGTATTCAACCTAACCAATGCTAGCTGTACCGATATATACGATATGGGTTCGTTAGAAGTTTCGTGTAATTATAGTTCTGAACCAGGGGTTACAGGTCCTAATAACCTAGGAGGTTTTCAGAATGAAAGTACTATATTCGTAAATGCAGGTGAAACGTATGTAATCAATGTAAGTAATTTTGAAGAAGTTGATCAAGAAGGGTATAGTTTGAATTTTTCTGCTTCTACTGCCGTTATATTTGATAATATACCACCTACTATGACAAGCGCTACTTCGGCTTTGAATGGAACTAATACCGTAAATGTAGGTTTTTCTGAAAATATTACATGTGCTAGTGTTACTCCTGACGATTTTTTAGTGGTAGGACCAGGTGGCGAAACGTATACCGTAGTATCCATTACTGGACAAGCATGCGATATTGGCGGGCCTGCTGAAAATGATTTTATACTTACTGTGAGTCCATTATTAAATTCTTGTGGCAATTATACGGTATACCTAGTGAATCCAGTAGTAGATAACTGTGGCAACCTAACCCCACTAGATACATTTAGTATAACTGGCCCTAGCTTACCTACTTACACACTCACAAGTACGCCTAATACTTCCTGTGATACCATAAACTCCCCTAATGGAACAGCAGCTATCCAATTTGCAACACCACTAACTGACCCTTATACCGTAAGATGGAGCTACAATAACCTAACTACTGATGCTATTACTGGTGTGCGTCCAGGGGTTCATACTATGATACTATCTGTTGGTAATATATGCAAGGATACGCAAGAAGTGTACGTAGGAAGAAATCTTATTTATCCAATTCTTAATTTAACTATTTCACCAAGTTCTTGTAATACAAATGCTGGAGTAGCGCAAGTGAACCCTAGTAATGGTACAGCTCCTTACACTATTGATTGGAGTAATGGGGCATCTACCAACAATGTGAATAACTTACCTGCTGGAAGTAATACAGTAT
Organism: Bacteroidia bacterium; assembly: GCA_043765495.1. Taxonomy (GTDB): domain Bacteria; phylum Bacteroidota; class Bacteroidia; order JAYUJA01; family JAYUJA01; genus JAYUJA01. Next base: position 15,412 of record JAYUJA010000080.1, read on the forward strand.
CCGTTATAGATGATCTGAACTGTAAAACAGATACTAGTTTTAGTATTAGTTTACCTCCGCAAGTGAGTGCCACCACTACCATGCTTCCTAATACTTCGTGCGATAGTGTGAATAATAGTAATGGAACTGCCAAAGTAGTGGTACAAGGGTTAAATGCAGGAGAATATACAGTTATATGGAACTATCAAAGCTTGTCTACTACTACTATTACCGATGTGCCACCAGGTAATTATACGGTTATCGTCGTATCTAATAGTGATAATACTTGTAGAGATACTTCTACTATACGAATTACTTCTACCTTGGATTTACCACGTATTAGTGCTATTACTTCCCAAAATGCAAATTGTGGAAGTAACAATGGATCATCTACTATAACGATAGCAGGAGGAACAGCCCCTTATCAAATCAATTGGAGTAATGGACAAACCAATACTACTACTGCTACTAACCTTACTACTACGGATTATACGGTTTTGGTTACAGATTTGAATTATTGTACAGCAGATACTTCTATTACTATCACTGCACTAGGCTTTCAATTACAAGTGACTCCTACTGCAAATACTTCATGCGATATTGTATTAAACCCTAACGGAGCAGCTTTATTGACTGTCACAGGATTGCAAGCAGGTACCTATACTACTAGTTGGAGCTATCAAAACCAATCTGGATTACAAGTAAGCAGCATACCACCAGGCAATCAATATGTAATAGTAGCCCCAGAAGTTGGTAATAATTGTTTGCAAGCAGATACTATTTTCTTTACAGTACTAGATAATAGTATTCCTATTACTACTAATTTTACGTATACTAATCCAGTTTGTGGAAATGATAATGGAGAAGCACATATTAATATACTTACAGGTACTCCAGCTTATAACATAGTATGGAGTAATGGGCAAAATGCAGATTTACAAAATGCGTTAAACTTGGGTGTAGGGCAGTATACTGTACAGGTAATAGATGCTAATAATTGTGCTTTTGATTCGTCGTTTAGATTAAGCGATAGTAGTGGTTTTAATCTAACTATAACAACAACTCCTGACACATGTGGTACTACCAACTCTGGAACAGCAGCAGTAGTAGCAACACCGATTTTAGACCCTTCCATGGTGTTTACTTATTTATGGAATAATGGACAGACTGGTACTACTATTCAAAACCTAGATAATGGCACGTACAATGTAACAGTGAGTAATAATTATGGGTGTCTGAATACAATTAGCGGCATCGTCCCTATTCTGACACAAAACCCTGTTGCAGCATTTGAGCCATCTACTTTAACTCCTACTACTTTATTCCCATCTGTGAATTTTGTGGATTTCTCTACCAATGCAGCTAGTCTTGCTTGGTCTCTGGGAGATGGAACTACTAGTACAGCTACTACTTTTACACACCAATATACTGCTGTCGGAGATTATAGAGTAGTACTGATAGTGGAAGATATATATGGCTGTATAGATAGCGTTAGTACTATTATTTCATACGATTATTACACTACTATATATATTCCAAACACATTCAGCCCTAATGAAGATGGCATAAATGAAATATTCTTACCAGTGGGTATAGATTGGGATTCTACTGCTTATTCGCTAGAAATATTTGATAGATGGGGAGAAAAATTATTCACGTCTATGGATCCTGCTATTGGCTGGAATGGTTCTAAAAATAATACTGGCTCTGTTTTACAAGATGCGGTATATAATTATAAAGTGATGCTAAAAGGAAAAGATAAGGATTACCGATATTTGAGTGGGAAAGTTATGTTACTTCGTTAATAAGTAATTTTATAGTGCGTTGTTTATCGTTTGTTTTATAGATATGAATAGTGATGGTAGGAATGTTTTTTAAGTAAATAGAAACATTCTCACTCCATTCTAGGAAGCAATAGTTATTACTGTATAAATATTCTTCTAATCCAATATGTAATGCTTCGGAAGGGTGTTTTAATCTATAAAAATCGAAATGATGCAACTCACCTACTGCACTAGTATAGGTATTCACAATAGTAAAAGTAGGACTATTTACCATATCTGTACTACCTAGTGCTTTGCACAATAAAGAGATAAAAGTGGTTTTTCCAGCTCCCATTTCTCCTTCTATACGGATAATTTTAATAGATTGACTACAAAGAAGGCTTGCGATTTCTATTGCAAGCCTTTTTAGTTTTAATAAAGTTATATTTTGCCAAGTAGTTTGCATTATTTTTTTAGTAAACTATTAATAATATCTTCGATACTTAACCCATCTGCTTCTGCACGATAGTTTTTTATGATACGATGTCTTAATACCGAAAGGGCTACAGCGTTTACATCTTCTATATCTGGCGAAAACTTACCAGAGAGAGCTGCATGGCACTTCGCACCAATAATCAAGAATTGGGAGGCACGAGGACCTGCTCCATACGAAACATACTTTTTCACTATATCGGTAGCATATTCGCTATTAGGACGGGTACTTACTACTACTTTTACGGCATATTCTAGTACATTATCGGTGACAGGAATTTTACGGATTAAATCCTGAAAAAATAGTATATCGTGTGCAGATAATACTTTTTGTACGGTAGCATCACTATTACTAGTGGTACTACTTACTATTTTTAATTCTTCTTGGTAGGTAGGATAATCCACAAATACATTGAACATAAAACGATCCAGCTGCGCTTCAGGAAGGGAGTAAGTACCTTCTTGCTCAATAGGATTCTGGGTAGCTAGTACAAAAAACGGTTTGCCTAGTTCGTATCTTTTGCCTGCAAAGGTGACTGCTCGCTCTTGCATAGCTTCTAATAATGCGGCTTGTGTTTTTGGAGGAGTACGGTTTATCTCATCTGCGAGAATAATATTAGCGAATAGTGGTCCTTTAATGAATTTGAATTGTCTGGTATCGTCTATTATTTCTGCTCCTATGATATCCGAAGGCATCAAATCGGGCGTGAATTGAATACGATTGTATTCCAGCCCTAACGCTTGGGATATAGTAGTTACTAATAATGTTTTTGCTAATCCTGGAACGCCTATTAGTAGGCAGTGTCCTTTACTGAATATGGATATTAATACATTTTTTACTACTTCTTCTTGTCCTATTATTACTTTGCCTATTTCGGTAGTTAATTGTTTGTAGGCATTTTGTAGGGCTTGTATAGCTTCTACTTCTGAATGGTCATTTTGCATAAATAAAATACTATAATAGGGTGTTTTTTATACGGTTAATACTGCAAAAGTAATAAAAATAGAATAGATTTTGAGAATTTTATTTTTGTATCTAAATAAAAAAACATCTTCTAGTACATGAAGTAGAAGATGTTTTAGTATACTATATTTATTGTTTAATTTCCTTCTTTTAGTCTTTCTGCGTTTTCGGCTACTATTAGCGCGTCTACTAGATCTTGTATGTCACCGTCTACGAATGCTGGTAGGTTGTACATCGTGTATCCTATTCTATGGTCGGTGACTCTGCTTTGGGCGTAGTTATAAGTACGTATTTTGGCAGATCTATCGCCTGTGGATACCATCGTCTTACGTTTGCTGGATATTGCTTCTAGGTATTTGTTATGTTCTATTTCGTATACTCTACTGCGTAGTACTACCATGGCTCTTTCGTAGTTGGATATTTGAGAGCGTTCATCTTGGCACGACACTACTACACCGCTTGGGTAATGGGTAAGTCGTACGGCGGAGTAAGTAGTATTTACGGATTGACCTCCTGCTCCAGAAGAACAAAATGTGTCTTTTCGTATGTCGGATAGTTTTATATCTACGTCAAACTCGTCTGCTTCTGGCAATATAGCCACTGTGGCCGCGGAGGTATGTACTCTTCCTTGTGATTCTGTTTGTGGTACTCGCTGTACTCGGTGTACGCCAGATTCGTATTTCATAGTACCATAAATGTCTTCGCCTATTACGTTGAATATTACTTCTTTATAACCGCCTGAGCTTCCTTCTGTGACTTCTACTAATTGTACTTTCCAGCCTTTTTTGTCGCAATATCGGGTATACATTCTAAATAAATCCCCTGCAAATATACTTGCTTCATCGCCGCCAGTGCCTGCTCTTATTTCTACGATAGCATTTTTGGCATCTTCTGGTTCTTTGGGTATCATTAGGTATTTTATTTCATCTTCTAGCTTTTCTTTTTCTATATTTAATGTTTCTACTTCTTCTTTTGCCATTTCTTTCATTTCTATATCTTTTTCATTATAAAGAACTTCTTTTGAAAATTCTAAATTTTGAACGATATTTTTATAGGTATGATAGGCATCTACTAGAGGTTTTAAATCTTTGTATTCTTTATTGAGTAATTTGAAGCGTTTCATATCATTTATGATTTCTGGCGAAGAAAGTTTTAGTTCTACATCTTCCCATCTAGCGTATATAGCTTCCAATTTATCTAACATAAGTCATAAGTTTTAATGAATAATTTTTTTAATAAATATGTATTATAAGTTTTAACAAATAATCTTTTTTAACAATATTTATCAAATGCTTCTACTAAATTTTGGGCTACCATTTGTGCGTTTTTTCCTTCTATATTGTATCTTTCGATGATATGTACTAATTTTCCTTCTTTGAATAGTGCCATAGCTGGAGAGCAAGGTGGGTAAGGCAGCATGTACTGACGGATCATGCCTACTGCTTCGGTATCATTTCCTGCGAATGCGGTAGCTAGGACGGTTGGTTTTTTGTCACTATGCTCTAACGCTAATTTTACTCCTGGGCGAGCGTTTCCAGCTGCACAGCCACATACAGAGTTTATTACGAACAATATCGTACCTTTTTCGTTGGTAAGTAATTGTTCTACTTCAGCTGCGGTGCGAGTTTCTGTAAAACCAGTTTTGGTTAATTCTTCGCGCATTGGCGATACTATTTGATCAGGATACATAATTATAAATTTCTTGAGATATTAAAAACACAGCAAAGATAGTTTAATTTTTAATACAAAGAAATGAGCGTAGTAAGCAAAATAAAAACAGCTACATTATTCTAGCTGTTTTGGGTAAATAGATTTAATTGATAATTAATTTTTGTAGTTGTGTGTAGGTTTCATTGTTCCATTCTACTACGTATATTCCTTGTGATAAATGGGTAGTAGATAGGTTTATTTGATGGGAGGGAGTTACTTTCTGTGTACTAATTATTTTGCCAGTTATATCTTTGATAGTTATATTTTGGATTAGAAAATCCGATTGTATGGATACGTTATCTTTGGCAGGATTAGGATAGAGTAGGTTTTTGTTTTGGTTAAAAGAACCAATCCCAGCAGTACTCCCACATGAAGCGGTATTAGATAAACTATATTCTTTACAAAAATTCCAGATATTTTGTGCTGTGTTGAATCCTGCTACATTTGGCCAGCCATGCCCGCCTCCTAGTATACGTATTAAGGTTACTTTATATGCTCCGTTGGCACAAAACTCTTTTCTCTCTACCCCGCTTACTACGGTGGTGGTACTGGTGTAGGTATCCGAATTACAGTTTGCATATCCAAACCCATTTAATGGCCATTCTCCCCAACTATCTGCCATATTATTCGCATCAGGGTAGGTCACTGTATTATCTGCATCGCCGTGTATGTGGTAGATAGGTACTGGAATATAGCCTGCTCCAAAAGCGCCTTGTATTGCTGCTTCGTCGCCCCATAAACTGCCTGCAACTGGTGCGAAAGCGGCTATTTTATTCGGTAGTAATAAGGCAAGGTTGTATGCCATGAATCCACCTGCGGAATGCCCTGTTACGTATACTTTTGATTTATCTATTTGGTAATTAGTGCAGAGGCTTTCGATCAAATCTGTCATGAATTGTACATCGTCGGGGGCGTTAGGATTATTCAAGCCAGCATCACCAGCTACGTTATCCACGTATCTATTCCATGAACTAGCGATGGCATCAGGGTATACTGCAATGAAATTATTAGCGTCGGCAATGGCGTCGAATCCAGAATAGGATTGTATGCCTGCACCTGTGCCACCATCGCCGTGTAGTACCAGCATCACTGGCATATTAGGGCTAACTTGCGTACCTGGGCTATGGAGTGTGTAGGTTCTGTCACCTACTGCTGTATTTAGTGTTGCGGTGGTATTAAATGCCAAAACGGTGTGCGTGAAAGATGTTATTATCGCACTTAAAAGAATTGCTTTTTTCATAATAGAAAATATTATAATTAAAAAAATGTAATTTGCTACTACAAAAGTAAGGTATAGAATACGTATTTACAATCCAAAAACAAGTTAGTTGTGATAAAAAACATTGCACTAAATGCTATTTTGGTAGTTTTTGTAGGATTTCTTGTTGGGATTTCTTTTTCGTATTCACTAGCATATACACATGCTGCAACGTTCGAAAATTAGTAGCAAAACGTATACTAATATCTTGAAAACTTCCTTCTTTATTACTTATATCGGTCACGTAGCCTATGGTCACGCCTTCGGGGAATAAGGTGGATACAGCCGAGCTTACGATGGTATCTCCTTTTTGTATAGGTACGTGCATGGGTACGTCTTCCATTTTACCTATATCAGGGTTGAAACCTTTCCAACGGATAGAGCCTAGCATTTTATTTCGTTTTACTTGTGCAGAAGGTATCCACAACTGGTTTATGATAGGCATTACAATGGCATAGTGATCGGTTACATCTTTTACGATACCTACCATACCAGCGCCTGATAGTACTGCCATTTCTTTTTCTACGCCTTCTTTACTTCCTTTGTCGATAATCATGTAATTATTAGGCTGATTAATGGTCATATTGATAATCCTAGACGAGATATATTTGTATTCTTGCAGTGTATCGATGTGTTTTATGACCGTAGTATCTTTGTAGCGAACCCAATACTTGGTATGTGAGGTATCTCTTTTGAATTGCTTGCCAGTAGTATCTTTTACAGTATATTGGTAGCTGGTATCTCTTTTTATTTTGAACGATTTTTTATACGTATTAGCAATGCTGTCATGGAATGGAAATACTAGTTTTGTTCCGTTATAATGTGGGATAAGCTCGGGGGCGTATATCCTGTCTAGCTGGCTTCGTAGTATTCTATTCTCTTCTACTAGTAAGTCGTTTGCATCAGTAAGGTACAGGTATTTGGTGATGTCTGCTTTTTTGGCATATATCCAACCAGTGGTAGCTGAAATACTTTTTACAGTACTAGCTTTTTGATAATGAAAATTTTGGGTTACGAAATAAATACTTATAGCTTGAAGTACAATAAATAAAAAGTAATAAATATAGTTTAGAAATAAAGTAAATAAATTTCTCATGGAAAAAATCTTGAAGTTAAAGATGCACTTGACTTGCAAATATAAAAAAAGCACTGTAATTACAGTGCTTTAATTTTGCTATCTATTTATTTCTAATTTTTGAGTGGATAAGTATCCATCTTTTGTTGTAATTTTTAGGAAATAAATCCCTGTTAATACATTGTCCAGATTTAGGTGCAAATCTGTATCTATACCATCTAATAATACTGATTTATCATATACTATTCGTCCTAGCATATCTACGATTTCAATGTTTGCTGCGGATTGATTGTTCGTACTATGAATAGTAAAATTAAAATTACCATCAGAAGGGTTAGGATATACTTTGGTCACTAGAATAGAATTACTAGTACTTTCATTCACTCCAAGATAACAAGTAGGTGGCACACTCGTACTACTAATCGTGAATGCTAAACCGTTTGTATTGATAGCGTCTATTCGGTAGTATTTAGTAGTAGCGGGCGAGGAGTGTAGGAATTGATAGCTGCCATTATTTGTCACTTGCTTGGTAATAGTACCTAGATTATACCATGTAATTCCATCTTCGCTTTTATATATTTTATAGGATTGTACTGTGTTTTCTTGTGTCACATTCCAACTTAATACTGCGGTACAATTACTTTGAAACTGTACCGAAAAACTAGTAGCAGTAGTAGGTAGTACGGATTTATCAAAAAACGTAGCAGCATAGTCGAATGCTTCATTTCCTATTTTTTCGCCTGCTAGCCTGCCGTTCATATCGTCGAATGGTGGGTGTATACCGCCCCATATTCGGGATAAGCTTGCTTGATCCGATGCGTCTCTATATGTAGCCCATTGTAAAACGATAGGTTGGGTTATATCTCCTTCAAAATTTAGAAGCCCACTACCTGGGTTAATGGTATATTCTTCTATACCACCTGGAAAATAAGGGTTACCAGTAACTCTAGTCAGTACCTCTGCTCCAGCTCTGGAATAAGTAGAATGCCCCGAAACATAGCCAGCAAATGGTGGCGTAACAAAAGAAGGACGTTGGTAGGTTTTCCAATCTTTGGCAAGCATCCATCTTACTCCATTATAATAATTTGCACAATTGCCTCCAAGACAAAGTTGTGTATTAGTATCTGCTGAATGCCAAGTATAAAGTTTTATTTCGTTAATATTTTGTCCATTAGTACCTGCTAGTGGATCTCCTGCTTGTACCAACTCTATGTAACCTGGCACTAATGGTAAGCCTGCTGGGTCGTAGCGTGGTAAACTCATATTAGAACTTTGCCCTTTAGATGCCATATAACGAATAGCAGAAATAGGGCGAGGAGTATCGTGCCAGCCTTTTGCTCCCCAAGATGTAATAGCTGCGTCATGCATCGCTCCTCCAATTGTCAAATAGGCTTTTACATCTAGTTCTAGTTTAGATAAGGTATTTCCACTACCTTCCCATTTATTTTGAAATAAAGAATTATTAGATGCTTTATTATAGATTACATACCAATGCCCAGGTGGGGTTTCGGAAGTAGGGCCATCTGCCCAAAACTGTGTTATTACCTTTAAGAAATCACTCTTTTTTACCATTTGTTGGTTATAAGGCTGATTAGTAGCAGGATTCATCGTATGACCAGTGCCAGGGTCGCCACCTTGTAGGTAATTGTAGAAATTCTTTTGATCTGCCCAACTTACTGGATAGCTTTGTACATTTCCTCGGCTTGCAGGCGATATATCTGTAAGGGTATTATCCGCTGCATCGAGTTGAGAAGACCAAATAGATACCATAGAGTGTCCCCATTTGAATAGCTGACTCATAGTATCATTGGGATTAATAGTGTCTAACCTTGGTGGTGCAGGTAAGTGGTGATAAACTGGGAAAGTGCCACCATTGCGTGTATGCATTTCGGCATCTGTAGTTTTCATAGCAAAAGGGTGTACATTACCCCAACCTGGTCCTATGAATTTTTGTAAAGGTGCCACGGAATTTCCATTCTGATCCATCGCTCCTGGAATACTTAACGGTTGCCAGCGATTAGGATCTGCCATCACAGTAGAGGCTGCTCCCATATTCAAAGCAGCATTAGCTGGTGCATACGGTGCATATTGGTAATTTCCTTGTTCATTAGCTCTATCATTTAGTCGGGCATCTATTACTTGCTTTGCAATATAGTTACCCAATGCTCTTGGATCGCCATTCGTATAATCCATAGAAGTATAGGCAGTATCATTCCCCTTTTGTAACATAAAGTTATGTAGACTATCAATGAATCCTTGTACATAAAAAGGCTGGCAAGGTAAAGTATCTGTCAGACCAGTACCAATATTAATAACAGTATAAGTACAACCACTAAAAGGCTGTTGCCAATAACTAATTAAAGGGGTATGGTTATAGCTATGTAATAATACCCTATACGCAGCATAGTCAATAGTGGCGGCTTGGTAGGCTTGCTTATCCGTAGTAGATACTACTGGCGCACTAGGTAGATTATAAGTAGTAGCGTTGTAGGTTTTGCCTAATAAATAAGGAGTAGCATCGGATTCGTACATAGCCCACGCATCGTACATGGCAATAGAAGCATGAAAAAGATTACGAGCTTGCACAGGTGGACGAGCTAAATCCTTTCTAATAAGGTTTAGTTGCATTTCGTTCCATTCATGTGCGATGGAATTTTGTGCAACTAGGCTTTCATTACTTCCTAGAAAAGCAATAAATAAGTGTAGTAGAATTAGTTTTTTCATAAATAAAATGAAATAAATTTGAATTAAAGCGCAAATATAAGAAACCAAAATAACAATTCCAAATACAGAAAAAATGCTTTATCGTATTTAATTAGTAATAAATAAGTCTCATTTTATTGATAATAAGTGTATTTTGTCTTTAATTATCGGATAATTTTTATTTTTTTTATTTAAGTACTTTAAAATAGCTTTATCTTTTCATCATTTAGTATAAATTTGTGCTTTCTATCTTACTATTTTTATGTCCACTACTTCTAATCGTTATTCGCCAAAAGAAAACAATGAAACTCCACTAATGAGCCAGTATAATAACATCAAAACCAAGTATCCAGATGCTATACTATTGTTTCGGGTAGGAGATTTTTATGAGACTTTTGGGAAAGATGCTATTACTACTTCTGCTATCCTAAACATTGTTTTGACTAGTCGTAATAATGGAGGGGCAGCGTTGGAACTAGCAGGATTTCCGTACCATTCGTTGGATACGTATTTACCAAAACTAGTAAAAGCTGGGCATCGAGTAGCCATTTGTGAGCAGCTAGAAGACCCGAAATTAGCAAAAAAAATAGTAAAAAGAGGCGTTACAGAAATCATCACTCCTGGCGTGAATATCAATGATAAACTGCTGGACAATCAATCTAATAATTTTCTTGCAGCTATTTCTTTTACTAACAATTTATTAGGCGTTTCATTTTTAGATATTTCTACAGGCGAATTTTATGCCGCAGAAGGCGAAGCAGATTATGTAGATAAGCTACTACAAAGTTTCCAGCCGTGTGAAGTACTAATCGCAAGAGGCAAAAAAACGACTATGGAAGAGCTTTTTGGTAAGAAATGGTGCTGGTTCGTACTAGAAGATTGGATATTCGAATCCAAATTCACGAAAGATACTTTATTGCGTCATTTTGAAACCAGTAATCTCAAAGGCTTTGGTATAGAAGAATGGGAGATGGCAACTATCGCCGCAGGGGTGTGTATGTATTATATAAATGAAACCCAACAGCACCAACGCCAGCAGCAAATAAGAACCCTATCCAGAATAGATGAAAGTAGGTACGTATGGCTAGACAGGTTTACGATTAGAAATCTAGAACTTATCACACCATTACAAGAAAACGGCAGAAGCTTACTCGACGCTATCAATGTCACACAAACGAATATGGGTGCAAGGCTACTAAAAAAATGGATAGTACTACCACTGAAAGACGTAAAAGCAATACAAGAAAGGCAACACGTAGTACAGTTTTTTTATGAAAATATAGACATTGCGGCGGCTATTAAAGCACACATACACGGTATTTCGGATTTAGAACGACTGACAACCAAATCTGCTTTGGGAAAAATACAGCCTAGGGAAATATTGAGTATACAACATTCCTTACAAAAAATAAAAGAAATAAAAGATCTTTTGCCAGATACTGCTATTTTATCTATACAAAAAATAAAAGAACAATTACAACCCTGCGAAACCCTTATCCACATTATAAGCAGCACATTAGTAGATAATCCGCCTGCTTTGGCAATAAAAGGAACTATTATCCAAGATGGTGTACATACCGCATTGGACGAATTGCGAGAAATAAGCCGTAATGGAAAAGAATATTTAGAAAAAATTTTACAAAAAGAAATTACAGCCACTGGTATCACTTCTTTGAAAATAGGAATGAATAACGTATTTGGCTATTACCTAGAAGTAACCAATACCCATAAAGATAAAGCACCTATCCACTGGCTTCGCAAACAAACATTGGCGAATGCAGAACGGTATATCACAGAAGAACTGAAAGAATACGAAGAAAAAATACTAGGGGCAGAAGAAAAAATGTTAGTGTTAGAAATGCAAATTTTCAATGAATTGATACAAAGTATAAATACGTATATACCCAGTTTGCAACAAAATGCCAGTAATGTTGCTCGCCTAGATGTGTTGGTTTCTTTTTCTACTATTGCCCTAAAAGAAAAATACGTATGCCCAGAAGTAGATATGTCTTTGGATATAGATATTAAAGCAGGTAGACACCCAGTGATTGAACAATACTTGAGCATAGATTCGCCTTACATTCCTAATGATATATGGCTAGATACTACTACCGAGCAAATAAGAATGATTACAGGGCCCAATATGTCAGGTAAGTCTGCTTTGTTACGCCAAACAGCTTTGATAGTATTGATGGCGCAAATAGGAAGTTTTGTACCAGCAAAGTCAGCTAGAATAGGTATTATAGATAAAGTTTTTACCAGAGTAGGAGCTTCGGATAATATCTCGTCAGGAGAATCCACTTTCATGGTGGAAATGAATGAGACAGCCAGTATCATGAACAACCTATCGGACAGGAGTCTCGTATTATTAGATGAAATAGGACGTGGCACAAGTACCTACGACGGTATATCTATCGCTTACGCCATCGCACACTACATTCACGAACATACCTATAAAGCCAAAACACTCTTTGCCACCCATTACCATGAATTAAATGCCATGGAAGCTACACTAGATCGCATTAAAAACTACCATGTAAGTGTAAAAGAAATTCAAAACAAAATAGTATTTTTAAGGACGTTACAACCTGGCGGTAGCGAACACAGTTTTGGAATCCATGTAGCAAAAATGGCAGGAATGCCGCTGTCTATTTTACTAAAAGCAAACGAAATATTGCATGACTTGGAAGCCCACCGAGATGCCCAACCCGACACTATACAGCAGATTTTCAATAAAGATACCTTA
>JAYUJA010000081.1:0-6744 GCA_043765495.1 Bacteroidia bacterium
CATTTGCTATTTGTACTAGTGTAGGGTTGGAATATCACAAAAAAACAAAGAAAATACCTACTAAAAAGCACCAGTATAAAGCAAAAAGTTTTTTTCGGAAAAGAATGGATATAATCAGAGATCTATTTAGAAAACAAGAAACAATACTAATTGCAGAATTAGATAAGTGGATACAAAAATTTGAAACAATCATGAAATTAAAACAATTGATTATAAACATAGTACAAAAATCATCGGGTAGAGTAGACATCGCTAATAATCAATGGGTAGCCATAGATAATGCTTCTGGTATTAATCAAGGACACTCCTACGTAGGAGACGAAAACAATAGAGGAATAGAATCCGCCACCAACCGACCAGGTGGACAAGTGTGCGCATTGAGTAATATGACTACTGGTGGCTATACCTACATGTTTAATGAGTATGGAACAGGGAATAATAACGATGGTACTTGCTGCGGCTGGACGGGCGCTATGTGGCGTTATGGCACAGGAGGGTGTGCAATACTACTCCAAACTGGGCGGCAACTAGTGCAAGCAGATGTAATAATTGCACCAATGAAATAGAACAAAAAGATAATGCTCCATGTAGCCCTACCTACAACCAAACAAGGTGGGTAGCTGGCGGAAGCAACTGTACGACTACTCCGAACTGGGTAAGTAATAACGTATCTGCTTGTAATAATAGCGTATCTCAACTACAAGAAAAAGATAATACTCCTTGCAGCCCTTCTTTTAATACTACTAGATGGGTAAATGGCGGAAATGCGTGTAATAATACAAACCCTACTTTACAATTATCTATAAGCATAGATGATTTCGATAAAAATCGTGCTTGTGCTAAAAACAGTAACAGTAATAGACAAGTACTAGTAAACAATACAGGCGGTGGAAGCGCTACCAATGTAATAGTAAAAATAGGAGCATTTAATACCTATTCCGCTATGTATACCAATGAAATACAAGTAGTAGATAATAACAATAATCCTATTACTTTCTCTATCACTGGCGATGTGTGGGCAAGAGAGTTAGCAAATGGTACTGCTATCAGCTTCCCATGCGGCAATAGCCAACAACCAGTAATGAATACCATTTATGTAACTATTACAAACGTGCCAGCAAATACTAGCTACAAAATCAACGTACCTACACACCATTGCTATTGTAATGTAGACTATCCTAGTACCGATTATTTTACCTGGAATATATGGTCTACCTCTGCTACCTACGCAGATGCTAATAATAACCCAAGCCCTGCAATAAACGCAATAGAAAATACGCAAAGAAATGGTGGTTGGTACTGGGAAACGTATACCAATGCTCCTGCTGCTACACAAAACGTAGGGCAATCTTTCCAGATACAAGTAGGGGGTGGAACAAGTTCAAACAATCTATCTAACTGGCAAAGATCGGAATATCCGAACATACAAGGTAAATATAAAATAAGTATACCAGCTTGTATACAATTTGAAAATAATGCCGACCCTATTCAATCTATTTTAGGAGAATACTCTACCGACCCATTTAATCCAGTTATCCTTACCGTAAGACCCATACAAGTAAACCTAATAAGTACCGATGCTAATAGTACAAAAAACTACGAAGCACTATTCGCACAAGGGCAAACAGTAGCTTTCAGACGTGCATGGGTAGATCTAGTAGATGTATGTGGCGGAACTTGTAATCTAGGTGACCAAAGTTCTCCTATCACATTTCAGTTTTATGCTATAGAAGATTATAATTGTCCTAACCTATGCTGGCATTCTAATGGAAACAAATATTCTTATGCTGTAAATATTGTAAGTCAATCTACTCCTAATTGGGTGAATCAAAGTGCTGCTGTATGTAACAGCTGTGTAAGCCAAGTACAACAAACCGATAACAATGTTTGTTCTCCATCATATAATCAAAACCAATGGATAAATAGCGGAAATGCATGTACTACTACACCTTCTTAGTTTCCTAACGAAATTGTAAGATACAATAATTGTATCAGCCAATACCAAGAAAGAGATATTAATCGCTGCTCCCCAACTTACAATCAAACACATTGGGTAAATTCATCTGGTGGCGGAAATGCGTGTACTACTGCACCAAACTGGATAAACATAGATACAGCTTGTAACAATTGTATCAGTCAAATACAACAAACTGACAATAATACTTGTAGCCCTTCTTATATACAAACCAGATTGATAAATGGTGGAAATGCGTGTAATACTACCCCTAACTGGGTAAGCAATGGCGATGCAGTTTGTAACAATTGTGTAAGCCAAGTACAACAAACCAATAATAATGCTTGCTCACCATCGTATAATCAAAACCAATGGATAAATAGCGGAAATGCATGTACTACTACACCTAATTGGGTAAACAATGGTGACGCGGTATGTAACAATTGTGTAAGCCAAATACGACAAAAAGATGATAATGCCTGCTCACCATCGTATAATCAAAACCAGTGGATAAATAACGGAAATGCGTGTACTACTACCCCTAACTGGATAAGCAATGGCGATGCAGTTTGTAATAATTGTGTAAGCCAAGTACAACAAACCGATAACAATGCCTGCTCCCCATCTTACAACCAAAACCAATGGATAAATAGTGGAAATGCATGTACTACTACACCATCTTGGTTTCCTAACGAAATTGTAAGATGCGATAACTGTATCAGCCAATAACAAGAAAGGGATATTAATAGCTGCTCCCCAACTTACAATCAAACACATTGGACAAATTCACCTAATAACGGAAATGCGTGTACTACTACTCCTAACTGGGTAAGCAATGGTGATGCAGTTTGTAATAATTGTGTAAGCCAAATACAACAAACTGATAACAATGCTTGCTCCCCATCTTACAACCAAAACCAGTGGATAAATAGCGGAAATGCGTGTAGTACTACACCATCTTGGTTTCCTAACGAAATTGTAAGATGCGATAACTGTATCAGCCAATACCAAGAAAGGGATATTAATAGCTGCTCCCCAACTTACAATCAAACACATTGGACAAATTCACCTAATGGCGGAAATACATGTAGTACTGCACCTAATTGGGTAAGTAATGGCGATGCAGTTTGTAACAATTGTGTAAGCCAAGTACAACAAACCGATAACAATGCTTGCTCTCCATCGTATAACCAAAACCAATGGGCAACTGGTGGAAATGCATGTACTACTACACCTAGCTGGATATCGAACGAAATCACAGCTTGTAATAATTGTATCAGTCAAATGCAAGAAAAAGATAATAATCCTTGCTCTCCATCGTATAACCAAAACCACTGGATAAATGGCGGAAATGCGTGTACTACTTCACCTAACTGGGTAGGAAATGGTACTACTAACTGTAATAATTGTGTAAATAAAACAGTAGAAGAAGATAACAATGTATGCAGCCCTACCTATACACAAACTAGATGGGTAAGCGGTGGTAATGCGTGCGATATGGTAGCAAATTGGCAAACAACAGGAGATGCAAGTTGCAATGATAATGTGTCTCAAATACAAGAAAAAGATAACAATGTATGTAGCCAAACTTATACACAAACTAGATGGGTGAACGGTGGCAATGCGTGTGTTTTAGGTATAGAAGAAGTAAACAATACTACAATAAGTATATACCCAAATCCTACTAGTAATGATTTTACTGTAGAAATAAACGGAGAAGCTACTATAACTATCAAAGATGTACTAGGTCGTCTTATCCAACAAAACGATATTTTCAACAAACAAACGATATATACTTCGGAATGGGCAAAAGGAATTTATTATGTCTATATTTCTACTAATAAGAAAACATATACTCGTAAAATATACGTTATTGATTAAATTAATTCGTAAGTTCAAGTAATAAATAAAAGCCAATTATAGTCTTATATTGCTATAATTGGCTTTTTTCAATAAAAACAAACTACTAAAATGATTTTTTGGAATACTATTTGTAAAACAAAAAATATATCTTTTATCTACTTAAAAACAAAAAACTCTATGAAGTCTATCTTATTGCTGATAAGTCTTATTTTTATACCAATGTATAACACTATCGCTCAAACCGATGCAAAAGCCATAAAAATACTGGACAATGTAAGCGCTCAAACTAAAAAAAATGGAGCTACTCAAATAGAATTAAATTTTATAACAGCAGCAAAAGCTATTGGAATGCCTGCTCCACAAAAATGGAAAATCCTTACTTTCAATAATAAATTCAGAATGGATATGGGCGATCAAGTTATCTATTGTGATGGCAAAACTATATGGCGATACCTAAAAGCAGACAATGAAGTAGAAATAAACGATTACGTAGAAGATGCGAATACCCTATCTCCGACGAATATATTTTCTATCTATAAAAAACAGTTCAAAGCACAATACATGAAAGAAGAAAAGAACAACAACACTCTTTGCGATTACATTGAATTGTACCCATTAGTGCCTAAGAAGAAAAGTTATTCTATTATAAAACTCTTTATCAATAAAGCAAAACAACAAATGCAAGAAATGCAGATTAAAAACAAAGACGGCTCTACGCTTACCTACAGCATTCAAAAGATAGTACCTAATGTGAAAATAACAGATACAGATTTTATTTTTGATGCTACAAAATACCCCAAAGTGCAAATCAACGATTTGAGATAATAAAAACAAAAACGGACTTCTAAATTACAGGAGTCCGTTTTTGTTTATTCTTTTATACTAAATAAAATTCATTCTTTCGCCTACTTGTATTCCTTTTTCTGTTTGTATTAAATTAGAAGCTACTGTATGCGGGTCGTGCTGGTATACTATTATCCAATTATTTTGTACGGCTTGTTGTAGTACTTGTTCTTTTTCAGATAAGGTAACTAGTGGCTGCATGTCGTAGCCCATGATGTATGGCAGTGGTATATGGTAAGAAGATGGTAATAAATCTGCTGCGAATAAATACGTATTGCCTTGGTACGTGATTAGCGGCAAACTCATGGACTCTGTATGCCCATTTACGGTAATAAATTCCATAGCAGTCCCAAAATTTGATTTTTCTAAAAACTGTAATTGCTCCGCTGCTTGTAATGGAAGTATATTTTCTTTTAGAAAAGAAGCTTTTTCTCTATTATTAGGCTGTATAGCAGATAGATAATGTTTTTCATTCGTCCAGTAAGTAGCGTTCTTAAAAGTAGGAATATAGCCTGTTTTATCCGCATTCCAGCTTACTGCCCCGCCCACATGGTCGAAATGTAAGTGCGTAAGTATCACATCAGTAACGTCTTGCATACGCACGCCTTTTGCTTGTAACGATTTTTCTAACGAATCATCACCATGTAAATCGTAATGTGCAAAAAACTTATCCGACTGCTTATTGCCTATCCCAGTATCTACTACTATAATACGATTGTCATATTCTAGCAATAAGCAGCGCATAGCCCACGTACAAAGATTGTTATCATCGGCAGGATTGAGCCTGTTCCAAAGCATTTTAGGCACTACTCCAAACATAGCCCCACCATCTAATTTAAAATAACCTGTTTCAATAGTATGTAATTGCATAAGCGAATTATGTGTTATATATAGAATTGCAAACATAGTATTTTTAGTCCATTTGAGTGTGTAATTTTAAATAAATAGTAGGAAAAAAGTATCGCATCAATCCCTATTTTTTGTACTTTTGTATTCTATTTTTAACAAAAAATTATTAGTGATTATGGATTTTCAACTTATCTCCGATTATTCGCCTACTGGCGACCAACCACAAGCCATAAAAGAACTAACCAACGGAATAGAAAACAAAGAAAAATTCCAAACATTACTAGGCGTTACTGGATCAGGAAAAACATTTACCGTAGCCAATGTAATACAACAAGTACAGCGACCTACATTGGTATTAAGCCATAATAAAACATTAGCAGCACAATTATATAGCGAGTTTAAGCATTTTTTTCCACACAATGCCGTAGAGTATTTTGTTTCTTACTACGACTACTACCAGCCAGAAGCCTATATCCCAGTCACGAATACCTATATCGAAAAAGAACTATCCATCAATAGCGAAATAGATAGAATGCGTATCAATACCATTACTTCGCTTATATCTGGCAGGCGAGACGTAATAGTAGTATCTTCTGTATCGTGCATCTATGGTATGGGAAACCCGACGGATATCATGGCGAATATTGTATCTATCCAAAAAGGGCAAAAAATTTCTAAAAACAGATTTTTGCATTTATTAGTACAAGCGTTGTACAGCCGTAGCGAAGAACATCTAAAACATGGGCAATTTAGAGTAAAAGGCGATATGGTAGATGTGTATACTACCAATGCAGATATTGTATACCGTATTTATTTTTTTGGTAATGAAATAGAAGAAATAGAAGTATTGGATAATGTAAGTCTATTAAAATTAAATACGACAGAAAGTACGGTGTTTTATCCAGCTACCATCTATGTGACTACCCCTGAAAGCTTACAAGCAGGCATACGAGATATACAAGACGACCTAGTACAGCAGATTAATTATTTTTCTAAAAATGGAAAAGAACTAGAAAAAAAACGTATCGAAGACAGAGTAACCCACGATATGGAGATGATGCGAGAAGTAGGCTACTGCCAAGGAATAGAAAATTATTCTCGGTATTTTGATAAAAGAGAACCTGGTGAACGCCCTTTCTGCCTGTTAGATTATTTTCCCAAAGACTACCTACTAGTAGCAGATGAAAGCCACGTAACTATTCCACAAATCCGTGCTATGTATGGTGGCGATAAAT
>JAYUJA010000082.1:0-2367 GCA_043765495.1 Bacteroidia bacterium
ATATAAATATTCATCTACTTTTGTAAAATGTTAAAAATTATTAATTATATTTATTCCCTACTAAAACCTCACACACAATGAAAAAGTTTTTACTCTGGATTATCGTGCTACTATGCATGACCCCACAAGCCCAAGCCCAATCTGATTTCAGATGGGAGCAAAACGGCTGCAATACGCAGCACCCATATCTAGTCCATTTTAGCCATGAACCTGTCATGGTAACGCAAAATCAAACCTATACCGAATATTGGAGTTTTGGAGATGGACAAATAAATGACGGAAATTACAGTTCCACCAACACAAAAGAACACGACTATACCCAACCAGGTACGTACTTTTTTTGTTATCGTTTAATGGGACATTCTATCCAAAACCCCGCCGTAGCATCGGTAGTACTAGAACATTGCGATACTGTAACGGTACTACCATGCGTCCCACCTACCTGTGACTTTACTATTAACCATAGTTCTTGCGATGATATTAATCCTAATACCTATCATTTTCGTGGTACAGCAAGCCCAAACCAAACAGTAAACTGGAGTTTTGGAGATGGTAGTACGGTTATAGGTTCGTCAGACATAAGTCACCGCTATAATACACCAGGAACGTATGTAGTATGCATGGGTATATACAATCCAATAGGAAATAGTGTTTCAGAGTATGTTTGTAATAAATGTGATACAATAACCGTATTACCTTGCGATCCCCTTATGTGTTATATAAAAATGGGAATAATTGGCTGTGATGAACTTACAGGATTAGTAACCTATGCATTTAATAGTGATGCTCCAGCAGGTACAGAAGTAGATTGGTCATTTGGAGATGGAAATACAGGTATGGGAGCATTAACTAATCACTCCTTTGCACAAGGAATACATACAGTATGTATGAAATTAAAAACAGCTGATAATAATGGTAACTATACTATAATCTGTGAAAAATGTGCACAAATAAGTATAGAACCTTGCGAGCAAGTTCGTTGTGATTTTGATATAGAACATACTACTTGCGACTCTCCTAATCCTAATACTTATTATTTTAATACTACAAACAATCCAAACCATTCAGTAATTTGGAATTTAGGAGATGGTAATGGAGCAGTTGGAGCAAATGTAGATCATCACTACACACCAGGAACGTACAACGTATGTATGAATGTGAGCGCACTACGCAGTGATTATTATGAATTTCTTTGTGAAAAATGCGATACCATAACCGTATTACCGTGCCCTCCACCTCCTAGTTGTGACTTCACTATCGACCATACTTCTTGTGACAATAATAACCCTAATACCTACTACTTTAACAGTACAGGCACTTCCTCCCAACTAGTAAGCTGGAATTTTGGAGATGGCAGTACAGGTACAGGAGCAAACGTAAATCACCAATATACACCAGGAACGTACAACGTATGTATGAATGTGAGCGCACTACGCAGTGATTATTATGAATTTCTTTGTGAAAAATGCGATACCATAACCGTATTACCTTGTGATAACTACAACTGTGATATAATGATAGCAAAATCCCGTTGCGATACAGCTACAGGATTAACTACCTATTTCTTTGATGTGAATGCTCCAGTAGGTGCAGTAGTGGATTGGAATTTTGGAGATGCTACGTATGGAATGGGAGAAAATACCACCCACGCCTTCGCACCAGGTGCATACACTGTATGTGTACGAGTGAAAATACTCAACCCAAATGGCGTTTATACCGTGATTTGTGAAAAATGTGTAAACATACGTATAGATCCTTGCCTTACTACACCAGCACCTTGTGATTTTACGATAAATAATAATCCTTGTAACTCTACCGACCCTAATATCTATCATTTTAGTAGCAACTACGTAAATGTAGCTAACGAAATAGTACACTGGACATTCGGAGATGGTAGTATGGCAAACGGTAATGGTGTGAATCACTATTACGCACCAGGAACCTACTACGTATGCATGACAGTATACAACATAGAACCAAATGACGAACGTACTTTCGTATGTGAAAAATGCGATAGTATAACCGTACAACAATGCCCACCAACGAATTGTAATGCAGAATTTACTCCTTTCCAAAACTTACTTAACAACGATGTATGGTTTCAGAATAATAGTACAGGTAGCGCGTTGAATTATTATTGGAATTTTGGAGATGGAAGTACTTCTACCGATGAAAACCCTGTACACCATTATACAACACCAGGTACGTACTATGTATGCTTAAAAGTAGTGAATCCTATCACCTTATGTTGTGATAGTACTTGCCATAACATTACCATTTGTGGAACTACTCCTATTCCTACCTGTAACCCAGCGTTTGAAGTACTACCTTACATGCCTTGCCCACCTCAAATATTCGACCCTAGTA
>JAYUJA010000083.1:0-6614 GCA_043765495.1 Bacteroidia bacterium
GAGCAGAGCACCGCATACTATTACGCCAAGATAATGCCGATGTAAGGCTTACACCACTGGCGCATACGTTAGGGCTGGCTTCACAGGAAAGGCTGGATAGAGTAGAAAAAAAGATTATCAATACAAAAGACTTTGTTCATTTTTTGAAATCAGAAAGTGTAATTCCAGAACAGGTTAATCCTTATTTAGAATCCGTAGGTACAGCAGCCATTATTCAAAAGATGAAAGCTAGTAGCCTTATTAGCCGCCCACAAGTGACTATACATGGTATTTTAGAACAGCAAGAAAGTACGGTTTTATATGCAAAAAGCCTATCCAAAGAAGTAATAGAGCAAGCCGAGATTTTGATTAAATACGAAGGATATATCCAAAAAGAAAACGAGGTAGCTGAAAAGCTTACACGACTAGAATACGTAAAAATACCCACTAAAATAGATTATTATCAATTGTTATCTTTATCCACCGAAGCCAAACAAAAACTTACTACCATACAGCCACAAACATTAGGGCAAGCTTCACGTATTAGTGGGGTATCGCCTTCGGATATATCGGTATTGATTGTTTTTTTGGGAAGATAATGGTATAATGTGTTATTTCACTATTTATTCTAATTAAAGTAGTAAACTACTTTTTTGTGGAATGTTATAATCTAAAATGGGGCGTTGGAGTATCTTCGGTAAGACCCATAAAAGGCTTACTACTGCAAGGCTCGTAGGAAGATGAATTTGGTATTGGTATATTATTGGGGTTTTAAAGTTAATTGATTAAACGCCTTGACTTATTAAGAAATCTCTAAAATCCTCCATCAATTTTAAGATTTCTATGGTGGGGATTGAGTATAAAAATTCCTCTCCACGCATGGATAGTGCTATGACATCTGTTTCTTCTCTATGAACTTCTAAACAGATTATTGCTCCGTGATTGTCGCAAAATTCAGTTTCCTCAAGTTCTCCATTTATAACCTGTTTGATTTCTGAAACTACATCTTGCACTATTTCTGAAGTCCAGTTCTCGCCTCCAAGATAGGTAATTGCATTAAATGGTTCTATAACTTTAATCCCATAAATTTTTGAACTAATGTTACTTCGTTCTATTATATAAAATTTATATTGTATCATAATAAGAGAATATCTCAACTGATCATTTACGAATTAGTTTTTTGCTTGTATATAGGCACATTAGAGCAGGCTTCGCCAAAAAACAAACTTTTCACTACTGGTGTGAGTAAGCTACTGATATAGGTATATGCTACGGCAGGAATTGGGATTTTTCCGCATCCTTTCACTAGTACACGCTTATCTTTATAGTCATCTGTTGGTATGTTTTGTAAGGTTTTTTGCCATATTATCGCTTCTATGGTATGCTTATCCCCAGCTACTATTAGTTTGGAATAGGGTTGTAACTTATTGGATAATAACATATATGCCCACATCGGTATTATGGCTTCTTCGCTACATACAATGCCTACATACGCGTCTTGGTGCTGCTGCCAATCGTAGGTTAGCAATGTTTCTCTAAAAAATTTCTCGCGTAGCATCACTCCTTCGTAAAGAAAATGTACTATATCCACTATATGAATGGGCGTTTTGTCGTAATAATCTTCTAAATTAAGATTTACTAACCCACTTTGTGCTATTTTATTTACTATTTCGTCGTCGTTTGTCATTAGTTATGGTATTATAGTATTAAAAATAGTAGTGCTTAAATCGTAGGCTTCTTCGAATGCTTGCTTATCTAGGGAATAGGGTATATTTTTAGATTCCAATACGTGTATTAGTTTTTCGGTGGCAATATTCCCAGTAAGGCTATGAGCAGCCATTGGGCAACCTCCAAACCCTTTAATAGCTACATCAAAAGACTTACAACCTGCTTCGATAGCTGCTTTTATTTTATCTGCTGCGGTATCGGGTGTGCTGTGTAGGTGTGCTGTGATAGGAATACTATGGTAAGCTTGCTGGATAGTGGTGTATATATCTTGGATACTGGCTTCGTTGGCTACTCCTGTGGTATCTGCTAGTGCGATATTGGTTATTCCTAATGCTATTATTTTATCTAGCCAATATTTTAATATATCCATGCTCCATGCATCTTGGTAAGGGTTGCCAAAAGCCATAGAAATATATACTTGTAACTGTTTATTATGCTGATTCACTAGGTTTTGCAATTCTATAATCCGTTGAAATGCTTCTTCTAGTGTTGCGTTAGTATTTTTTTGTTGGAAAGTAGGAGAAATAGAAAATGGAAATCCAATATAGCTTATTTTATCGTATTGTACTGCTTGTTCTGCCCCTTTGGTATTGGCTACTATTACCAGCAATTTTGTAGTGGTATTGCTCATATCTAACGCTTCTACTACTGCTGCTGTATCTGCCATTTGGGGGATAGCTTTTGGCGATACGAAGCTTCCCATATCTAATATAGAAAACCCTACGGATAGTAATTTTTGTAGGTAAGCAATTTTTTTTTCAGTAGGAATAAAAACGGAAATTCCTTGCATGGCATCTCTTGGGCATTCTGTAATGCGTATCATTGTGTAAGAGTTTGGAAAATATCTTCTAAATTTTGTTCTTGTTGTGTGAGTGTAAGAATGCTATACTGGTTGCTAATAGCCCATTGGAATACATTTTCTCGTATATCGGTATCTGCCGAAGAGGTGATTTTGTAGGTATTGGTAGCCGTTTCTATACATTTTTCTACTCCTATTATATTTTTTAAGACATCTAGGGCTACTTTTTTATCTAATTCTACGGTAACAATTCGTTTATTTAGCGTGGTTTTAGATAGGTTTGCAGTAAGGTCATCGGCTACTATTTTGCCTTTATTGATGATGAGTACTCTATTACAAATAGCTTCTACTTCCTGCATGATGTGGGTAGATAGTAGTACCGTTTTTTCTTTGCCAATATTGCGTATTAACTGTCTTATTTCTACTAATTGATTAGGGTCTAGCCCAGTAGTAGGTTCATCTAGTATGAGTATTTTTGGGTCGTGGATAATGGCTTGTGCTAGTCCTACCCGTTGTCGGTAGCCTTTGGATAGTTGTCCTATTTGCTTGTGCTGTTCTACTCCTAATCCTACTAGATCTATCATTTCTTTTACGCGTTGGGTAGGGTTTTTAATGCCGTACATTCCTGCTACGAATTCTAGGTATTCTTTAATATACATATCCAGGTACAGCGGGTTATGCTCGGGGAGGTAGCCTACTATCCTTCTTATATCCATGGACTTGTCGTACACATTATAGCCGTATACGCTTGCCTGCCCACTACTAGGCGGGATAAAGCAAGTAATTATTTTCATCATGGTAGATTTTCCAGCTCCATTAGGTCCTAGAAAGCCTACTATTTCGCCTGTATTTAGTGTAAAACTTACTTCGTCCAGGGCTTTTTGAATGCCATATAATTTGCTTACTTTTTCAATGATAATAGACATTTTGTACGTATTATTTTACAAAGATTAAAAACAGGAATAAATATATCCATAATACATCTAAAAAATGCCAATAGATGCCACACATAGTTAGCCCATTGTAGGAAGTAGGACTATATTTATTTTTTTTCAAAGCAAAAATACAGTAGATTACAGCAAGAATCCCAGACAATAAATGTAATAGGTGTAGGAAAGTAATACCATAAAAAAAGCTGTGGGAGGTGCTAGATGTTTTTCCTGTAAAGGTAATATTGTTAGCCACTAGTTCGCTCCACCCCATGAACTGTAATACCGTGAATGCTATTCCTAGCCCAAGAGTAGCTATAAGAAAGCCGATAGCATTATTCTTTTTGTTTTGCTTGATACTTTCTACTGCGAGTACCATTGTAGCACTACTTATTAATATTGCGATGGTACTAACCCAAAAGATAGCTGGAATATCAAAATTTCGCCACCCTTTTGCACCCATAGACACGATGTAGGCGCTGGTGAGTCCACCAAAAAACATCACAATACTGATGATGCCAATGATTAATAAGTTTTTAGAAGATTTCTCTTGTACGAGTACTTCTGCTTGTGTTGTTCTCATGGTTTATGTACGTTTGGTTTATTTTTGAAACTTGGGGCAAAGATTACTCTACCCGATAAAAAATGTTGATTAAAAAAGAAAGGGTAATTTTGTAGTTCGTAACAACATCGAAAATGGCCTTTCTAATGAATAAATTATTCTCTGCAAAGATAGAAAAAGTACTAATCTGTATACCATTAGTTGAAAATTTAGCTAGAAAAAAGTTTGTTAGTGTATTTATTTTGTCGCTTATTATAGGTAAATAGGTTTAATATTTATAGAGAAATTGGGTAACTATGAATATACTCCCATCAGAGTTAGGTTTGCAAATTTAATTTTACGAAAAGCATAAACCTTAAATATATCTATCTATACTATACTTGTGGACGTTCGTAAGCAGGGCGTACCATTTTCCAGATAATGGGGCTGTAGTCTTTACTATCTAGCATAGCAAACAAAACAGGCGTATACGGCTGGTGCTGTACGTAATACATAGCTGCTTCCTTGCGAGTGTCAAAAGATTGGAATAGGTTTTTAGCAGTATTTTCTATGGTGTCGTAGTATATTTGTAATGCTTTTTGCGTATCTTTTACCCATGTATAAAATTCATCAGGAGTAGTAGCTATCAGCTCTTCTAAATCCGTATTTTGTGCCATACATTCCCAAATACTCACACTCGATATGTGTGTAATGATTCGGTGCAGACGGACGTATTCCTCTAATTTTATTTTTATACGAAAATCGTTACTGAATTTTATCACGAATCCTTCACAGTTATCTATTTCCAAATCCATTAACTGTTGCAAATTATTAATCCCATCTATGCGTTTTACTACCGAAAAGCCTAACGTAGTATCTAACGGCAAATCCTTACCAGTAAGCGTATCTACGATAGCTAATAAAAATAAATCATCGGTAGTATGGTAGTTTACGACAATCCTGTTTTGAGGGTAAATAATTTCAAAAAGATAGGTATTTTTTTTATTCAGATAAGGAAAAACAGCCGCGTATTTTGTATGTAAGATAGTAGTAACATGTAGTGCTTGCTCACTACTGAAACTACCTCTGGTGGCTATGTAAGGCATCTCCTCTATCCAGTATAAAATACCCAAAGAGCCGTCTAGCTTATCGTATACTTCAAAAGGTAGATGGGGTATCTCGTGGATAGTATGTTCTTGAAAATTAAAAAACTTGGGAAAAGCCCTAGCTATTACTTCTTTTTTATCGTTTAATATCAAGCCTCTGCATAGTAGAGTAGCCTCATTCCAGTACCTATCAAATTGTGCTTTGGGTGTGTAGTTATAGGTAAAAAGGGGCGCTGTGGCGTGCGCTATACATTGTACATAGCCGTCGTGTATGGCTTGCTCAATTGCTGGTAGTAGTAGCATTGTTTTTAGTGCCTAGTTGGTTTATTCCTAGTTTTAGGGATACAGTGTGGGTAGAAAGGGCAGTATTCGCATTCCCAAAATTAGTAAAAGCATAGTCTATACAAAACGCTTTAAGGCGAAAACCTGCACCGATTGTTGGCTGTACGGTTAGTCTTTTTTTGCCATCAAAATCCGTTACGAATGTTTGAAAATTGTGTACGCCAGTTCTTAAAAAAACCTTATCTTGGTACGAAAATTCCATTCCAATGCGTGGATCTGCACTTGCAAAATTAGATTTTAACAAGGTATTTCTTTTGCCATCAAAATAGGTTATCAGCTCCACACCTACCGTTGCTTGCCACTCTTTGCCAAGGTTCGTAGCGTAGCTTGCCCCAGCTTGTAAGTTTGGAAGAGTAAGCTCGGTACTATTGGTAGGTATTTCATTATTAGTAGCTTGAAAAACAGCTGCTAGCCTTTGTGTATTGAAATTCCATACGTTGAAAGTACTTGTCATATCTCTCAAATTCGCTCCTAATTGCCATTTTTTTACAGAATATTGTACGCCTGCATCTATCCCAAACCCCCATGCAGAGGCGAATGCTCCTACTTTTCGGTAAATGATTTTGGTATTTACACCGATGCTCAAATTAGGCTTTAATTTCCTACTATACGACACAATAAAAGCATTATCGGTAGTAGAAAATTTCTTTATACGGTTGTAGTCTACTTGCCCATTGGCGTCTATGAGTTCCGAAGTATCAAAAATATCATCTACTCCTAGGCGTATCATACTTAATCCGATAGCACTTTTATCGTCTATTTTGGCGGATATACCTGCATAATCGTAATTCGCGATGCCATTAAAATAATTGGCATGCATGAGTGCAGCTTGGTAGTTGTCTTTTTGACGTACTAGCCCTGCGGGATTCCAATAGCCTGCATACACGTCTTTGGTAGTGCTAGCTACGGCTAGTCCCATGGATAGCTCTCTAGCGCCAACTCCAATAGTCAAAAAATCATTACTATATTTACTTTGTGCAGAAAGATTGGTGGTAATACCTAAAATTACTCCCAACACATAGGTTGTTTTTAATACATTCATAATACTAGTATTTATCTATATTACTCTACCCGATAAAAAATGTTGATTAAAAAAGAAAGGCTAATTTTGTAGTTCATAACAACACCTAAAATCGCCTTTCTAATGAATAAATTATTCTCTGCAAAGATAGAAAAAGTACTAACCTGTA
>JAYUJA010000084.1:0-2351 GCA_043765495.1 Bacteroidia bacterium
AATTTCCACTTTTTGAACAAATGAGGCACCATTTTTGCTCCTCTATCTTCATGCCCATGGAAAGTCCACCCTGCTTGCTTATCAAAACGTTTCGTAGCAGGTTTCGCAATATCATGCAGCAAAGCCGCCCACCGTAGCCACAAGTTTGTAGTATGCGGAGCTATATTATCCACTACCTGTAGCGTATGATAGAAATTATCTTTATGCCCTTTGCCATCTATTATTTCCGCGCCGAGTAATGCTGTTATTTCTGGAAACAATAAATCCAACAACTCCGATTGATGCAACAGTTTGAAACCTACGGAAGGAATCGGAGCTAGCAATATTTTATTTATTTCTTCTATGATGCGTTCCATGGATAATATATTTACTCTATCCTTATTGGATTTAATGGCTTCAAACGATTTTTCCTCTATCTCAAAACCCAGTTGTGTAGCAAAACGAATAGCCCGAAACATGCGCAGCGGGTCATCACTGTACGTAATAGAAGGGTCTAGTGGCGTACGTATTATTTTAGATTCTAAATCTTTCACCCCGCCAAATGGATCTACCAAATTATAATTCCCATCTAGACTGATAGCCAAAGCATTAATAGTAAAATCACGTCGCCATTGGTCATCTTCCAAAGTACCATTTTCTACAATCGGCTTACGGGAGCTACGTTGGTACGATTCCTTACGAGCGCCTACAAATTCTATTTCATAATCCTGAAAACGCAGCATCGCAGTCCCAAAATTCTTATAGTATTTTACATCTGTAATATATTTGGAACTATTAGCCACTAATTCTGCAAATTCTAGCCCATTTCCTTCTACTACTATGTCAATGTCCTTACAAGGGCGATTTAATAAAATATCCCGTACAAATCCACCTATTACAAAGGCTTTTACTCCTTTCTTTTTGGCAATACTACTTACAATATCAAAAATAGGGTGGGTTAAAAATTCTTTCATAACTATGTTTTTAATGAGAAATATAATAGTGTTTATGGATAGAAGTAAGAATATCTACCATACTAGTTTCTATGGATTGATACGTAATAGGTGGCTTATCTACTAGTTTTTGTACCACACAAGTCAGTATAATACTTTGATTATTAGTAATTAATGTATCGTATACTATGTGTTTATGTAGCCTAAAAGCTTCTCGGATACACCGTTTTAAGTAATTCCTATCCACCGCTTTTTTATACTGCTTTTTAGGTACAGATATAAGTATTTGTAATGGAATAGTAGTAGCTTCTGTAGGGTTTAATTTCCATATAGCTCGAATAGGAGAACAAAAACAACTATGGTTAGGCTTTTTGAATAAATAACTAATAAGCTTTGGAGAACACAAGCGTTCTGCTTTCGTAAAAGTATAAGATATAGGTAACATAAAAAACAAGGTATAGTATCACATAATTTCAGGTAAAAAAAACGCCTTAAAATCAAAA
Source organism: Bacteroidia bacterium (assembly GCA_043765495.1). GTDB lineage: Bacteria > Bacteroidota > Bacteroidia > JAYUJA01 > JAYUJA01 > JAYUJA01. Next base: position 1,436 of record JAYUJA010000084.1, read on the forward strand.
GCAAGTTCCCAATAATTCTTAATATCCATCTAACTGCTAGCTGCTCCTAATATAATCACAAATTCTCCTTTGGTAATGTTTTTTTCATAATACGCCAGTACTTCTGCTACCGTACCTCTTACAGTTTCTTCGTGCATTTTACTTATTTCACGCGATACACTGATAAGGCGATCATCTCCCAGCCAAACCTTAAATTGTTGCAGCGTTTTTATAATCCTATGCGTGGATTCATACAAAACAACCGTATGATTTATATTTTGATACGATTTTATTTGCGTTTCTCTACCTTTTTTATGCGGCAAAAAACCATCAAATTGAAACGAATGAGTCGGCAAACCTGAATTCACCAATGCTGGCACGAATGCAGTAGCTCCTGGCAAAGTTTGGAACGGAATATTACTCTCAATACAGCTATTTACAATTCTATATCCTGGATCAGAGATACTAGGAGTTCCAGCATCACTCACAACCGCTACTACTGGCACATCTTTTATTTTTTGTATAATAAAATCTACTTTCGTGTTTTCATTTGCATTGTGTAAAGATATAATCTCTGGATAAGGAATAGCATATTGCTTTAATAAATGCTTTATCACTCTTGTATCTTCTGCTACTATAATACTCGCCTCTTTTAATATTCGTAAAGCTCTCAACGTAATATCTTCTAAATTACCAATAGGAGTAGGAACTATATATACCATAATGTATTTATATAAAATATTTTTTAACAACCCACAAAAGTAGATAATAAATGTATTAAAACAAAAAGGATATTCTAATCCTTTCATTTACACTAAAACCTAACAAGATAATTTTAAACAAAAAAGGCTTCTCATAACGAGAAGCCTTTGGTATACTATGAAGTTTATGACTATTTACTATCGTTTGATAGTGATGTAACGTACTATTTCTTTTC
>JAYUJA010000085.1:0-6571 GCA_043765495.1 Bacteroidia bacterium
AAAAGTAATTTTTTTCATAGAATACTTAATTTTCATAAAAAATATAATTTAGTAAGGACAAATATAGAAAAAATATAAATAGCAACGAGAGATAAATAAAAATAATATGAACAAAAATAATACGCACAATTGTATGTTTTTATTCTTACGTGTGATGAAACTTTTTTGTACTTTTGCCGCCTATCTTTTTATTCGTTTATGTTAAAATATATTTCCTATTTGTTATTAATAGTACCATGTAATCTTTTTGCGCAAGAAAATTTTACGTTAGTACAAGCGAAAGAGTACGCTATAAAAAATGCTTATTCTATACAAATTTCTTCTAAAGACATTGATCTAGCGAAGGAGAAGGTAGGAGAAATAAAGGCGATAGGATTGCCGCAAGTGAATGCGGAACTCGGACACCAACATTTCTTGAACCTTCCAGTACAGATTATACCTAATTTTATTTCTCCTATTTTATTTCCTAACCAGCCGCCTAATCCTGCTTACATACAAGCGAAATTTGGGACTAATTTTAGTGAAAGAGCAAGCATTACTGTCAATCAGCTTATATTTGATGGTACTTATTTATTGGGTTTAGAGGCAATAAAATCGTTTGTAGAGCTTGCGAATGGCAAAGTAAAAAAAACAGAATTAGAAGTGAAAGAGGCAGTTACTAGTACGTATTATTTAGTAATGATATTGAAAGAAAATGAAAAAGTACTTACCCAAGCTATCGCTAATTTAGAAAAAACACTCAATGAAATTACCATTATACAGCAAAAAGGATTTTTGGATAAAACAGATGTAGAGCAACTACAATTGGTAGTAAATAACCAAAAAACGATTCAAAATGCCTTAAAACGACAACAAGAAGTAGCAGTATCGTTATTAAAATTCCAAATGGGATACCCCGTAGAAAAAGAAATACAAGTGCTAGATAATGTACAAGATGCGATTAAAATAGCACTGCCAGCTACACCTAGTATAGAAACTAATGCTGACTACCATCTACTAGCCACACAATTAAAGTTACAGAAGTTGAATATTAAAAAAGAAAAAAAAGGATATTACCCAACTGTATTTGGTTATTTTAGCCACACTTATACGTATCAAGGTAATGATTTTAAAACTATATTCAAAAAAGCGGGTTGGTTTCCTACTACTTTATGGGGATTAGGAGTAAAGATTCCTGTATTTGATTCTTTTTCTAAAAAACATAAACAAGCACAAGCAAGAATAGAAGTAGAAAAATTACAAATAGTACAAAAACAATTGGAAGAAGGCGTTAAAATGCAACAAAAGCAAGCAGAAGTAGAATACGTAAACGCGATAGAACAATATAAAAGCCAGCAAGACAACTTATTACTAGCCCAAAAAATAGTAGACAAAGCCCAAATAAAATACAAAGCAGGAGTAGGATCTAGTATGGAACTTACCCAAACCCAAACCCAATATTTACAAACGCAAGCCCAAGTAATAAGTGCCATAGGAGCGCTATTGAAAGCAAAAGTAAGCGTAGATAAAGCATTCCAATCCTTATAATTAGTCAGTCTTAAATTTATCATTCCGCCTATGTTATCTTCTTCTAGTACCAAGCCATCTTATGAAAACCATCTAAAAGAATGGCTACAATCCGAAAAACAAGCAGTAGCTTTTATACAAGCAGTATCTACACTATGGTTTGAACATTCCATCGAAGTAGTATTATTTCGCCACCAATTAGTAGATAAAAGTGTGAGTGAAATATTGAGCTTGCACCATCAAATACAGCAAACATTTTCCAAAGATATCACCATACAGCTTACTACTGAAATAGTAACACAAATGCTATCCTTGACCATCGCCCCAGCTCGTATAGATATTGGTAGACTTGCTACGGAGTACATTAATCAAAAAGAGAGTAGTAGTGTGAATGAATTTATAAGCCAGCAACTTACTACTTTCATAGGCGAAGATAAGCGAGTACTCGTACCCAAAGATGTAGTATTATACGGATTTGGTAGGATAGGAAGGCTAGCAGCAAGAGAACTAATCACACAAACAGGCAAAGGCGAGCAGCTACGATTAAGAGCCATTGTAACCAGAGGCAATTCTGATAACGAAATAAGTAAAAGAGCTGCGTTATTGCGTACCGATTCTGTGCATGGGTCTTTTGCTGGGACTATAATCGAGGATTTAGAAAACAAATGCTTGATACTAAACGGACAAGTAGTACACATGCTATCTGCTAATAGCCCCGATGCTATCGACTATGAAAGCTATGGTATACACAACGCCCTTATCATAGATAATACAGGTGCAAGCCGTGACAGAGATGGATTAGAAAAGCACTTACAAGCCAAAGGAGCTACACAAGTACTACTCACTGCCCCAGGTAAAGGCAATATACCTAATGTAGTATACGGCGTAAACCATGAACAATTTGACGGTAAAAATGAAAAAATAGTTTCGGCAGCTTCCTGTACTACCAACGCCATAGTACCAATACTAGCTGTGATAAAAGAAAAATTAGGCATCGTAGCAGGACACATAGAAACCATACATTCGTATACCAATGACCAAAATTTGCTGGATAATTATCATTCTAAATATAGAAGAGGTAGATCGGCAGCACTAAATATGGTAATTACAGAAACTGGAGCAGCCAAAGCAGTGACCAAAATATTTCCAGAACTCATAGGCAAGCTTACCGCTAATGCTGTGCGAGTACCTACGCCGAATGTTTCGTTAGCCATACTAAAAATGCAAGTAGAAAAGCAAGTAACCAAAGAAGAAGTAAATAGTTTATTAAAAAAAGCTGCTTTGGAAGGAGATTTAGTAGAACAAATACAATATGCTATATCCAATGAATTGGTATCCTCTGACCTAGTAGGAAACCCATGTGCTTCTATCTACGATAGCCAAGCTACACTAGTAGGAGACGATGGCAAAAATATCGTATTATATGTATGGTATGATAATGAATATGGCTATACTAGACAAGTAATTAGATATGCAAAACACATAGCAGATGTAAGAAGATTGATGTATTATTAATGGTGTAAAACTCCTTATTGGAGTTTTTTTTTGCAAAAAATACATTTTTTTTTAATATTATTAAAATAAAATGTATTTTTGAGGGAACATTACTTACAATAAAATATACACTGTATTCATGAAAAAACTACTATTAAGTATGAGCTTACTAGCTTGTACACTTGGATTTTCTCAACAAACAACTACTTCGTCTACAATAAGAAAAAAATGCGGTACTACCGATTATCATAAACATAAAATGGAAACCGACCCAGCTTATGCTACTACATTTCTAAATTCGGAAGCACAAACAGCCGCTTATATAGCCGCTAATCCCAACGGAAATATGGATAAAGCTGTTATCACATTGCCCGTAGTAGTGCATGTAGTATACAGAACAGCCACTGAAAACATATCCGATGCACAGGTACGCTCACAGATAGATGTACTAAATGAAGATTTCCGAAAAGCACACGCACAAGTAAGTTCCATACCAGCTGTATGGCAAAATACCGCTGCAGATTGTGAATTGCAATTTTGTTTAGCTACTACAGATCCTAGCGGTAATCCTACTACTGGAATTATTCGTAAACAAACTAATACTACTATGTTTAATGGCGATGATGATATACGTTAAAATAGTTCAGGAGGTGCGAACCCTTGGCCAGAAAATCAATATATTAATATATGGGTAGGAAACCTATCAGGAGTATATGGAATAACATTGACTACTGGCGCTTTAAGCTCTATGGTAGGGCCAGCCGTTACTTACAACGCTTTTGGTAGAGTAGGGACTTTACTCCCAGAAGCTAATAAAGGTAAAACATTAGTACATGAATTAGGACACTTTTTTGGATTGAATACCCATATATGGGGAGATGATGGAGGTTCTTGCTCTGGAAGTGATAATATAGCAGATACTCCTAACCAAGCCGATCAAACCTCTAGCTTTGCCAGTCCATCTTTCCCGTTAGTAGATGCTTGTAGTCCTAACTCGCCAGGTATTATGTTCATGAATTATATGGATTATTCAGGGGACAATTACCTTTGGATGTTTACCCAAGGGCAAAAAACGAAAATGAGAAGTGTATTAGCAAATTCTTACCAAGCATTAACTACTTCTACCAATGTATGTGGTCCATCTCAACTATATGCTTGGGACGTACAAGCAGTAGAAATACAAAATATATTCAGTAATGAGTGTGGCACTTCTATCAACCCAGCTGTAAGCATCAAAAATACAGGTACTAATACTGTCACCTCGCTGGCTATAAAATATAAAATAGATGCAGGACTTTGGCAAACGTATAACTGGACAGGTAGCCTAGCAAGTGGTTTTGATGCAGTAGTTAATTTGCCAGCGGTAACTGCTTCTAATGGTCCACATACCTACTCTGTACAGTTAGGTAGCCCTAACGGTAATACTGACCAAAATACAGCAAATAACACCACTTCTTTTGCTTTCACGAAAGGGTCAGGATTAGAACACATACTATCTATCACTACGGATAACTATGGCGAAGAAACTTCTTTCAAAATATTCAATACTGCGAATACTGTCATATACGAGCTACCAGTTGGGACGCTAGGAAGTGCTACTACCTACGATATTCCAGTATGTTTGGATAATGGATGTTATAAATTAATCATCTACGATACACCAGAAGGTGGCTCACAACCAGACGGTATTTGCTGTAACTATGGGCAAGGATCATATACTTTCAAAGGACCTAATGGACAAACTATCGGTACAGGGGGGCAGTTTGGTGCTTCTGTTACGCATAATTTTTGTACCAATAATGGAAGTGTGGGTATAGAAGAAGCAAATTCTACTAAACTAACGCTTTATCCTAATCCTGCTAAAGATTTTATTACCCTAGAAACAAGAGAAATACCAGCTAATTCTACTATCCTAGTGACTGATGTAGTAGGCAAAATAGTAGTAAGTCAATTAGTACCTACTACTACGAATAGCGTTTCTATATCTCTACAAAACCTAGCAACAGGCGCTTATTTTATTTCGTTACAAAACAGTGTTAACTCTCCAGTATTAAAGTTTATAAAACAATAATCTATTGGTGTGGATAAAATAGCTATGAAATTAAATCAAAATATCAAAATAGCAGTAGACGCAATTGTTTTTGGCTATGCTAATAATACCTTGAATGTATTACTTATTAAACAAAAATTTGGAATATTAAAGAATCAATGGGCATTAGTTGGTGGCTTTGTAAAAGATAACGAAACTTTAGAACAAGCAGTAAACAGAGAATTACAAGAAGAAACAGGCATACAAGTGAATTACCTAGAACAACTTTATACTTTTGGTGATAGTATCAGCAGAGACCCTCGGTTCAGAGTGGTCTCTGTTGCGTATGTTGCGTTGGTAAACTCTAGTACACTTGTTCTGAAAGCCGATACTGATGCCGAAGATGCACGATGGTTTCCTATTAAAGAAGTACCAAAACTAGCTTTTGACCATGATGAAATACTCCAAAAAGCCCTTCAAAGACTTCAAAATAAACTCACTTACCAACCAATCGGTTTTGACTTACTTGCCAAAGAATTTTTATTTTCCGAATTAGAAAATTTATATTGTACTATTTTAGAAAAAGAAATAGATCGCAGAAATTTTAGAAAGAAAATATTAAGTTTTGGGATAATCGAAGAAACAGCTAATTTTTCACCTCAAAAAACTGGACGACCTGCCAAGCTATTTAAGTTTAATAAAATGAAATACAAGAAATTACAAGAAAGCAGCTTTTTGTTGGATATTAATTTCTAATCTATATTTTGAACACGAAATAAACAGTACTGCTGAAATAAGTTTTACAGTACATTATACTCAATATACAAAGGTAGAAGAAAGTTCTAACTTCAAATTAAAAATTAACAGCACTAGTAGGTTTAATAATTCTATTTACTTTATAGATAATGGTAATTTCTTTTTGTTATGTTGTATTTAAACACTAAAAATTATAGTGGGGAAATTTTCCCCACTAATTTTTTTAGAGAAAAAGTAGGGCTTTGAGATCCAATCCAGAAGCATACAACCAATCCCTATAACAATAATTCGAATAGTAGTCTTTTTTATCCATTTTTAGAGAAAAAGTAGTAACTTGTTTTGTTATATAGCTTTACATCTTGCAATTACGTATTATTTTTTGTATCTTTGCATAGAGTTTATTTTTTATTAACCAATGATTCATTCCACCAAATTATGATACATGAAGTAAGAGACACAGGATTTCATATCAAGTATGATTTTTCCATAGGAGAAAGATTCGAAGATATGTGTGTGAGATTAGGAACAACCTATACAAGAATAATATATAAAAAAAGAAAGTTAAATACGCTTACTGAAGAAGAAAAAGCTTATTACACCCAAGAAGCAAAAAAAATTTCTATTTTGAATAGTAATTTTCCTTATGATACAAGAGAGGAATTTGAAATAGGGATGGCAGCTATGAAAAAAGAATATTTACGATTAGAAGCCATAGAAGAAGAATTAGAAAATCATATCCCTAGCCATATTTCAGCAGAAGACAAACCTTTTTTTTGGATTAGATAA
>JAYUJA010000086.1:0-26258 GCA_043765495.1 Bacteroidia bacterium
TTGCAGAATTAGATAAGTGGATACAAAAATTTGAAACAATCATGGAAATTAAAACAATTGATTATAAACATAGTACAAAAATCATCGGGTAGAGTACTAAATTTCCTACTTCCTGCACAATAAGTTCAGGAAGTAGGAAAATAAAAGAATAGAACTCATTGGGTTCAATAGTAGTATTAATTAGGGTATTAGTATTTACACTTGGTAGAGAAAGGCTTTCATGGTTGTCGTCGTTTTGGTTCATTGAGTATTTATTTTATTTATGAATAATAGATTTATGCCTAATTAATCTTATAACTTAATCCAACATTTATTAGCATATCTTCTCCAATTCCTCCTTCAACATTTACACCTAATTTTTGAGTAATAAAATAACTACTCCCTAAACTTACAAAATAAGTAGGAAACAAAGATGTTTTATATTTTGTGGAAGATGCGTTTGGAAATAATACGGTTGGTTTTGTCAAACTTTGAATCCCTAACCCAAAAGATGCAGAAGAATATAATTGAAATTTATTAATATTTACTATATTAAATACACCACGAGCCATTATTCTAGTTCTATAATTAGTTACCTTACTTGTGGTAGTAATGCTTATAGGATTATAATTTACAGCATCTACTTCATAGGTTTTAGATGCAAATGAAACTCTAGCTCCAATAGAAAATAAATCATGAACGTATTTATTGATATTTGCAGATAATGAGTATCCTCTGTTAAAAGATGTTGCTGAAATAGCGGGGTAAATTCCTGCTTGTTGCGCATCTTGCTTTAAATAATCTTGTGCTGTTGTAGGAAAATCATTTCCAAAACCTGTTTGTATTTCAGTAGTTAAAGTCCTTTTCTCTATTTGCGCTTGTAAAGATAAACTAGAGAATATTAAAATACTTGTTGCAATACTTTTGATAGAAATCATACTAATTAAATAAATAAAATAAAATGCCTACTCTTGTATAATCTGGATTTTCGGCTACCTCCATTGTGTTATTTTGATGGTGCAAAGATGCGGCAAGGAAATAGCTTACACAATAACAAATTTTGCCACTTGTTTAGTTTTTTAGAAGATATGAAATGTATTTATTTGTTTATATAGTTTATAATATATAATTTATACATTACTTTATGATTACTGTTTGTTAAAAAAACACCCTATTTTTAATTTTATCTTCGCATAAAAATAATTCAAATAAAAAATAGAAATTTATTTTTTACTATAAAAAAAATGTATTTTTGTAGCCTAAAATATAATTTATATGAGCTTAGAAATCACAGGTCGCCTAACAGACATTTTAGCCGAACAATCCGGTAAAGCAGCAGCTTCTGGTAAAGAGTGGAAAAAACAAGACTTCGTCATTGAAACCAATGATGCTTATCCCAAAAAAGTATGCTTCACCGCATGGGGAGATTTAATCGATCAACTAAATGCTTACCCAGTCGGAAGCACCCTCAATGTAGGCTTTGACGTAGCATCTAGAGAGTACAACGGCAAATGGTATTCCGATATCAAAGCCTGGAAAATAGAACGATTAGAAACTGCACCAGGATCTGCTAACGCAGCCGATATCCCAGCTACCGCTATCCCAAATTTTACGCCTTCTGCATCTAACGATGACGATTTACCATTTTAATCGAAATGAAAAAAATATTAGTCATTGACGATGAACGTAGTATCCGTAATTCTCTAAAAGATATACTAGAGTTTGAAGGATACGCAGTAGAAGTAGCAGAAGACGGCATGAAAGGTATTCATTGTATTCAAAACACGGCATTTGATGCCGTGTTTTGTGATATAAAAATGCCACAAATGGACGGTATAGAAGTACTCGAAAAACTAGCTGCATTGGACATAATGCCACCCGTGATTATGATTTCTGGACACGGAGACATAGAAACCGCCGTGAATTGTATCCAGATAGGCGCATTCGACTACATAGCCAAGCCATTGGACTTGAATAGAATCCTTATCGCTGTGAAAAATGCACTCGATAAATCCATCATAGTAGCCGAAAATAAAACATTAAAGAAAAAACTATCCCAAAAATACGACATGGTAGGAGAGTCTAATCCTATCCTAGAATTAAAAGAGATGGTAGCCAAAGTAGCCCCTACCGAAGCCAGAGTACTCATCATAGGCGCTAACGGCACAGGAAAAGAACTAGTAGCACACGCCCTACACGAGCAGGGAAATAGAAGCAACCAACCATTCATTGAAGTAAACTGTGCCGCTATACCTTCTGAACTAATAGAAAGTGAACTATTTGGACACGAAAAAGGAGCATTCACAAGCGCCATAAAACAAAAAAAAGGACAATTTGAATTAGCAGATAATGGAACTATATTCCTAGACGAAATAGGCGATATGAGCCTCTCCGCACAAGCCAAAGTACTACGAGCGTTGCAAGAACACAAAATAACCAGAGTAGGTGGCGAAAAAGAAATTACCATCAATGTAAGAGTAATAGCAGCTACTAACAAAGATTTGAAAAAAGAAATCCAATTAGGCAATTTTAGAGAAGATTTATACCATAGGCTCTGTATCATACTACTCAAAGTACCTTCCCTAAACGATAGAAAAGGAGATATTCCACTGCTCATAAATCATTTCAATGAACTAATAGGTAAAGATTACGGTACTAGCCCAAAATTGTTTACCCCAGAAGCCATCATAGCATTACAAAACTACGACTGGACAGGCAATATACGACAACTACGCAATGTAGTAGAACGACTTATCATACTCAGTGGAGCGACTATCGAAGCCACAGACGTAGAAAAATATACCTAATATGCTCCTTTTTGGTATTGTTTATTAAAAAAATAATAGACACACTAGATACCCTATTTTAAAAAAATAATAAAAAAATACTATTATAATGTCCTCTTCCAATCAAAATTTATCCGCTATCACTGCTTACCCGATCGCCAATGTAGCCACAAAAAAAATAAGTATTGTAGTAGCAGAATGGAACGATTTCATTACAAACCCCCTAAAAGATGCCTGCATACAAGCATTACTAGATAGCGGTATCGTTGCTAGTAACATAGAAATAATAAATGTACCAGGCTCTTTTGAGCTAGTATACGGAGCAAAATTAGCCGCTATGAAATATACCCCGCACGCAGTCATTACCATCGGCTGTGTGATACAAGGCGAAACCCCACACTTTGACTTTATATGCCAAGCCGTAGCCAACGGTCTTGCACAGCTCAATATAGATTTTTCCATGCCATTCATATTTGGCGTACTTACCCCACTTACCAACCAGCAGGCACAAGATAGAGCAGGCGGAAAACACGGAAATAAAGGAATAGAAGCTGCCATCACTGCCTTAAAAATGATAGAATTAAATTAAAAAAAACCTCCCTACTATTTTATGTTAGAAAAGAAAGATTATAACTATGAACTACCAGATAGCAAAATAGCCTATTATGCACTTCCTAATCGTTGTGATAGTAAACTGCTTATCTACAAAAATGGCGAAATAAATACCCAACTATTTGATACTATCCCCACTTATTTTACCAAAGGAGAAATACTCGTAGTAAACGAAACCAAAGTAGTGCCAGCCAGACTACTATTCACCAATAGTACCAGCGCTACCATAGAAATATTCTGCCTACAAATAAAACAGGAAAAACCAGGTAGCGCCCTAGTAGAATGTTTCGTAGGGAATGCCAAAAAATGGAAAGAAGAAGCACTACAACTCGCTTACAACGAACACACCCTGCAAGTAGAAAAAACAGAACCAAATTCTGAAAAATTTACCCTTCTCTTCACTTGGACAGAAAATACTCTTTCCTTCTACCAAATACTAGAAAAAACAGGAAAAATACCACTTCCACCGTACATAAAAAGAGAAGCAGAAAGCGTAGACGTAACCGCTTATCAATCCCTATTCGCAAAACACAAAGGATCGGTAGCCGCACCAACAGCCTCCCTGCATTTCACAGAAGGGCTTTTACAACAAATAAAAAAACAAGACGTACACCTCGAAAAAATCACACTACACGTAGGAGCAGGTACATTCCAGCCAATGAAAGCCGAATTGGTAAAAGAACATACCATGCACGCCGAACAAATAAGCATACCCATACACACGTTGGAAATGCTTATCTATGCAAAAAAACATAAAAAAGCCGTCACCGCAGTAGGTACAACCGTAGCCCGTACCCTCGAAAGTATCTACCTACTAGCACACACTATCACCAACGAACTACTAGAAAATCAAGAAAAAGGAATCGATATTTATAGCGGTAAAATGCAAAAAGAATACCGAAAAAGACTCCAAAATATAGACATACAACAACTAGAATACACACACATACAAGAATATACCGACCCCGAAACCGCACTACGAACCCTATGGGAACTAGTACAATGGACAGGCATAGATACCATCAAAGGAAGTACAAGCCTCATGATTATCCCAGGCTATACCTTCCAAATAGTAGATAAATTGATTACTAATTTTCATCAGCCTGAAAGCACCTTACTACTACTAGTATCTGCCTTTGTAGGGCAAAAATGGAGAGAAATATACGACTACGCACTCGCCCATGATTTTCGTTTTTTGAGCTATGGAGATGCTTGCTTATTGTATAAAGAAGAGAAATAATTTATCTCTAACCATAAAACACCCATGAATCGCCGCACCTTCTTACGCCAATCTTCTATTGCTGCCACCTCCGTGCTACTCATACCAATGCCAGTTTTTAGTACCGAAAACCCTATACGCAAGCTAGCCGCATTTAGTGCATTACCTACTATCCCGCAGTGGAAATATTTGTGCCAATGGATAGATAAAACCAACCCCAAAGTATGCCTTATCACTACCGCCTCTGCCGATAATCCCGATATTATCAATAGAGTATACGATAGCCTTATTGCAGCCGACCTAAAACCGTACTCCCTTCGTACATGTGCTATAAGCTCTAATTCACAACGAGTGTCTTGGGACGAAAGTTTGGCACAAGCAGATATAATTTGTATCGCTGGCGGTAATACCCTCAATATGCTAGCGATATGGCAAGCCCAAGAAATAGATAAAGCCATTGTAGAAGCTTACCAAAAAGGAACATTGATAGTAGGCAATAGTGCAGGTGCAAACTGCTGGTACGAACAAAGCATATCCGACGCTCGTCCCATACAGTTAAGTGTTATTCAAGGATTAGGAATATTAAAAGGGAGTTTTTGCCCCCATCTAAACAGTGAACCTAAAAGAAAACCCGCCATAGAACAGTTTTTAGCCAATCAAACTTTGATAAAAGGATATGCCACAGACAACGGAACAGGGATACTCTACCAAGATGAAAATACCCACCAGTACATTACTTCTAGTATAGATAATAAAATTTATGAATATGAATACATAGATAATCAAGTAATTATAAAACCTATTCCCACCAAAACAATTTAGGGCTTTTTTTTGTTATTAAAGTAAATAGAAAAAGTTCTTACACTACATTAATTTAGAATAATTCTAAATTAGTATTTTTTTAACAAAAATTAACTTATTTAGTTGTTTTGTATTGTATTCATACTAATTTTGCATCTTTTACAACTAGTTGTATTAAACAAAACTACTACATCGTAATTAACTGATTAATAATAACATAATATACAGAGATATGTTTTCATATATCCAAAAAAACCTTATTGCACTCTTATTTTTAACGTTTTTATTTAGCGTACCAATTACCGTTTCTGCACAAGATGCGGCAGCTGGAGCTAAATTATTCACTTCTAAATGTAGTGGTTGCCATAATGTTACCGACCAAGCAATGGTCGGCCCAGGGCTACAAGGCGTGGAATCTCGTTGGCCAGATAAAGCCAAACTTTCGGCTTGGATTCGTAATTCTAGTGAATTCCTAAAAACAGGAGATGCTTATGCGAATGCACTCTATAAAGAATATGGTGGTAAGCAAATGTCTGCTTTTCCTTCCTTGTCTGATGGAGATATCACCAATATCCTAGCCTACATTGCTAATCCTGCCGCTGGAAAACCAGCAGCTACAGGCGGTGTAGCAGCTACAGCAGCACCAGAAGCTACCACAAAATCCGATAGCAAATCAGGCGCAATGACTTACATTGTACTCGGTTCTCTAGCCCTATTGGCAATACTAGCAGGAGTACTCGCAAGTATCCGCAAATCGCTACAAAGTGTAGTAAACGAAAAACAAGGCCTACCCGAACCAGTAGAAGAAAACCTAACAATAGGTCAAAAATGGAATAAATGGCGCTCCGCAAATGGTAAATTATTATTTATCGCTTCGGTGATACTAGTCCTTTCGGTGGTTCGTATGGGCTGGAACGCAGGTTTAGCAATTGGTGTAAACGTTGGATACGCTCCAACCCAACCTATCAAGTTCTCCCACAAAATACACGCAGGCGAAAATAAAATACAATGCCAATACTGCCACAGTGGAGTAGAAAAAAGTAAACACGCAAATATCCCTTCTGCTAGTGTATGTCTCAACTGTCACATGAAAATACAAGAAGGACCTACCTACGGTAAAGAAGAAATAGGAAAAATATACGCTGCTACAGGTTTTAATCCCAAAACAATGAAAGTAGACAAGCCTAGCAAACCAATAGAATGGGTAAGCGTACACGCATTGCCAGATCACGTATACTTTAATCACTCCCAACACGTAAAAGTAGGAGGTATAGAATGTAACAAATGCCACGGATCGAAAGATTTCAATGGCAAACCAATAAAAATAGAAGAAATGGAAGTAGTGACAAAAGTACAACCACTTACCATGGGCTGGTGTATTAATTGCCATAGAGAAACCAACGTACAAACAAAAGATAACGACTACTACGCAGCTATGCACGCAGAGTTCAAAAAATCCGATGAGTACAAAAAAGATAAAAACTTTACTATAGGAAAAATAGGTGGTTTAGAATGTGCTAAATGCCATTACTAAAATAATCCTAAACCCTTATTTATTATTAATACTATCATTTTACTAAAATATTATTTCCCTATATATCATGAGTACAAAGAAATATTGGAAAGGAATAGAAGAACTAAATAATACCCCAGAATTTCAACAACACCAACAAAATGAATTCGTAGAGGATTTGAACGTGGTAGAGTTTTTAAGCGGTGATAAATTAGATAAAACATCTACTAATCGTCGTGATTTCTTAAAATTCTTGGGTTTTAGCACCGTTGCAGCTACGCTTGCATCATGTGAAACTCCTGTAAAGAAATCTATCCCTTACGTAACAAAACCAGAAAGTATTACCCCAGGAGTCGCAAATTACTACGCCTCTACCTTTTACGATGGCTATGATTTCTGTAGCGTTTTAGTAAAAACAAGAGAAGGAAGACCCATCAAAATAGAAGGAAACGATAGATGTCCCATCACCAAAGGAGGAACTAGCGCACGTGTGCAAGGTTCTGTACTAGGACTGTACGATACAAAACGCTACCAAGTACCCACCCTTTCAGGCAAAGCTACTGACTGGAATACCCTAGATACACAAGTAACACAGGCACTAGCAAATGCAGCAGGTAAGCCTATCTACATTGTTTCACCTACTATCATATCGCCTACTACCAAAAAGGTAATAGCAGCTTTTAGTGAGAAATACCCTACTACTAAACTAATTCAATACGACGCACTATCCTTCACTGCGATGATAGCCGCTAATGAAGCAACGATGGGAAAAGCAAATATCCCTAGTTATAATTTAGAAAATGCAGAACTTATTGTAAGTATTGGAGCAGACTTTTTAGCCCATTGGCTTTCTCCGATAGAATTATCCGTACAATATGCCAAAGTACGTAAAGTAAGTAGAGAAAACCCTACTATGAGCCGTCATATACAAATAGAAACACAACTATCACTCACAGGCTCAAACGCAGATTTAAGAATACCCGTAAAACCTTCCCAATTAGGACTTGCAGCATTAGGCTTACTAAAAGCAGTACAAGGGCAAGCAAGCAGCTATATACCAGGAAAAGACACTAAAATAGATGCTATCGCAGCAGAATTATTAGCAGCAAAAGGAAAAGCAGTAGTAGTATGTGGTGTAAACGATGTAAATGTACAAATAGTAGTGAATCAAATCAACCAGGCTATAGGTAGCTATGGTACTACGATTGATTTTAATATCCCTTTATATACAAAACAAGGTACAGCCGAAGAAGTAAAAGAATTAATAGCAAATACTTCAAACGCTGGAGCAATCATATTCTATGGTGCAAACCCAGTGTATACCCTTCCAGAAGGAGATAAATTTGCAAAAGCTATAGCGAATATTCCTACCATTGCAATAGAAGTAAACCCAACCGAAACGTCTAGTCTTTGTAAATTCATAGCTCCAGACCACCATTATTTAGAGTCTTGGAATGATTTTTTACCTAAAAAAGGCGTACTTACATTAGCTCAACCTACTATTCAACCATTATTTCAGTCCCGCCAAGGACAAAGTTCCCTACTAAAATGGGCTGGAATAAACGAAGATTATTATACGTACCTACAAGCAAACTCACCAGTAGCTGCTAGCTGGAATAAAGCCATATACGATGGAGTAGTAAGTACAGAAATAGAAAATAAGGCAACAACAGAACGTAAAGCCGATAAAATAGCTACACAAGAACCCGAAAAAGCACTTACAGCAATACTACCAACCACTACCAAAACATCTAATACAGGCAACGCAGAAGTAGCAATAATAGCCGCTGCAGCTGCTGCAAAAGGAATGGAAGTATTCGTATACGAAAAAGTAGGAATAGGAGTAGGAAATCAAACTGCCAACCCATTTTTACAAGAATTACCAGATCCAATATCCAAAGTTACGTGGGATAACTATATCACCATGAACCCACAGGATATGCTAACAAAAGGCTTCAACACCATCATAGGACAAGAGTCGCCAGCAGATTTAGTAGAATTAACCGTAGGAGCAAAAAAAATGAAATTACCAGTATTCGCACAACCAGGACAACCCAAAGGTACTTTTGGCGTAGCACTAGGATACGGTAAAAAACAAGGTATAAACAAAGGAATAACTGACAATGGTGCGAACGCTTTCGTACTTACCCAACTACTAGACGGACACACAACATACAGCGCAGCAGGAGTATCCATGTCCGCATCGCTAGGCACTTACCCACTGGCCGCTACCCAAACCCATCATACACTAATGGGTAGAGATATGGTAAAAGAAACAACATTAGAAGAATATAAAGTAAATAAAAAAGCAGCGAATCCAGATATATTAATCACGACTAACCTAAAAAGAATAGACGAAAAAGACGGAATAGTAGATGGAAAAGGAAAACCAGCAAACATAAATATGTGGCAGGATTTTCAACATAAAAATCACTTCTGGAATATGTCTATCGATTTGAATAGCTGTATTGGTTGTGGAGCTTGTGTGATAGCTTGTAATATAGAAAATAACGTAGCTGTAGTAGGAAAAGACGAAGTAAGACGCTCCAGAGAAATGCACTGGATGCGTATAGATAGATATTATAGTTCGGACACCCATAGCGAAGAGTTAGAACAAGCAAAAGGACCAATGGCTACCAAAGATGCACTACACCGTATGGAGATACCTTCTAACGAAGATACACTAGAAGTAGTATTCCAACCTATGATGTGCCAACACTGTAACCACGCACCTTGTGAAACAGTATGCCCTGTACTAGCTACTACCCACTCCCTCGAAGGCTTGAATATGATGACTTATAACCGTTGTATTGGTACTCGTTATTGTGCAAATAACTGTCCGTATAAAGTACGTAGATTCAACTGGTTTAACTACCATGGTAACGATAAATTCAAAGATTTCAATATGGCACAATGGGACGAAGTAGCACGTATGGTTCTAAACCCAGATGTGACAGTACGTTCTAGAGGTGTAATGGAGAAATGTTCCATGTGTGTACAACGCTTACAAGAAGGTAAATTAAATGCTAAAAAAGAAAATAGAAGACCAATAGATGGAGATATAAAAGTAGCTTGCCAACAATCTTGCCCTACACAAGCTATTACTTTTGGAGATTGGAACGATAAGCAAAGCAAAATATACGAAGCATCTACCAACGAGCGTATGTACTATATGCTAGACGAAGTAGGCGTACAACCATCGGTATACTATCAAACAAAAATACGCCATAAAGCCCCAGCAAAAGGCGCAGTAGATAAAGCTAGAAAAGAAGGCGCAGCGTATGAAAAATCTAAAATAGATGGTGCGAGAATTATAGAAGAACGTAAGCAGCATGCAGCTTCTGGTCACGGTGGCGCACATGCCGCAGAAACACCCGCTAATAAAGGTGCAGCACACACAACAGAACCGCATAGTGGACATTAATTGTAACTTATTTTCCTTTAGATTTTATTAAAATATTAAAATACAAAATTTATATATGGCAGAAGTAACCACTTTACAAACAGAACACATCCATGGACACCATGCAGAAGAACATCTTCATGTACACCATAAGCCAGAATCTACGCTGCGTGTTCCACTTATTAATGGGAATAAAACTTACCACGATATTACAGAAGACGTTTGCGCTCCCATAGAAGGCGAAGCAAACAAACTATTCAAAATAGTATACACCATCGCCATCATCTGCGCATTGTGGGGAATATCCATGATATCCTACACTATTGGCGAAGGTATCGGAGTATGGGGATTGAACAAAACCGTAAACTGGGCATGGGACATCACTAACTTTGTATGGTGGGTAGGTATCGGGCATGCTGGTACGCTTATATCCGCAGTACTATTACTGTTCCGTCAGCGTTGGAGAATGGCAGTGAATCGCTCCGCAGAAGCAATGACTATATTCGCCGTAATATGTGCCGCGTTGTTTCCTATTATTCACATGGGAAGACCTTGGCTAGCGTATTGGGTATTTCCATTGCCAAATAATTTTGGTTCTTTATGGGCAAATTTTAATTCTCCATTACTTTGGGACGTATTCGCAATCTCTACTTACTTCTCTATATCATTAGTATTTTGGTATATAGGTCTTATTCCAGATTTTGCTACCGTAAGAGATAGAGCCGTAAAACCTTCCGCAAAAAGACTTTACTCTGCTTTGAGTTTTGGTTGGAGTGGAAACGCAAAAGCCTGGTCTCGTTTTGAAGAAGTTTGTTTAGTACTAGCAGGATTGTCTACTCCATTGGTATTATCCGTACATACTATTGTATCCATGGATTTTGCTACCGCAGTAATACCAGGTTGGCATACTACTATATTTCCTCCTTATTTCGTAGCAGGAGCTATATTTTCAGGATTTGCGATGGTACAAACTTTATTGCTTATTATGCGTAAAGTGTTGAAATTGAACGATTATATTACTATGTGGCATATCGAAGCAATGAACAAAATTATTACCGTAACAGGTTCTATCGTAGGGGTTGCTTATATCACAGAGTTATTTATATCTTGGTACTCAGGAGTGGAATACGAGCAATACGCATTCTTGAATAGAGCGACAGGACCTTACTGGTGGGCTTATTGGGCTATGATGTCTTGTAATGTAATATCCCCACAGTTGTTTTGGTTCAAAAAAGTACGAACTAGCCTAGTATGGACTTTTACTTTATCTATCATAGTAAATATAGGTATGTGGTTCGAACGTTTTGTAATCATTGTTACTTCTTTGCACCGTGATTACCTTCCTTCTAGCTGGACGATGCACCACCCTTCTTTTGTAGATATAGGAATATTCATCGGTACTATTGGTATTTTCTTTACTTTATTCTTAACCTTCTCTCGTACTTTCCCAGTATTAGCAATGGCAGAATTAAAGTCTATCCTAAAAGCTACTGGTAACCAACATTTGAAAAAAATGCACGAAAACGAACACAAACATTAATACATAGCTGATTAGCATTTTATAAAATTAATAAATACCTATACTCAAAGAATCATGTCCGACAATTCTAAAATTATATACGCAGTGTTTTGGGACGAAGAGCCTCTTTTAGAAGCTGCTATAAATATCCGCAAAGCAAAAGGAAAAATAAAAGACGTATTTTCCCCTTTCCCTATTCATGGCATAGACCCTATCATCGGTATAGAGCATACAAAGCTTTCTACTGCTGCTTTTTTCTATGGATTGACGGGCTGTAGCCTAGCATTACTTATGATATGGTATATGCTTATCAACGATTGGCCTATGAATATAGGAGGAAAACCTAGTTTTACATTCGGAGAAAATATTCCTGCTTTTATCCCAGTTACATTTGAATCTACCGTATTCTGCACAGGACACGGCATGGCACTTACTTATTTTTTAGTAAATAGAATCTATCCAGGTAAAAAGAATTGGAATCCAGACCCACGTACCACCGACGACATGTTTATACTAGAACTAGATGTCACCAAAAATAGTAAAATAGGATACCAAGGATTAAAAAATATATTAACCGCAGCTGGTTGCACAGAAATTAGAGAAAAATAATCGTTTTTATTATGATGAATTCTATTTATAAACCTATTGCTATTGCTGCTATCGCTATGCTAGCTTTAGTAAGTTGTAAAAGCGACCCTAACAGCCCTGGTGTAGAGTATATGCCAGATATGTACCGAGGTCCTGCTTATGAAACCTATTCTACTTACCAAGGAAGTAAACCTTCTGCACGTAATCCTGCAGTAGGCGCTATCCCTCGTAATCCAACAGGATTCAACGAATCAGATATAATATTTGCCCCTTACCTGCTACCAGCTACGGATAGCGGGTACGCTCGTGCAGCTACTATAAAAAACCCACTAGCGTATAACCAAACCAATGTAGAAAACGGTAAACGCCTGTATGGTATTTATTGCCAGCACTGCCATGGTGAAAAAGGAGATGGTAATGGGACATTAGTAGAAAGTGGAAAATTTGGAGGTGTACCATCTTATTACGAAGAAGTAAAAGACTTGCCAGTAGGCAAAATGTTCCACACTATAACCTATGGAAAAGGAGTAATGGGCTCGCACGCGGGTCAAGTAAACCCAAAAGAAAGATGGCAACTAATACAGTGGGTAGAACAATTAAGAGCAGCTGGACTAGGAACAACCATCGCAGTAGATAGCACCAAAGCAGTAACCGCCCCATCAGAAGCAATGGCACCAGCCTCTATCTCCAAAGAAGAAGCACAGCAAGTAGCAATGGCTGCCAAAAATTTGTTTTTTGAAACAGGTTCTAATAGTATTAAAAAAGAATCTTTCGATGATTTGGATATTCTAGCAAAAATACTAACCGAGAATACAGATGTAAAATGCTACGTAGATGGGCATACCGATAATGCAGGCAAGCCAGATGCTAACCTTTCTTTATCCCAAAGAAGAGTAGAAGAAGTGAAAAAATACCTAGCAAGTAAAGGTATAAACACCGTTAGACTAGCAGGACAAGGGTATGGAGATACAAAACCAGTAGCAGATAATACTACCGAAGCTGGTAAATCTCAAAACAGACGCGTAGAATTTAAATTATCTAAATTATAATATTAAACTATTTATAGCTACTATTTTTACTATGGAAAATACCAATAGCAATCATTTTGAATTTTCGGATAAGCTAAAGAAAACCACTATCGCCTTGATGGTAGTAGGAATTATATCTACTGTTGTAGCTTATTTCGTATACCAGCCACAAGGACACGGACACGATGGCCCGCACAACAACCAAATGTGGTCTAACTTGTTAATTAATGCATTCTACTTTACAGGTATTGCGTTAGCAGCATTATTCTTTATGGTACTCCAGTACATCGCTTCAGCAGGCTGGTCAGCAGGTGTAAAACGTATTTTCGAAGCAATATCCTCTTTCCTACCAGTAGGCGGGAGTATACTCATACTTATATTAATACTAGGAGCTGCCCATCAACATCATTTATACCACTGGATGGACGGAGATTTATACGATAAAAATTCTCCCGAATACGATTCTATATTAGATGGCAAGCAAGCATGGTTAAATACTCCATTCTTTCTATTCAGAGCAGTAGTATACGTAGGAGTTTGGACAGCATTCCAACGCTATTTTAGAAACAACTCTTTATTAGAAGATCAAAATGCAAGCAGACAAATGGAAATACATAGCTCTAACGTGAAATGGGGAGCTGCATTTATCGTATTTTTTGCAGGAACTTCGTCTTCTTCCGCTTGGGATTGGCTGATGAGCCTAGACCCACACTGGTTTAGCACCATGTTTGGCTGGTATACATTCGCAGGTACATTAGTAAGCACTATCATCACTACCGTATTAATCGTTACCTTATTACACTCACAAGATAAAGCAAAACACTTGAACGAAAACCATTTGCACGATTTAGGTAAATTCATGTTTGGATTCTCTGTATTTTGGACCTACCTATGGTTCTCTCAATTCATGCTTATTTGGTATGCAAATATTTCAGAAGAAGTAGCCTATTTTCAAGATAGATACGAAAATTACAAAGGCTTGTTTATATTAAATTTATTGATTAATTTTGTATTGCCTTTCCTATCGTTAGTAATGCGCCCCGCGAAAAGAAATGGATTAGTAATGGGATTAATCGGTATAATTATATTCATTGGTCATTGGTTAGATGTGTTTTTAATAGTTACCCCAGCCGCTATGCAAGAGTATTGGTCATTCGGAATTTTAGAAGTAGGAATGTTTTTAGGCTTTTTAGGATTATTCGCATACGTAGTATTAAATACGTTAAGCAAAGCAGCCTTGTATCCTAAAAATCATCCGTTCATGCAAGAAAGTTTACATCATCAAATTTAATACTAATAAAAAAACATTCTCTTATGTCAACCATTTTAATACTACTCTTTTTACTACTAATAGTAGGAGTATTGTACCAATTAGCAAAAGTAAATGAACTAGCTTCTGTACTAAAAGAAGGAGCACAGCAAGATGACAAAGCAACACAAATCGATTCCGCTAACCAAGCAAACTATCTAGTAGTATTCATCGCATCTTTCTTCGTATTTGCTATATGGGTGGCTGCAAAATACGTAGATAAACTACTGCCAGTAGCTGCTTCCGAACACGGTGGGAAAATAGATCAATTGTTTAACATCACTTTAATAGTAATCACACTTGTATTCATCGTTACCCACATCGCTCTAGCATACTTCGCATGGAAATATAAATATGACCCGAATAGAAAAGCAACCTTCCAAGCACACGATAGTAAATTAGAAATGATTTGGACAGTAGTACCCACAATAGTACTTACAGGCATGATTATTTACGGATTAGGCTTATGGAATGAAATACTTTACCCAGAAAAAGACAATGCAGTGAAATTAGAATTATACGCACAACAATTCGCTTGGACAGCTCGTTATGCTGGTACAGATGGTACACTAGGAGATTTTAATTACCGTCTTACAGATGATACAAAAAACCCTCTAGCATTGGATATATCTAAAAATACAAAAGCAAACGATGATCTGATAATAAACGACGAATTTCATTTACCAAAAGGAAAAGAAGTATTTTTTAATTTCCGTTCCAGAGATATTATCCATAGTGCTTACATGCCACATTTTAGAGCACAAATGAATTGTGTACCTGGGCAAACTACCCAGTTTGGATTCAAGCCAATCTATACGACAGAAGAAATGAGAAAAATAACCAATAATCCTAAATTCGAATACCAATTATTATGTAATAAAATTTGTGGTGGATCGCATTATAATATGGGAATGATTATAGTAATAGATGAACCAGCTGACTACGCTAAATGGGTAGCAGAGCAAACAAAAACAAAAACATTTCAAACACTATCTGGTGCAACTAAAACCCCAGAAGCAAAAAAAGAAATGGCAAATTTATGATCATCAATATCTAATTAATAATTATTATGGACACTAATTTTAATCCCAACAGAGTGGAGAACGCCGCAGAAACAGCTATCCACATACCTAAAAAATCTTTGGTAGATACCCAAGATTTGCATGATGAGCACCATGATGGGCATGACGATCATGAACACCATGAAGAAACATTTATAACAAAGTATATATTTAGTATTGACCATAAGATGATATCCAAACAGTTTTTAATAACTGCGATAGTCATGGGAGTCATTGCTATGATGATGTCTATTCTTTTCCGTTTGCAGCTAGCATGGCCAAAAGATAGTTTTCCTATCCTACAAACGTTTTTAGGAGACAAGTGGGCACCAGATGGCGTATTAAAACCAGAGTTTTATTTAGCCCTAGTAACCATACATGGTACCATAATGGTGTTTTTTGTATTGACAGGAGGTTTGAGCGGTACGTTTAGTAATTTACTTATCCCATTACAGATTGGAGCGAGAGACATGGCATCAGGCTTCTTAAATATGTTGTCTTTTTGGTTCTTCTTCCTATCCTCTGTGATTATGGTCGCTTCTTTCTTCGTAGAGTCAGGACCAGCATCAGCAGGCTGGACAATCTACCCACCACTATCTGCATTACCACAAGGTATTTCAGGCTCTGGATTAGGTATGACAATGTGGTTAGTAAGTATGGCGATATTTGTAGTATCCTCCTTAATAGGTAGCTTGAACTATATTGTAACCGTATTGAACTTGCGTACTAGAGGTATGTCTATGACCAGATTACCATTGACTATTTGGACGTTTTTAGTGACTGCTATATTAGGAGTATTATCTTTTCCAGTATTATTCGCAGGTATTTTATTGTTAATATTTGATAGATCGTTAGGAACAAGTTTCTACTTATCCGATATATTCATCGGTGGGCAAGCACTAGAACAAACAGGTGGAAGTCCTATCTTATTCGAACATTTGTTTTGGTTTTTAGGTCACCCAGAAGTATACATCGTGTTATTACCAGCATTAGGAATCACCTCGGAAGTAATATCTACCAACTCACGTAAGCCAATATTCGGATACCGTGCCATGATAACTTCTATATTAGGTATTGGGTTTTTATCTTTTATCGTATGGGGGCATCACATGTTTATTACAGGTATGAGTCCGTTTCTAGGTTCGGTATTTACATTCACTACATTATTAATCGCTATCCCATCAGCAGTAAAAGTATTTAATTACCTTACTACTTTATACAAAGGAAATGTACGTTTTACACCAGCGATGTTATTCTCTATTGGCTTACTTTCTTTCTTTATATCAGGTGGAGTAACAGGCTTGATTTTAGGAGATTCCGCATTGGATATTAATGTACATGACACGTATTTCGTAGTAGCCCATTTCCACATAGTGATGGGTAGTGCAGCTATATTTGGAATGTTTGCAGGAGTATACCATTGGTTTCCTAAAATGTTTGGTAGAATGTTAAACAAAAAATTAGGATACGTACATTTCTGGGCAACATTCATATCTGCTTACGGTGTATTTTATCCAATGCACTTTTTAGGAATGTCGGGTGTGCCACGTAGGTATTATGAATTAACTAATTTTGCTATGTTTGATAATGTAACAGATATTAATGTAATGGTTACCTACTTCGCTATATTTGGAGCATCTGCACAGATAATATTTCTGTTCAATTTCTTCTATTCTGCAAAAAGAGGACAAGTAGCAACCGAGAATCCTTGGGAATCCAATACATTAGAATGGACTACCCCAGTAGAACATATCCACGGCAACTGGCCAGGTGCAATACCTGAAGTATACCGTTGGCCGTATGATTATAGCAACCCGCACCACGAAGCAGATTTTGTAAGTCAAATAACGCCATTAACAGAAAAAGAAATAGCAGCAGGAGACACACATTAAAAAATATAACTATAATCAAAAAGCTGCCTATTAGGGCAGCTTTTTTTGTTTTTAACTATGGAGGCTAATCTTTGCCATTAGTAGCTTACGTGCTATGAATATTCTACTTTTTACTGTGCCAATGGGTAGGTGTAAGTAATCCGCTATTTCTTGGTATTTGTACCCATCTATGAATAGTTGGAAGGGGGTTTTATACTCTGTCTCTAATTGGTCGATGTATTCATGTATCTTTTTTTCGTTAATGGTGGACTCTGCTATAGAATTCGCTATTAATTGCTGGTTGTTTATAGAATAGTTTTCTTGTGATATATCTAGTACATGACTTATTTTCTTATTTTTATTGTATTGATTAATAAAAATGTTCCGCATAATAGTAAATAGCCACGCCTTCATATTCGTACCTTGCAAAAATTTGGTTTTGTATACTAAAGCTTTTACCATTGTATCCTGTAATAAATCTTCTGCGGGTAGTATTTCTTTTGTGAATTGCAATGCAAAATACCGCAGAGAATTTGCATGGGATAGTAGTTCTTGGTTAAAATGAATGCTGTTCATGGCAATAAAAATTAAAATTGGTGGTTGTTGTTTAGTAGTTCTTGTTTTGCATGATGGTATTCTTCTAGTATAGTATGTAGTATAGTAGCTGCTGGTAGTATTTCGGTGCATTGGCTAGCTACTTGCCCTATTTCTAACTCTCCATCTATCAAATTTCCTTCTTTCATTCCTTTTTTTGCTCTTGCTCTACCTAGTAGCTCTTGCAATTGTTCTTTGGTTGCTCCATTGTCTTCTAATTGTTTTACAGTGTCTGAAAAATTATTTTTTAGTAATCGTACAGGAGTTAGTTTTTTTAATAGTAAAGAAGTATCTCCTTCTTTGGCTTGGATTATTGCTTGTTTGAAATTAGTGTGTGCGCTAGATTCTGTACTTGCCACGAATCTGGAACCTATTTGTACTCCTTCTGCCCCTAGTGCCATTACTGCTAGCATAGCTTGCCCAGTAGCTATTCCACCTGCTGCGATGAGGGGAAGGGAAGTTATTTTTCGTATTAATGGTACTAAACACAAAGTGGTGGTTTCTTCTCGTCCGTTATGCCCTCCTGCTTCGAATCCTTCACATACTATAGCATCTACGCCAGCTGCTTCACATTTAAGTGCGAATTTCGTATTCGCTATTACATGCACTACGGTAATACCATTGTCTTGTAGTATTTTTGTCCATGTAGCTGGGTTGCCTGCAGAAGTAAATACTATTTTTACGTTGTTTTCTATAATGATTTTAAAATGCTCTTCTACATTAGGGTATAATAATGGGACATTTACAGCAAAAGGTTTTGAAGTTGCTTTTTGGCACTGTTGTATATGGTACGTTAATTCATCAGGATACAGCGATCCCGCTCCAATAATACCTAATCCGCCTGCATTACTAACGGCAGCAGCTAATTCCCAATTACTACACCATATCATACCAGCTTGGATAATAGGGTATTTTATTTGAAATAGTGTATTAATTCTATTCATATTAGGTATAAAAAATTAGATAGTAGTAGTAGAAATAGTCCCAAATAAAATACAAATATACGTATTTATACAATAACAATTATTTAATTTTAGGAAAGCTTTTAAACAATTTTTAATACCTTAAACACAATTTTTATCTAGTATAACAGTCTGATTAATAACTTTCTATTTAATAAATATTATTTTTTGAAATAAATAAAAAAATGGTATCTTTGCAGCCATAAACCAAGATTATTTTTAATCAAAATTTTTTCTTACAACTATGTCAACAACAGTAACGATTACAGCGCAACAAGTAAATGAATTACGCAAACTAACAGGTGCAGGTATTATGGACTGCAAAAAAGCTTTAGTAGAAGCAAGTGGCGATATTCAAGAGGCTATCAATAACTTACGTAAAAAAGGTGCTAAAGTTGCTTCTTCTCGTGCAGAAAGAGAAGCTAACGAAGGAGTTGTTATTGCTAAAACTACCGAAGATGCTAAAAAAGGAGTAGCAATAATGTTAAATTGTGAAACAGATTTCGTTGCGAATAATTCGGACTATCTAACCCTAGCTAACGCTATCCTAGAAGCAGCTTTAAGCAGTGATGCAGCTACTGTATCAGAAGTATTAGCTTTACATATAGGATCTCAAAGTATCGAAGAATTGATTATTGAAAAAATAGGAGTTATTGGCGAAAAATTAGAACTAGCAAAATTTGGAGTAGTAAAAGCAGAAAAAGTAGCAGTATACATACACGGTAATCGTAAAGCTTCTTTAGTTGGTTTTAATAGTGCAGATATTACTAGCGAAATCAGCAAAGATGTAGCAATGCACATCGTAGCGATGAATCCAATAGTAGTAGACAAAGACAATGTAGATACTACCACCCTAGAAAGAGAATTAGAAATAGGTAGAGAACAAGCTAGAACAGAAGGAAAAGCAGAAGATATGATAGAAAAAATCGCACAAGGTAAATTAAATAGATTCTACAAAGATAGTACGCTATTAAACCAAGAATATATGAACGATGATAAAAAAACAGTAGGACAATTTTTGACTAGCATCGCTCCAAGTTTGACAGTAACAGAATTTTATAATTTCTCTTTAGCTAAATAATATTTTTATATACTAAAAAAGGCTGCATCTATATAGATGCAGCCTTTTTTTATTGGTTTATTGTATTTTTTTATTTGAATCGGAATGCAGTAGGGATTATTCCTACATTGTAGGTGCTTAATAATTGGTTGCTACCTAGTTGGTAGGTCATTACTTTGCCATTGCTAGCAAAATCGCCTGCATCTGCTGCGTATAGCGTAGTATTGTTAATACCTAATCCATAATAATTGCCTGTAATGACTGGCGTAGTACTTGGAGCATTAGCATTAATGGTATGTTGAAGTATGTTTCCACCGTATCCATTTTCTAGATAGTACATGGTGTTTTTAGAATTATTGAAAGTCAATTTTGCTGGGTGGATAGCTGTTGTATTGAAGCTTTGGTTACTTTCTACGGTATTCGTGATAGGGTTTATCTTTACGATGGCCCCCGAAGTAGCTTGATCCAAAGGATAACTAACTCCACCACATAGTACCCATATTTTTCCGTTAGCATCTATCCCTACACTATTAGGGTTGTAGCCTACTTCTATACTTTTTACTACTTGGTCGGTAGTAGTATTAATCACAGTTACGGTGCTATCTTTGCCAAATCCTCCTGCATTTACTACATATACATAGTCCCCAGATTGTGCCATTTGGCTAGGGCCACTACGATCCATGAAGATATATCCTTTTATAGTATTAGTAACAGGGTTCACAATACATACTCTACCAGTACTATACCCATTTACCCATTCCGTTACATATAGCTTGGTAGCCGAAACCGATAGTATGCTATGTGGCATTAATAGATTATTTATACTTGCTACTTTTTTGAAGGTATTCGCAGTTACTACTTCTACTTTATTAGCGTTTTGTACGGTGATGTACGCCTTATCGTTGATTAGTTGTAAATCTTGTGCGAAAGTACCCAAAGGTTGGTTATTATTCGCTACTGCGTAGATGTCATTATCAGCAGTACTTTTACCATTCATAATGTAGCTAACAGAGCCGCTACCGCTAAAACTGCCTTCGTGCAATACTAATGTGCCACTAGAAGCATAGTTGCCAGTAGGGATAGTACTGGTTACTGGGTTAGAGTTTTCATTTTTATTACACCCAAATAGCAGTGTGCTGATAGCTACTATCGCTACTGACTTGGAGATAATGGATCGAGAAATAAGAAACATGAATTTTAGTTTTAAAAAAATAAGTGCAAAGGTACTGTTTTAGTTGAGATATTAAGTTATTTTATCGTGTTTTATTTACTTCTACTATTTTACGTATCATACCCGTGAATAGTACGCCATGGAATGGGAGTACAGCATACCAGTATAATCTGCCTAATACGCCTAATGGGCGGAAGGTAGCAGTTTGTGTAAGTACGTTATTGTTATCTATTTTGAATTCTAGCCAAGCTTCGCCAGGTAGTTTCATTTCGGCATATAATAGGAGGCGTTTTTCATTTTTACTTGCCACCATTACCCGCCAAAAATCAAGGGCATCGCCTGTATTAAGTTCTGTGGGGTTTTTTCTACCTCTACGCATACCTACTCCACCTGCTAGCTGGTCAAGAAATCCTCGCAATTCCCATAGCCATGTAGCGTAGTACCAACCTGTTTTTCCCCCAATAGACCATATTTTTTTGATAGTAGTATCGTTATCTGTTACTATTCGAGTACGGATATCCTTATAACAGCCATTACTAGGTACTTCAATGAATTTAGAAATCCCTTGGTGTAGTAGGTTACTGGTTTGTGCATCTTTCCAGCTAGAAAGTACTTGGTTTTCTTCTATTTTATCAAAAGCGAGTTGTATGGCAGTATCGTAGTCTATTGGTTGTATATTTAGTAGTTTTGCTAATGAATTAGGTTTGCATATTACTTCTATTTTCATGCTATTCACTAGATTTTTCGCTAGTGTGTAGGACGTTGCAGTTACAAAATACAGCCAATAAGACGATATTTTGGGAGTCATGACAGGTACGATAACAATGCGTCTTTTCAACCCTCTTATTTTAGCAAAATGTAAAAGCATTTCTTTGTAGGTAAGAATATCTGGTCCGCCAATATCGTAACTAGTATTGTAGGTTTCTGTTTTACCAATCACACCAATAAGAAACTCTAATACATTACGGATAGCGATGGGCTGGCACTTGGTATTTAGCCAGCGCGGGGTAATCATAAAGGGTAATTTCTCTACTAAATCACGGATAATCTCAAAAGAAGCACTGCCCGAGCCTACTATTATACCAGCTTTTAGGGTAGTAAGTGCGAATTTTGAGCCAGATAGTATGGTTTCTACATTTTTTCGGGAAGATAGATGCTTGGATAAGTCTTCGGTATTGCTTATTCCACTTAAATAGATTACTTGTTTGGCGTTGGTTTCTTGGATACGATTCTTGAAGTTGGTGGCACATATTTCTTCCATATTTCCAAAATCCCCACTTTGTGTAGACATGGAGTGTATAAGGTAGAAAGCGGCATCAATATCGTTTGGTATACTAGAAAGAGTTTTTTCATCTAGGAAATCTACTTCGATGATAGAAAGCTTTGCGGTAGGATGGTTTTTATAATTAAATCTTTTTTTATCCCTTACGCCACACACTACTTCGTACCCATTTTGCAATAAAACAGGTAGAAGCCGCTGCGCAATATAACCAGTAACGCCTGTGAGTAAAATCTTCATATACTATATTTTCCAAATTTCTTTTCTAATGCTATGGTTCTGTAATCAAATATTTCATCTAACTGATTTTTGATGAATAATGAATTTGCTATTGCACCAAGTATGCCCATTGGAGGTTGGTAGGTCACGATATCCGTCATAAGTACGCCGCCTTTTATAGCTTCTATCTTATGTTGGTGGTGCCACATGGTATAAGGCCCTAGTCGTTGCTCATCTACGAAATATTCAAAATCTCTTACTTGTGTTATCTCGGTCATCCAGTCTAATTTTATACCTAATAGTGGGCTTACTTTATAGGTGATAATCATGCCTGGGTACATTTTCTTTGCTCCTGTATTACTGGTTATATCGAAGCCCATGTGATCAGGGGTTATTTCTTTCAGATTTGCGGGAGAGGAAATGAAATCCCATATCTCGTTGATAGTACTGGGTAGTTTTTGTTCTTTTAGTAATTGATAGAATGCCATGTTTTTGTATTATTTTAGTTAAAATACTTTATACATAAAGTACGATGGTTAGTTATTTTTTTGTTGTTCTACATTTGTCGCTACAGTATTTTACTTCGTCCCACACTTTTTCCCATTTTTTGCGCCAAGTGAATGGTCGGGAACATACTATACACATTTTGCTAGGTAGGTTTTGTTTTTCTACTGTTTTTGATTTGGCGTTTTTCATGCTTTTTGTGTTTTGGATAGAAGATACAACAGATAGTACTATTCGTTTATCTTTTACTTATCTTATTCATGGAAATGGTTTTTTGGCGAGTACACTTAAAGCGTACTATTTCAGGATTTCTCTTTTTTGCGTGTTTTTGGCTTACGCCACTGTTTACTCTTTTTCGCCACAGATTAAAACTACTACGTTTTAGTTCTTTGCGCATCAGTGCAATGACTTCGGCTTCTGGTAAGCCAAATTGGAATTCAATGGCTTCAAAAGGGGTTCTATCTTCCCAAGCCATTTCTATTATTCTGTCTATATCTTTTTCTAGTATAGCTTGCATAAGTTGGTTGATGGGTTATTTATAACTAAAAAAAGTTATCTTATATTTATATAAAACACTTATAATGATTTATTTATACTTTCAGTGATGACATTCCGCCATCTAGGTGCAAAACTTGCCCCGTCATCCAGCTTGCTTTGGAAGAGAGTAAAAATTCTGCCATATTAGCGATATCTTCCGTAGTACCTATTCTTTTTAGTGGGTGGCGTAGTGCGTTAGCTTCTCTTTTTTGGTCTGTGTTGAGCAGGGCAGCCGCTAGGGGAGTATCCGTGAGAGAAGGGGCGATGCAGTTCACTCTTATTTTTGGGGAATACTCTGCTGCTAATGCTTTTGTGAGCCCTTCAATAGCTCCTTTAGACGCTGCTACTTGTGCATGAAAAGGCAAGCCAATCTGTACTGCTACCGTTGAAAACAACAGGATAGAGGAGTTTGGTGTGTTTTTTAATTTAGATGCTACTGCCTGTATTACTTTTATCGCACCTACTACTTGTAAGTTATAATCGTGGATAAAATCGGCTGGTTTTATCCTTTCGAATGGTCGTAGGCTAATACTACCAGGGCAGTACACTACACCGTCCAGTGTTTCGGGTAGAAAATCAATAGTAATAGTTTCGTCCAGTATATTTAGAGGAAAATATTCAATAGGACTAGCATTGTTCTGGGTTTCGGTGTTGCTGTTGTACGTACCAAATACACGATTACCATTGGTAGATAATTTTTCTGCGAGTGCTTTGCCTATTCCTGACGATGCACCGATGATTAAATAATTTGCCATTTTATATATGTCATTAATTTGTTACGAGTTTGGTTTATTTTTTTGTATTATTTATTAAAAATATAAAGCTAGCAAATTTAAAAAAAATAATTCATAGTTTACATATTTTGAATTTTTAAATAGAGTGTCGGTTATTCATTTTATAGCGTATATTTGTATTGTATTTATTAGGTAATATACCAAAACATAAACTACTTATTCTACAATGTTTCACGTGAAACAATATTAAAATGTATACGGATTTTTTAACTTTTTTTAATAAAATATAACGGCAACACAATGAAAATGGGATACACTATTGCTTTAACAATCGGAATACTATTATTAATCACTGGACTTATACTATTCGGACAGTCTGTAAGGCTTATAAAAAATGGAAATAGAGCAGTTGCGACTGTCATAGAACTGGAAAGAGTTTCAAGTAGAAAAAAAGGTTCTAGCTATACACCTATTTTCCAATTCAAAACACTTACAAACGAAGAAATTATTTACAAATACCACTCATCAAGCTCACCGCCCTCTTTTGATATTGGTGATAAAGTACCCATTGTATACGAAATAGATAATCCAGAAAATGCAAGAATACTTACTTATTTTGGTTCATTTATTTGGACAATAATATTACTATGCATCTCCATGCCGCTGATTGTACTAGGTGGGGGATATTTTTTTACACAACAATTTTTGAAGTAAAAACAATCATTAAAAATATGAATAGCTAGAAATTAGTAAACAAACAAGCTTTAATAATGATATTCGGACAACTAAAATTGAATTAGAATTTGCAACGTGGATAGGTTTTGAAAGTTTATCGCAAGAAAATAAATTAACAAAACTCAAGCACGTAATGGGTTTGTAGGTAGGTAGGATATACTATTTGATACTTGCTTTCACACGAGGGTCTATCCACGTATACAATATATCTACTATAAAATTAATCACTACGAATAGAGTAGCAAATACTAAAATAGCACCCATTAATACAGGGAAATCGTATTTCTCCAAAGCGTCTACTACTTCTTTGCCGATACCATTCCACGCATATACGTATTCCACAAAAACAGCTCCTGCTAATGCTCCCGAAAGCCAGCCAGATATAGCAGTCAATAACGGTGTCAATGTGTTACGCAAAGCATGTTTTATCAATACAGCTTTTTCAGGCAATCCTTTGGCACGTGCAGTACGTATATAATCCTGTCCGAGTACTTCTATGAGTTCGTTTCTGGTAAGCTGTACGATGATGGCTAGAGGGCGTATACCTAGGGCAATAGCAGGTAGTATAGCATTTTTTAAGTTTAGAAAAGAACCCGTAAAAGGATCTACATCATACAGGCTACCCGTCATATTTAGTCCAGTATAATCTTTGAGTAAAAAACCAAAAATCCACGCCAGTAGTATAGAAATAAAAAAAGATGGTCCCGAAACGCCTATTACTACTACTGCCAGGCTTAATCTATCTATCCATGTACCTTTATTGACTCCCGCTAT
>JAYUJA010000087.1:0-26251 GCA_043765495.1 Bacteroidia bacterium
TTTCATTCTTCTTTTGCCAAGCATAAGGAACGTTAGCAACGGTACTGAAATGACTTGTATCTCCAAAATACAAATCTATATAATCTGCTGCATCTAATTTTAGTAATTCTTTAATTTCTGCTTTACTCTTTTCAAAAAGTACAGCGTTGCGCAGGATTTTTAAGGATTTTCTGCAGCGTTTCCATTTATAGCCTCTCCGCTTTTAAAAAAACCTGTAAAGTCTTTTTACAAATCTTTATTGCGTATTCTTGTTCTAAAATATCCAAGACAATATTTAAATTATGACTATGCTCTTTTACTAATTGGGGGATAAGCTCTTTTACGCCCTCTAGCTTACTTTTAGCTCCTGTGCCAGCTTTAATAACCAACGTTTGGAGCTTCGCTTGTTTACTTTTTCCAGCATTCCAAGCGTTAAAAAAGCGCACAATCCGCAACCAGTTAGTATCGGTTAATCTAGATATTTCTTTCATAGATAATTTCTTATTAGATAAAATTAATAAACGACAACGTAAACGCTCCACTCCGTTGTTAATCGGTTTTTCAATAGAATGAACTAATTTTTGCTCCTCTTCACTTAAGATTATATAACGCATAAATAATCAATTTGAATCCAAATATACGACTATTAATTCAAAATAAAAAATATCGTTAATTAGGTTTTAGTACTTAATACCTACTACAAGAAATACAACGATACTGATAACCATGGCTAATAAATAAAATCCGAGATGACCTGTCTGCATTTGTCTGGAAATATTCCCTGCAAAAGCTACTGTTTTACCGACACCATTTACAGCACCATCGATTACTTTTTCTTCTACGAATTTCTTACAAAATAAAGAGAAATCTAATAAAGGTTTTACAAATCCATTGTTGTATATTTCATCTAGGTAATATTTATTGGCTAATAGTAGTGGTAATCCTTTTACTGCGTCGTCTTTGATAGGGATATGATTATTTAATTTATACTTTCTGTATGCCAAAAATATCATTATTAGTACTATGACTACCGATAACCCCATTAATGCGTATTCTGTACTATGTTCTAAATGGTGGGCTGCACCTGGTTTTTTTACGATTAATCTATCTAAAAATCCATCTAACCAAGCTTTCCCGCCCAAAGCACTAGGTACATTGATGAATCCAGCAATAGCAGAAGCAATAGCCAATATCACTAACGGGATAGTCATCGTAGCGGGCGACTCATGCAAGTGGTGTTTCTGAACTTCTGTACCTCGAAACTCGCCATGGAAAGTAAGAAAATACAAACGGAACATATAAAAAGCGGTCATACAAGCCCCAGCGATACCAGCTACCCACAATAAAGGATTGTGTGCAAATGCTGCCATTAAAATAGCATCTTTGGAGAAAAACCCAGCTAGTGGTGGTAATCCTGCAATAGCTAATGTTCCTATTAAGAAAGTGGTATGTGTTATTTTTAGATTTTTAGCCAGTCCGCCCATTTTTCTAATATCCTGCTCGCCACTCATAGCATGTATCACACTACCAGAGCCTAGGAATAGTAATGCCTTAAAAAATGCGTGGGTGAATACGTGGAAAAATGCCGCCGAATAAGCTCCTAATCCCAAGGCAAAAAACATATATCCTAGTTGCGAAACAGTAGAGTAGGCTAATACCTTCTTTATATCGTTTTGTTTTAGTCCAATAGTAGCTGCGATAAGGGCGGTGGCTAGCCCTACGTATGTAATTATTTCGGAAGTATAGGGAGCTTCTACAAACAAGAAATTAGAACGGATAATCATGTATATCCCAGCTGTAACCATCGTAGCCGCATGGATAAGGGCAGATACAGGAGTAGGACCCGCCATAGCATCAGGCAGCCATGTGAATAATGGTAACTGTGCAGACTTGCCAGTAGCTCCTATGAATAATAATACTGTAATAGTAGTCAATATTTCTAATCCGCCTACTTGGCTACCGCTTAATTGGGTTTGTAGACGAACAAAATCCAAACTATTGAAGGTATTGAACAATAAAAACATCGCTAATAACATGCCTACATCTCCTATTCTGTTCATTATAAAAGCTTTGTTTGCTGCTTTGTTGTATTCCATATTTTTATACCAAAACCCTATTAGTAGATAAGAGCATAACCCTACACCTTCCCAACCTACGAACATCAACAAATAATTAGCTCCAGTAACTAGTACTAGCATAAAGAATATAAACAAGTTAAGATAAGACATAAAACGTGCAAAATTGTCATCTTCTTTCATATACCCAATAGAATAAATGTGGATAAGTAGCCCTATACCAGTGACTATACTACACATAAGCAGCGTAAGCTCGTCAAACAGTAATTTGTAGGTAATGGTAAAATCCCCTTCTATCTTGAACCAAGTAAAAATACGCATACCTGCTTCGGGATAATTAGTCATATCTATGCCATTTTTCAACGCTTCCGCCTTACTCCTCGCGAAACTCTCTAATGCTGCATCTACTACCAATCCTTGGCGTATACCTAGGATACTTTCTTGATAAAAAAACTGCTGCCATAGTAAAATAGTACAAACAAGAGACACAAACACCGTAAAACAAGTGCCAATAGCTGCCCATTGCGATTGTACTTTATTCTTATTATCTGCCATACTACTA
This sequence comes from Bacteroidia bacterium, assembly GCA_043765495.1. GTDB lineage: Bacteria > Bacteroidota > Bacteroidia > JAYUJA01 > JAYUJA01 > JAYUJA01. Next base: position 2,617 of record JAYUJA010000087.1, read on the forward strand.
ATAAGGAAACCCAAGAGTGGCATTAATACCAATAAGATTCCAATTTGTTCTATTTTCATACTGTATAAAATTATTTGTGCAACTAAAATTAAATGACCGCAATATTAGCAAATATTTCCATAGAATTAAAGTTTTATATTCAATAATTATACCTACCTTTGCAGCCACAAATAAACAAACCTATTTTATGTTTTCAAAATTATTTACAACTGCTTTGCTAGTAACGACTAGCGCATTATCTGCTTGGGCACAAGCTCCCGCTAATGACAACTGTGCAAACGCTACAACACTTACTGCAGAAGCTGCATGTATCAATGGTACTACTACTGGTGCTACTATCGACACAGTAATCGGGGCTGCTGCCAAAATGGTATGGTATTCTTTTACCCCTACCACTACTGGTTTCGTGACTATTAATTTGACTACCACTAGTATGGTAGACTTTGACTTTTTTATACTACAAAGCTGTACTTCTATGGCTAATGGTGTAAGTGGCGTTTCTGTTAATGATACTGCTGAAACAAGAACATTCGAAGCAATGGCTGGTACTACTTACTACATAGCCGTAGGAGGCTGGAGCACAGTAGACCGTGATTATACTACAGGTGGTAATTTCTGTATTAAAGCAATGGTACCACCTGCAAGTGCTGGCTGTACGAATGCTACTACTATTACAGTAAACAACCCATGCACCAATGGTACTACAGTAGGAGCTGCACAAGACCTTTTATTGACTTCAGCTCTTGCACAAGCATCTAATGTAGCTTGGTATTCTTTTACACCAACGGTATCTGGGCAAGTAGTGATAGATGTAACCGCTAGTAGTGTTGTAGATTTTGACATATTTATACTTCCTAATGGTTGCAATAATACGATAGGTCTTGCATCTTCTGTTGCAATAAATACTACTAATGAAATACTTACCTATACCGTAACTGCTGGTACTACTTACCATGTAGCAGTAGGTGGTTGGAGTGATGCAGATACAGCATATACGCAAGGTGGTACTTTCTGTGTTAAAGTAAATACAGTAGTAATCCCAGCAAATGATAATTGTGCGAATGCAATCCCTTTGACTGCTAATGCTGCTTGTACCAATGGTACTACACTAGGAGCTACCGCAGATCCTATATTGAATGATGCTAATGGAGTATGGTATTCTTTTACTGCAAATACTACTGGGCAAGCAACTATTAATCTAACCTCTGTATCCGCTACGGATTTTGATTTATTCGTATTTCCTAATGGCTGTAACGACACTACTGGAACAAAAACTTCTCTTGTTGTAAATACGACAGATGAAATGATGACCCTAGCAGTAACTGCTGGTACTACGTACTACATAGCAGCAGCAGGTTGGGATGGTAATGCATCAAATTATACGGCTACGGGTAATTTTTGTATAGCAGTGAGCAATACAGTAGCAGGTGTTTCTGATATAAATGCAGCTTCTATGAATGTATATCCTAATCCAGCTACTAGCTTTATAAGTGTAGATGCAGCAAAAGTAATAAACAAAGTAGAAATACTAGATGTTACAGGAAGACTAGTAAGTACTACTACTGCTAATTTTACGAATATAGCTACTACTACGCTAGCAAAAGGAATATACGTAGTAAAATCTACTCTAATAGATGGTACAGTTGGTACGAATAATCTAGTAATAGAATAATCTATAAAAAAACAATAATCTATACCAAAAATAACACCAAAAGCTGCTTTACTACAAGGCAGCTTTTTTTATGTACGAGAAGTTCAATAATAATCTATATTTGTGTTATTTTTAAAAAATTAATTTCCTATCCTATGTCAGCTTTTATTGTTTGTAAAAATGGTCATTATTATAAAAACGATGCTATTTCCTGCCCTTATTGCCCAAAACCTAATGCAGTAGTGCCTAGTAGCAACCTACAACTTACACAAATAATGGATCTAGAAAATGGGGCATCTGTGCCGTCTACTCCTCCCATTAACAAAGATCTCACCAAAACCCAAGTGATACACCCCGATGCTATGCCGCAGGAAGTAAGTTTACAACGCAAACTAGTGGGCTGGTTAGTCACTTTTGATAAAAACCCTCATGGCGTGGATTATAAGCTGTATGAAGGAAGAAACACCCTCGGCACGGATAGCAATTGCTCCATTATACTCAAAGAAGATGCAGCACTTTCGGGCAAGCATGTGACTATATTATTCCGTTTAGGAGAGTACAAATACAAAGACGAACTATCCACAAACGGTACTTTTATCAACGGTATATTGAGCGATGAAGGAAACCTAAAAGATGGCGATAAACTGCAAATAGGTACTAGTTATTTTTTATTCAAAGCTATTTTCTAATTTCGGAACAATATTTGTAGTTCTACACCGTATACTTTATTATTTATTTTATTTTATGAAAAAAATATTTTTAACATTAGCAATCGGAAGTGCTTTTGTATTGGGTTTATCTTCTTGCCAAAAAGGAGACAGTGAAGTAAAAAATTCACAACTTACAGGGCAGTATATCAAAGCTACGATAGATACTAGTGCTACTGCTAGTGGTATGAACTATTTGTTTACGAATAGCCTTCCTACTGGCAAATTTCAGACCGTAGGGAATAATAAAGTAATCGTAATTACTACGCCAAGTACTAGCTTCCCTTATTTATCCCTTACTATCGATGTGACTGGCGTGAATGATTTGGCTAGCTTTAGCTTATCTGCACCAAAAATATGCCCGTTGATGGGTACGAATGCCAATGCGGTGACGTATTCTAGAAGTGCTAGCTCAAGCTGGTCATCTGTGGGTAGTAGTACCGTTTTGGATAATATCACCCTTACTAAAATAGAACCTCAAACTGGCACGAATAACAAATATTTAGAAGGTATTTTCTCGGGGAAAATTGGTAGTCCTGCTCGTGCCGTTACGAATGGCGTATTCAGAGCATTGATTGTTCCTTAAATAGTAGTATTTATTTTTATAAATAAAAAAACAAAAAGCTGTCGTAAATAATTTGCGACAGCTTTTTTGGGTTATTGCTCTTCTAGTATGGTTTTTTTTTCGATATAATATTTCCATAAAATACTACTGGTATACCAACCTTTGTGGGAAGTTTTTGGTTGTATTGCTTTTCGCTTTTTATTGGTAGATGGTATGGTTTTATAAAAATCTATGTGTGCTTTGAATACTGCTATGAAATGCCTCCAACCTTTGTCTTTACCCATTTTTAGGGCAGCTAACCCATCTAGTAGCATTCTAAAAAATAGCTTATAAATCAATTGGTTTTTGGGTAGGTTTTTGTGTAATAGTACTAGGTTATTTCGGAAATTCAAATAGGTTTTGAACGGGCTTTGCTTGTTGAGCGTACCGCCGCCTACGTGGTATACAGTAGCAGTAGGAATATAGACTAGGGAATGCCCTTTGTTTCTTAGTCGCCAGCATAAGTCTATTTCTTCCATGTGTGCAAAAAAATCTGCGTCTAACCCATCTACTTCCCAATAGGCATTTTTGCGTATAAATAAAGCTGCTCCACTAGCCCAAAAAATTTCTTTTACTTGCTGGTATTGTCCTGTATCTTGTTCTAGGGTTTCAAATATCCTTCCTCTACAAAACACATAGCCTAGGTTATCCATGTATCCACCAGCGGCACCTGCATATTCAAAATAATTTTTGTTAGTATAATCCAATATTTTGGGTTGGCAAGCTGCTACATGGGCATTCGTTTGTAGATAGTCGTACATAGGAGCTAGCCAATTGGGAGTTACTTCTACATCAGAGTTCAGCAATACGTAATAAGCATGCTGGGTGGTGATTTGCTCTATGGCTTCTAATCCTTTATTATACCCTCCTGCAAAGCCATAATTTTGGGTTAATACAACAAGGCGAAGAGTAGGGTAGTGCTGTTGTAAAAAAAGTACAGAATCGTCGGTAGAAGCATTATCTATAATATAAATAGTGGCTTGTGGGCTATTTTGTAGTACAGTAGGAAGGAATTTTTGTAAAAACTCTTTTCCATTATAATTTAATATTGCTACTGCTATGGAGGGGATAGACATGCTTTTATTTCTTGGCTTTGTAGTACAGGGTAGAACAATTCGTAGGCTGGAATAAATTTTGTGCGATGGACTGTAATTCGGCTACTGTAACGGCTTCTATGGCTTGCGAAAATTCGTTTAGCTTGTTGGCATCTCCTAGAAGTTCGAAATAAGTTAATCCTTGTGCAATATCCAAGCCTTTCATGGAATTCAATACGACGTGGGTTTCGGCTTTGTTTTTTACTTTTTGTAATTCGGTACTGGCAATGGTATGTGCGGCTATTTGTTGCAATTCGGTGATGATTGCTTTTTCTGCGTCTTCCATAGAAGTACTTTCTTTCAAGGTAGCGGTGATGATGAATATACCGTCTTCTATTGTACCCATTACAAAAGCTCCTGCATTGGTAAATAATTGTAGTTCTTTTACTAATTTTTGATGCAAGCGAGACGATTCACCATTGCCTAGTATATCGCTCAACAAGTCATAAATATAATAGTTTTTATGGTCTCTGCCTACCATTCTGTATGCTTTGTAGATACGGCTTTGTGGTACTTCTCTTTCTACTTCTAGGTATCTGGCTTCTTTTTGGGGTGGCTCGATGGGTAGGTTTCTTACATAGGCTACACCAGCGGGTATAGGTGCGAACCATTTTTCACAAAGGTCTTTTATTTGTTGTAGGCTTACATCTCCCGAAACAGTCAAAATAGCATTTGCTGGGTGATAGAATTTTGCAAAAAATGCTTTTACTTCTTCTAACGTGGCTTGTTCTATGTGGCTAGTTTCTTTTCCTATGGTCATCCATTGGTAGGGGTGGTGCTTGTATATCAGTGGGCTTAATAGTAGGTATACGTCTCCGTATGGCTGGTTCAGGTAGTTTTCTTTGAATTCTTCTACTACTACTTTTCGTTGTACTTCTAGTCCTTTTTCTGAAAAAGCAAGGCTCAACATTCTATCCGATTCTAGCCAAAAGCCTGTTTCTATATTAGCTACGGGTAGGGTAAGATAGTAGTTGGTATAATCCTGGGAAGTAAACGCATTGTTCGAGCCTCCTACTAGCTGCAAGGGGCTATCGTATTCGGGGATATTCACAGAGCCGCTGAACATAAGATGCTCGAATAGGTGTGCAAAGCCAGTACGATGGTTATCCTCGTCTTTCGCACCTACGTTATAGGCTATATTTATGGCAACAATGGGAGTGGTAGTATCTTGGTGAACAATAACTTTTAAGCCATTATCCAAGGTAAATTTTTCAAATTTTATCATTGTAAAAATTCAGGTTAATTAGTATTTTATAAACAAAACAAGACATTAATCAAACGATTGCCCTTCTGCGGAAGCCGCTTCTACCATTTTAGCATATTCTTCGGGGGTAAGGTCACTAAAATAAAAATCAATAGGGTTGAGATCGGTTCCATCTTTGTGTACTTCGTAGTGTAGGTGGGGGCCAGTAGATTTTCCTGTACTGCCTACGTAGCCTATTAGCTGTCCTCTTTTTATTTCATCTCCTACGTTCACTACTAGTTTGCTGCAATGCCCATATCGGGTCATATAGCCATAGCCGTGTTCTATATCTATCTGGTTGCCGTAGCCGCTATGAGAATGTTGTGCTATCACTACTTTGCCGTCGGCGGTGGCGTAGATAGGCGTTCCAGTAGGGGCTGTAAAGTCCATACCTCTATGAAATTTTTTAGTTTTGTAGATGGGGTCGGTGCGCCACCCGTAGCCTGATGCTACTCTTTTTAGGTCTTTATTGGCTACTGGCTGTATGGCTGGAGTATGGGAAAGAATTATTTCTTTTTTGGCTAGAAATTTCAATATTTCGTCGTAGGATCGGGATTGTACTGCTAGTTTTTTGCTCAATACATCTATTCTTTCGGTGGTTTGTTTTATTACTTGATCGTGGTCTAGTTTTTCTAGTTCTTCGTATCGTTTTGCTCCTCCTAGCCCTGCCTGTCTTACTTCTTCGCTGATGGGTTCGGCTTCGAATATTACTCTATAAATATTATCGTCCCTATCGGCTAGTATGTTCATTACCTTTTCTATGCTATGTAGCCTTGCTTCTAGTCCTTTGTATTGGTTTTGTAGATTTCCGTTTTCTTGTTTTAATATTTTCTCGTTAGGAGATTCGAAGGAGTTGTAAGCTATAAGCATAGTGATAGCACCAAATACAAGCCCACTAGCTAGAAAAGAGGCTATTTGGATAAATATTTTTTTTGTTTTAGATTCTTTTACTTCTGTGTAAGAGTAGGTAGAAGGATCGAATACATATTTTTTAGTTACCATAAAAAATCTCGTATATTGATTGTAATCATGCAAAGGTATTTTATTTTTTTAATGTAGCGTATATTTTGTAAGTTGCTTTGTTTTTATTTTTATTTTTGGGAATTGTTTTCTTTTATGCAATAAAGAAATTTTTGATCTGGAATTTTTTCTATGAAAGTATGTATTGACTCTGATAATATGGTGGATACAGATGCCTTGCTGCTGCTAGGAAGAGGCGGGGAGGCGGAAGTGTATGCTGTACCACGTTGCGAAAAATATCCCCACCATTGCATAAAAATTTATAGACAAGCGTATAGAACTTCTGAACGAGAAGCAAAATTACAGTACCTTATCGCTACTACGCACCACCTAGAAGATACGCCCAGTCATTTTAGGCTATGCTACCCACTGGCTTTGGTAGTAGATGGGGAAAGTGGGGTATTTGTAGGCTTTTTGATGCAACAAGCATTGCTAGGTAGCAAAACATTATTAGAGCTAAACGACGTTACTTTATTCCAACATTTACCATTTTCTTGGCAAAAAAAATTCCCTATCGATAAGCAGCGACCCAACCGAAAAAAAGTTATTATACACCTAGCAAATGCCTTGCATACGTTATACAAAAATACTAACTGTGTAGTGGTGGATAGCAAGCCCGAGAATATATTATTGACTTTGGAAGGTGCTATTTCTATCATAGACTTGGATTCTATACAGCTTACGGATAAGCAAGGCAATACTTACATGGCTACTGTGGCTACCGAAAACTATATGCCACCCGAAGGAGCAGCGTGGGCAAAAGATACTCTTAAACACCAACATTGGGATTATTTTTCTATTGCTATTGTTTTTTATGAAATACTGCACGGCATACACCCCTATATAGCTACTTTTCAAGCTCCTTACCAGCGGCATACTAGCATAAAATCTAAAATAGAAAATAAACTTTTTGTACATGGGAAAAAATCAAAATATGTAAAAGTACTTCCATCTTTGCACCTATTATACTACGATTTACCTATTTCTATACAACAATTATTTGTATATGCACTAGATGGTACTGCTCTACAACGCCCTAATTGTGAGCAATGGGGATTATCGTTATTCGATAGCCTTACTACTACTGCTACGGATAGCCTGTACTACCCTAGTGGTTGTATTTATTATAAAGGAGAAATGGATACACAAGGCAAACCTCATGGCAATGGCACTACTTATTTTGAAAACGGCAAGGCATGGTACGCAGGAGAATGGAAAGATGGAAAACAACACGGCTGGGGCATCGCTTATAACAAAAACACGTGTATAGCGTATAAAGGGGAATGGAAAAATGGGAAATACGACGGCTATGGAGAGAAATTTATAGCCAAAAAAGTGCGGTATAAAGGAGATTTTCAAGCAGGTAAATGCCATGGCTACGGCATACTCTACGACAAGGAAGGCAATGTACTACAACAAGGAATATTTTATAATGGAAAAAAACAACTAGCACCAATTTCTACTATTTCTATAAAAAAACATACTATCACTACTAAAAACGTACCAACTCCTAGTGTTACAGAATATAGTGTATGGCAAGAGATTAGAGATTTTATAGGAAATTTGTTTTCTTAAAATTTTTTGGCTTGAATGATACCTTTTGGGTGAACGATTTTATATTTAGAAAAATTTTCATTTGCTTGTAACGAATCGCCGTATAGCAGCTTATCAGGGGTTTTTATCTGCACTGCTGCTCCAGTAGTTATGAAATGTGTTTTTTCGTTCCATCGGAGTAGTTCGGTAGTTAGTTCTTCTTTTTTAGGATTTAGAATTTTTACATTTTTTCGGAAAATAATAGTGCCATCGCTTGCTTTTTGAGTAGCTTTATCGGCTTTCAAGTACGTGACTTGCCCGCTAGCAGTGTATATTTCGGCAGTAAGCCCATCGGGCATATCGGTATAGGCATTGTCGCCTGTGTAAGCAATGCGAGTAGGTGCAAAGATGCGCATACGTACCCTCCCCGAATCGCTGAATACCATAGTAGTATTTTTACTGATAGAGGTAGGCATTATAACTTTTTTTTGTACCCGAGCGGCTACTTGTTCTTGGCAGGATAGCAACACTAGGATACTACTAATTAGGAATAAATTAAAAAATAGTTTCATTAGTAATGTAGTAAACAAATAAATACAAGCCGCAAAGTTAGTTTTTTGAGTAGAATAGCGCATAATTTTTGTACCTTTGTTGTTATATACTATATTTACCACCTGTGTGTCCCATTATCCATGAAATATATCGCCCAGTTACTGTTGTGTTTTTTAGTAGGTACTAGTACGTTTGTTTTTGCACAGATACCTATCCACACTTTTCGGATATACCCTTCTAGCACTACTACTTACAAGCAAGGTATCCCTATTTTGTACTTGAATAGCAGCAATAAACTTACTTTATCTTTTGACATACTAAACGAAGAAAGGTATAATTTTTACTATCGCTTGGTACACTGCGACGCTAGCCTACAACCTGACAATATGCAGCCTATACAGTACATAGAAGGGCAGCACCCAATGAATATAAGCAACAAAAGTACTTCTTTTACTACCCAAGTATTCTACCAGCATTATGAAGCATCTATCCCAGAAGAATTTGTAACCCTAAAACTATCAGGCAACTACCTACTAGAAGTATACGAAGAAGAAAACCCAGAAATAGTACTAGGCAAAGAATATTTTTATGTAGTAGAAAATAAAGCCGAAATCAATGCAAGTGTCATCAGCTGGAACATGGGCGATACCCCCACGCAGCAAGTACAAGTAAATGCTTCTTTTGCGGGGTATAAAGTAAATAATCCTAACCAAGACATCTATTTAGCCATCCTAAAAAACCATGAATACTACCAACGAAGACTAATACAGCACCCAAGCTTCGTAAATGGTACCCAAGTAAGCTATACCAATGTAAAAGATCTAGAAATGGAAGCAGGCAATGAATACCGTTTTTTTGATATACGATACCTAAAATTCAGTGGCGAATATGTGGCTAAAATAATAGCCCCTACCAATAAGGAACAAGCCTACAAAGCAGTACTACAACCCATCATAGAAAACTACACTAGACTCTACCAAACCAATAATACAGATAATAATGGTAGCTACGTAATCCAAAACCTAGACAGAAGAAACAATATAAACTCCGATACCGAAGCCGACTACGTAGCTACTACCATACAGCTAGATAGACCTTACCCGTATCCAGATGCTAATTTATACGTAATAAATGCTTTGTATAAAAATACCAACGATACGACGTTACTAAAATACGATATAGTAAAACAATGCTATACCAAAACTATACTATTCAAACAAGGGCGTTATGAATACAAAATCATCGCCGTAGATAAGGAAGGGGTGTGTACCGAAAAATTCACCGAAGGCAACCATGCCCAAACCGACAACCAATATACTTTATTTTTATACCACCATGATTTTTTACAAAGTTATGACAGGCTGATAGGTATCCATACGGTGTATAGCCCATAACTCATTTCCTACAAAAAAATAACTATGTCACCACTGTCTAAAAAAATACTAACGATACTCTACCTACTATTAGGAGTGGTAGTATGCTTCATGGCACATACGCCCATAGATAAAAAGTTAGTACAAAAAGAAATAGCAGCAGAATTTCAACAAACTTTCCATGTACAAGAGCAACGATTAGAACAGCAATTCCAAAACTTAATTAACCATAATTTAAGCAATATACCATTTGATATAGATTATTATAGTGTAAAAAATGGGAAATTAGAAACGTGGAGTAAGCAACTTTTTACGGCAGGAAAAGCTCCCATAGATGGTAAAGTATTGGAAGCACTCAACGGGCATTATTATAGTAGAGTAAAGCGAATAGATAGCGTAGAATATGGACTTTTCCATTTGTTAAAAACCAATATATCCATTCAAAACGAATACATTCCCAATGATTTTAACCCAGTATACCATTTATCCAAAGAAAGTATATTAAGCATAGAAAAGCATGACGGCTATGTACCTATCTATAACTTACATAATGAAGTATCTTTTTATCTAAAAATAAAAAATGTAGACGATTTAGCGGATTTATACTGGCTGTATGGTGTACTAATATGGGCAACTATGGGTATTTTTTTAGGCATAAAACTAGATATCCAGCAGTGGGGAAAGTGGCAAATAGTAGTACTTTTTATTGGTTTGATGGTGGTAAGGGGATTTATGATACATTTCCAATTCCCAAAACAGCTATATGAGGGCGAAATATTCAGTCCTATACTATACGCACAATATGCTTGGGCGCCTTCGCTGGGTGATATGGGTATAAACGTGTTGCTGGCTTTGCTTACTATCCGCAAAATTTTGCAGTATGTATCGCCACATAAACGTATTTTTCACCCCTCTATTGTTGTATTTTTACACAGTGTATGGGTAGTAGTATTTTATGGAATAAATAGTATATTGGTAGGCTTAATTATCAATTCTACGATAAAACTAAACCTGCCTGAATGGATAAATTTTGATCTATATACCTTGTGCGTAGGCACCATACTGGCGTTGCTATTTTATGCTTGGTATAGTGTATGGGCTAGCCTGATGGCTTTGGTGTATCCTAGTTGGAAATATAAGCTGGCTATTGCTTGTGTGCCTATTATAATAGGCGGTATAGCCATTATCACACAGCAAGGCGCATGCGGTATGGTACACGTATATACGGCAGTGGCACTCACTATTTTATACGGCTTATTTTTGTTTTTCCCGTTGTATAATAAAGTCGTAAGTACTGGTATATTTACTTTCTTGATTACTATACCTACTACGTATATTTTCTACTCTACAAATACGGTAAAAGAACACGAAAAAAGACAGCTTTTAGCAGAGCAAATAAGTACCCAGAAAGATGCCCTGCTAGAAACTCGTTATACTACTACGTTGGGCAGCATAATGCACTCCATCGACACGTTGAACTTACAAAAAACAGAAAATCATACCGAAATACACAAAGCTTTTAACAATACCTTCAAAGGATTCTGGCAGCAATACCAAATAAACTGGTACATATTCGACACGAAAGAGAACTTAATCACCAAATCTGCAGATAATAATATAGCTGATTATAGCTATTTTAAGAATGAACTGTATACTTATCAGCCAGTTATAAACAATGAATTATACCATACCAATAACCCACCCGACCCTACGAATAATTACATCTATCTAGGCAAAAACTACATCGTACAGGATAGGGATACGAATTATATCTTATTCATTGAATTCAAGCCCAAATCCAGCCATATCACTAGCATGTACCCCGAAATACTGCATGCAGATAATACTAACGAAGAACAACATCTATCCAATTATAGTACTGCCATCTATACCGATAATAATCTCATAACTAGTACAGGTACGTATGCCTATCCAGTATACAACACCTTATTTGCGAGTATATTCCACCCCATCTACCAAGAAGAAACAGAGTACAGCCACCTAGTGTATAAAAATGCCTACAATAAAACTATTCTGATAAGTAAGCTGAAAGAAGATATGCTTACCGTAATAATCAGTACTTTGCAGCTGTATTTATTCATTTATCTTTCTTTTTTGGTGTTACAAAGTTGGTATGAAGAAGATTTTTGGCAAGGATTATTTGGAAGTAAAAGTTTTAAAAATAAAATAATACTTTTTACGATAAGCTTGCTAGGGTTTGCATTCATAGGCAGTGGTATCATCACTATTTACCTCACTACACAGCAGTACGACAAAAAATTCCAAAAAGAGCTATACGATAAAATTACGGCAGCTACCTCCCAGTTCGAGCAGCAGATACACAATGTACTACTCAATGGTACGCCACCCGCCGACAAATATGCCGAAATAATAAAAGACATAGCCAATGTAAGTAACGTGAACCTCGTACTATACGATACCAATGGCACGCTACTAGTATGCTCCGAACCCGAATTAGTAGAAAAAGGAATCATCGGGCCACACATGAATTTTATGGGATTACAGTCTATCAAAAAAAATTACAGTAGTTTTTATATTCAAAAAGAACAAATACAAGCCATAGAATACTGGTCGGCATACACTCCCATACGCGACAAGTGCGACGAGTGGATAGGCTACTTAAATATCCCTTATTTTAATAAACAAAAAGAACTACGCAAAGACTTGTCCGAATCATCTATATCGCTCATAAACCTATTTTTGTTGGTGGCCATTGCAGGTATTGCTACTGCTATTTTTATTTCTAACCAACTCACCAAGCCACTTACTACTATCAAAGAGCATCTAGCCCATGTAGCATTTACCAAAAAAAATATCCCTATCCATGCATTACAAAACGACGAAATAGGCTCGCTTATACAGCAGTACAATAGTACAGTAGCAGAATTAGAAAAAAGTACCGCATTGCTAGCACAGTCCGAAAGAGAAATGGCATGGCGAGAAATGGCAAAACAAGTAGCCCATGAAATAAAAAATCCGCTCACCCCTATGAAGCTAAACATACAGTACTTGAGCAGGATAGTAGCGAATAGTGAACTAGCAGTACGCCAAAAGATAGACAAAATAACTATCATATTGATAGAACAAATAGACGCTCTCACTACTATTGCTAACGCTTTTGCTTCTTTTGCCAAAATGCCTACCATGCACAAAGAAACCATCTACCTACACGGCATACTTTCCAACGTAATAGACTTATACAGCCAAGAATACGATACCATAACCCTACACGCAGATATAACTATACTACAAAACGTGGCTTTTTGGGGAGACAAAGAACATTGGGTACGTATATTCAATAATATTGTAAAAAATGCTTGCCAAGCTATCCCTAGCAATCAGGAAGGGTACATAAGTATAACTACTAGGCTAGCAGATGCTGGCTACGAAATAGCGATACAGGATAATGGAATAGGTATCGCAGACGATAAAAAAGAAAAAATGTTTGTGCCTTATTTCACTACCAAAAGCTCGGGTACAGGGCTGGGGCTGGCGATAGTGAAAAATAGTATCGAAGCCCATAATGGATCTATCCGCTATGTAAGCGAGCTAGGCGTGGGTACTACTTTCTATATCACACTGCCGAGTATAGGGCATAATGGAGAATTGGGAGTATAGCTATTGTTTTTATGTAGGTAAAAAAAACTTAAAAATCTTTTTGGAAAGATAGGTGTGCTACAGACCTTAATTTTTCGCTAGTATCTCTGCCTGTGCCTATGTCTACTCGTAGGTAGTAGCCCCATAGTGGCATACGCATTCCTAGCCCATTGCTCCATATAATAGGAGAATTATAGTTTTTTAGGTATAAAGTAATGGGGCCATTCACCAGTATTTTGTTTTTGGAAGTATTGGTAGTAGAATACGGGTTGCTACCTACCCAGGCACTTCCTACATCTAGGAAAGCCACTACTTCCAGATTACGCCAAAAACCCGCCTGCAACCTTCCACCTGCCAAGTAGTTGAATAATGGGACTCTTACTTCTGCATTGATAAGTGCGAAGCTGCTGCCGTTTCTCGTACCTTGTGCGAAGCCCCTCATATTAGTAGCTAGTGCTTGGAATACATATTTTTGCGTATTATCAATAGTAGGGCTAGTAGGTGTATTATCGAATGATAACTGATTATCGATGCCACCCATGTAGTAGATTATTTTGTGCTTACCGAAGCTAGTAGCACCTGCTAGTCGTATACAAAACACTAATTCACGGTGTATTGGTTTATAATAGCGTATATCCACACTCAAAGCATTGACTTGTAGTTTGGTTTTACCTAGTTTGTTATAATTTTCGAGAGATACTTTTGCTTTTATGCCTTTTTGGTATTTTAGCAAATATGGTAAAGTGGCATCGTATACGTATTCGCCTCGTAGTATGCCCCATACATCAGAAGCATAGCCAGATACTAATGTTTGGTTATCGGTGGCGTGGGCTACTAGTTTATCCCATCGTATAGTACTAGAAAATTTTATAGCTTGTATCTCGCTAAATGGCAAAGTAGCCTTGTATATTAGTTCTTGGGTATGTACTCGGTAGTCTTTATTATTATCTCTATTCACGGTCACTAGCTGGTGGGCTAGTAGCTGGTGGTCTATTCTTTTGTCTAATTTTTCGATTCCTACAAAGTATTCATTTCCTAGCAGGTTGAACGATATCCTAGCACCTAGCGTTACTCGCCAATTCTTAAACACATCACTGCTTCCTACTTGAAACAAGTTAGAAATAGGTGCGTTGGTATAAAATGGATTAGAGGGTAGGAAAGGTTGATAGGTAGTATTTAGGTAGCTTCTATCCAATTGAGTGCCTAATTTGTCGATATAAAAATCTGGTGTATAGGCAAAATGTTTGAAACTAACAGGTTTTTCGAGTGAGATACTTTTATTCCAATACGGGTCATATTTAGTAGTAGTGGTGGAGTAGTTTTCTTGTATATTTATCGTTTGCTGGGTGTAGGTGCTGCTATCCGCTTGCTGGGTAGTGGTGGTGTTTTTGATTGGGTTAGGGATAGTAGGAGTAGGAAGTTGGGTTTTTTGGGGTGTTTTAGAAATACTAGGAGTAGGAAGTACCAAAGTTGTAGGTAGTATTTTTTTTCTAGTGGTAAGGAAGTTAATGCTTTGGTGTTCTAGGTTGTAGTTTTTGAGAGTGGGGTTTTGGAGCAATAAAATGCCTTGCTTTGTAATCTGGCATGTGGTATTTGGCAGTATTTTAGTATCGTATACTACTACCGAGTCGGCGTGTATACTAGCCCAATAGTATTGGTTATCGATGCTCACTTTTGCTATTTTATACTCTTGAAATAGTTGTATTTCTTCTACGTTTACTTTTTCGGGGCAGTATAGTGGTGTTGGTTTACTTTTGGCAGTAATGGGGTAGGCGATAGTATTTACGGTATAATAGGTAGCAGTACTATCCCGTGGTTGTAAAAAATAAATACTAGTACCAGCATTATCCCACACTGCACCCATCGCACCATGGACATTCGTAGTTATTTTTTGAGAATTATTCGTAAGGAAATTGTAGGTATATACTTGTGCATCGCCATTCTGACTAGCGGATAGCAGCAGCGTCACCCCATCAGGGTGTACTTTCATACTATAGATATTACCAAAGTAAGGCAGGTATTTTGTAGTATTTTTAGTTGTATTAGTGTTGTATTGTGTGAGTGTGAAATTCCCTTTTTCTACATCTAGATAATACAATACAACGCCACTAGTATCCCACGCCATAGGTAGGGGCTGCGATAGGTCCGCATTTTGATAGGTAGTAGCTATTTTCTTTTTCTTTGTGCCGCTTTGGAGGATTAGTTTTTTACGAAAATTAGTGTGCTGCCAATAGGCTATTTTTGTAGTAGAAGGGTTGGCTACTAGTTCGGTTATTTTATTTCTAGAAACAATACGCTGGTAGTGAGTAATACTATCCTGTGGCGATAACGAATGCAAAGGGTAATACTGTAACAAGGAAGCGAACAATGTACTAAAATCCTGCCCACCTACCGACTGAAAAGCATATTCTATATTCCCATTGTACTGGGCTAGGTAGTACATATCTATTAGTATATCTTTGCCTTTTTGCTCTACTATGTAGTTCCATATTGCTTGCCCTACTACGGTAGCATCTTGGGCTGGTAGGCGGAGTAGTTTTTTGTAGGATAGCCCACCAGCTTGTAACCGTTGGAAATGGGCTGCATCAGCTGCATTCCAGCCTTTGGATACGTATCGGATCCAGCCTTCGTGAAACCATGTAGGCAGGCTGGGAGCTATGTCGCTAGGCGGACGCGTTACTTCTGCTAGTAGTACTTCGGCGATACCTTTTTTTATTTGGGTTTTAATGTCTTCTGTGCTAGCGCTCTCCTGTATGATGGATATAGTATTAAAAGATATTTCTCTTGTGCCAGCCGTATTATTACTGATAGGAGTGGCTGCCAAATCCATATTCGACTGCATGGCTTCCACGGCGGATTCGTATACCACGAATACTATTCTGCCTTTTAGCTTGCTATCTATTGTTTTTTCTATCTCTTGTAAGCAAGAAGGGGTGAGTACGGCTATTTTTTTGGCTAGGTCTAATCGGGAGGTAGGTGCATACACATCGTATTTTTTATACCTTAAATAATACCAATCCGTGGTGTTGTACTGTACTTTATTCTTCCCGAAAGTAACCGCCGATCCATTATAAAACTGGGCTATAGCTACTGTATGGCAGCACGAAGTAAGTAGTATTATAAAAATAAAATAAAAATAGTTTTTCATGTAATTTGCTTTTCTTTGTAAATAAAAATAGGGAAGCATAAAATCCAACAACAAAGATAAGCTTTTAATTCGTAATGTACAGTAGAGAATAAATAAATGGAGAATCAAAAATAGTAGTAATTTCGCTGATGGCGTAAAATATGGTGTTCCACCAATGGCTAAACCTGAATTATTAATAAAATCAAGAGCAAAGTATAAGGTTAAAAATGAACCATTTAAAAAAATGGAAAAATGTTAATTGAGTTAAAACAATTAAAATAATATGGAAAAAAAATTGAATGACTATACAAAAATTGAATTAGTTAATATGCCTGAAAAGGAGTATGATAGACTAATGAATGAGTATAGAGCAGAACAGCAGCCAAAAATTGATGCTGAAAACAAAAATTTTGAAGAAAATATTTACTCCAATTATACACTCACTGAAAAAGCAGGGTATTGGGGAGAAAATATAAATAAACGAATGCGTTATCAAGCAGAATGGGGCTTAAATGAATATGAAGGATTTACCCCACAATGGTATGTTGAAATGAAGGTAAAAGAACCTCAATTAGATGAGATATTTGAATTAATGTTCACAATTCCAAGTAATGCAATGGCATTTTATTGGGATAAAGATTTGTTTTTCAATAAAATAGGCAAAGCATAAAATCCAACAACAAAGATAAGCTTTTAATTCGTAATGTACAGTAGAGAATAAATAAATGGAGAATCAAAAATAAATACTATTATTCAAAAAAAGCGTCTGGAAAATTGATGAGGTATACTTGTTTTTTGGCACGAGTGATAGCAGTGTATAGCCATCGTATAAACTCTATGGTAAGCATTTCTTCTGTAAAAAACCCTAAATCTATGAATACACAATCCCACTGCCCTCCTTGTGCTTTATGGCAAGTGAGTGCATAGCCATATTTTATTTGTAAGGCGTGGTAGTAGGCATCTTTATCCATTTTTTGTTTCAGGTCTCGCTTACTTATACAGCCTGGCAGGTAGTCGTGTGCTATGTGCTGGTATAGCTCCTGCTGCTGTACAAAAGATAGGTTCGGCGTAGGTGCCATGATAGTACTTAATAGCAGTTTTACGGTTAATTCTAATTCTTGTGGGTGATCAATCAAGCAGATAGTAGCATCTGCAAATTCGTGTCCATAAATCTGCTGTATGTTGCGTACCCTTTTTAGTTGCAGCATCTCGCCATTGGCTATCAGTTCTATTTCTTCGGAGCTATAAAAATAATTGTTTTTTACTACTGTAAGCATGTCGCCGCCAGATAGTATATCTTCCAAATCCCATACTCTTACTCGTATTTGGGCGTTGTAGAGGTTGGCATTTTTGTTGCTTCTACAGATGATGATAGTTTCTTGTTTACCATAGTTACTGTATGCGGATTCTAGATAATCTTGAATATCGCTTCCTTCTATTCTTTTGACTTCTTTTTGTTTAGATGGTAATTCAAAATACGGAAAAGAAAAATTCTCGTTTTGTATCTTTTGGCGTAGTAGAGTGGCTTGGCGTAGTATATCGGATTGTTTATCCTGGCGTACTACTTGGGTCATCTCATAGCTAGTCACTTGGTGGAAATGTGCCGACTGTAAGTACTGGGCATCTAGGGCTGGGCTGATGGCTAGCCCTACTGGCGGCAGCTGTGCTGTATCGCCGATAAGTATTAGCTTACAGTCGTCTTGGTTGTATACGTATTCTATGAGGTCGTCTAGTAGGCTTTGTGGGCTAGCAAATTCGTTAAACCCCTCCGCCTCATTGGCTATCATAGAAGCTTCATCTACGATAAAAAATGTTTTGGTATGTTTGTTTTTCTGTTTTTTATTGTGGTATTGTCCTGTATCATTTACGTCGGAATAGTATATTTTCTTATGGATAGTGTAGGCTACCTTGTTGGTGTAGTTGGTCATCACTTTGGCAGCTTTACCTGTTGGGGCTAGTAGTACATACTCGCAGCCTATTTCTTCAAAAGTATTTACTAATGAGCATATAATACTTGTTTTTCCTGTACCAGCGTAGCCTTTTAATAAAAATAATGCATTGGGTTCTGGTGTAAGTACAAAATCGCTCAAAAGTTCTAATACTATTTTTTGATCGTCCGTAGGTTCGAAGCCGAGATGTCCTTTTAAGGTGGTATATAGCTGGGTACTCATAAGTGTAATAGTTAGTAGTAAGGTTATCGGCAGTCTAGGCAGTAAAGTCCTCTATTGGTCATCTGCCATGTGTGTGCTATCATGGCAGCGGGTGCGTAGTCGTTTACATTGGGTATTTTATTTACTAATTTTTGAATAGATGGGTCGAGGAATATTTTTTTACCTTCTGGCACTTCTAGTACTAGTTTTAGCTGCTGATTGCGCCATTTGGTATTACCTAGCAAGAATTCGGGGTGTATGAGTAGGGTATTATCTTTTTGCTGTACTTGTATGCCTAGTTTGTGGGTATTTTCGTAGGCATCTAGTTTACTCTTCCCGTAGCCTATTTTTTCGGCATATAATTGAAAATTGTTGCTTGGCGATTTTTTAATATCCAAAATAGAATTTCCAGTCACGTATACATCTTCGTTCAAATATACATTTATTTTGCCTATTTTTAGTTTATTACTTAATAAAATAGGATCTTGGAGATCGGAAGTGATAGTAAGCGATGGCACATTATTCACGGCTATATTCTCTAATACTTGTGCCTTGGAGGTGAATTGTAGCGTAGTGATGCCTATCAATGCGAATACTACTACTAACCCTAGTACTAGCAGTATAGTGCTTAACGTATCTATAAAAGCTATCCTATTGGGTATGTTGAACACTGTACGTACGGATTTGTACCATATAGCAAATAGCGATGGGATAGTAACGGCAGCTATACCTACCAAAAACATAGTGCTATACAATGGGCGGTTGAATATGCTATTACACAACGAGAATACGGATATATTAGGTATCCAATTATTGCTCAAATTATGCCCAGTAAGGTGTTTATCGTACCAAAACAAGCTTATGATAGCAATAAGGGATACACTAGAAACGAGTAATGTGGTGATACCTGTAAACTTTCCTAATTGTGTACCTATCTGCTGGAAAGACGTAAAACTACTATCTACTGCTTCGTTTATGAAACCCAAAGTAGGCGATATAGGAACGATTGGTTTTTCGTATAGTTTTTTTATATTCACCATATTTATTCTTTTGCCTTGCATGAGTAGCTTTTGGCTGGTAGTTTTTGCGATAGGAATGATGAACCAGAGTACTAAATATAGCACTATACCTACTGCAAAATAGAAGGTAAGTAGTACGATGATAGCCCTTATTACCCACTTACCTCTACCTATATAGCCGTCTAGCCCTGCACATACTCCACCTATCACACCATTATCTAAATCTCTAAAAAACTTTCTTTTTATGCGTTCTTTGCCCAGCGTTAGTTTTTGCTGTGGCGTATCGGCGGCTGGTATTACTATCCAAGCGATGAGGTAGATAAGTATGCCTATCCCAAAAGCTGCTAATAATAGTAGGAACATAATACGAACCAATACAATATCTACGCCCCAATACGCAGCTATACCGCCTGCTACTCCTGCCATGTTACGCCTATCCATATCTCTGTATATGTGGTGCTGTAGCGTATAGAAAGATTTTTCGGTTTCTTGTGCTTCTTTGTCTGCTATGGGGCTACCTATTAGCGTGAGTACTCTATCTACATCGTTGATAGTGAATACTTCGCGAAGGTATTGTTTTTCTTCTAGTAGCTCTTTTATATGGTTTTGAATAGCGGATAGTATATCTTCTTGGTATAGATGACTATCCAGCTCATGCTGCAATAAGGTGAGGTAATTTTTTAATTTATGATAGGCATCTACTTCAAAAATAAAGAAAGCCCCGGCAATGCGTAAATGTCTGGTTTGCTGCATAAAATAGGTTTTACTCTTTAGCTGGGATAAATTTTAAGGAAATAGAGTTTACGCAATGTCGTGTATTTTTACTGGTCAGTCGTTCGCCTTCAAATACGTGTCCTAGATGCGCTTTGCATGTAGTACACACTATTTCTATGCGTTGCCCGTCGGCATCTTTTACACGCTCTACCGCACCTGCTATTTCATCGTCAAAGCTAGGCCAGCCACAGCCCGAATCAAATTTATCCGCCGAAATGTACAATGGTGTACTACATCGTCTGCAGATATATACGCCGTTGGATTTAGTTTTATAATATTCGCCTGTAAATGGTCGTTCAGTGCCTTTGTTTACGATTACGTATTCTTCGTCAGGGGTGAGGGCGTTGTAGTTAGAGGTATCCATGTTGGAAGGTTTTAGGGGGTTAGTGACAGTAGGATTAGTAGTTTGTGTAGTCTGTGTAGTCTGTGTAAAACAGCTACTGCATAGGAATATCAATAGTAGAGATGCTATGCTATACGATTTATTTTTTATATAATTGTTCATCTATGACTTTTATGGCTTGTTTAGCATTTTCTATTTCTTGGGTGGTTGCACCGTTTATATTTTGGTACTTACTTTTTAGTTCTTTTAATTTTGGTTTAGAAAATTGTTCTATTAATTCTGCAAATTCCATATCTACGATGTAGGCGCCATTTTCTTTTAGTAGGAATATGTCTAGTTTGTCCATATTATCGTTACAGCATACGGTACATTTTATACGTATATCTGTTTGTTCGTCGCATTTTGCTTGCTGGAATAATTTTACTTTTGCGTTTACGGTTTCATACGACCAAGAGCTTGATACTATGGAACGATACGATCTACGATTTTGTTTACTATCTGAAAATAATACCCAGTCTAGCCATTCTTTTGTTTTTGGAGTACTATAATTTTCTGGGTGCATTGGTTCATTTGCTCCAAATAGTGCGGTAGCGAATTGTTTTGCTACTTCTTCTGGTTTGCTTTCGTCTACATTTATTCCTCCCATATCTATACCTTTTATGTCCATACCTTGAAGTAGTTTCGATATTTGTTGAAAAGCAGAATCTTGCGATTGTATCATATCTGTTCCAAAAGCACTATTTAGGTCTATATCGTAGTATTCTTCTTTGGTCATTTGTACTTTATACGTGCCACCTAACATTTTTTTTAGTAATACTTTTTTTTCTTTTCCAGCTTCATCGCAGCATACTTTGCATTCTTTTCTACCATCGGCTTTGTCTGTACAAAATACTTTCTCTGCATTCCCTTTTTCAGACAGCAACATTACTATTTCTAGCCAGTCTGCACTACCCTCCATTAGTTTGGCAGCTTCTCCTTTATTACCTTCCCACACTGCTTTTTGAAACTGCATGGCTACCGCTTCTGGGCTTGGTACAGCTTCTTTGGGCTTATTGGTTTTACAAGCCAGTAATGCAACTAAAAAGACAATAGCGATACAAGAAATTTTTTTCATGAAAAATAGTTAAGTAGGCAAATATACAAATTTTATAACGAGTAGCAGCCACGTACTACAATAATTTTTATACTATTCGCAAGGATATACTATATTTGCGGGGTCATGACTTAAAAATTCTCACCTATGCGTTCTATTACGAAAAATCTGGATTGGATTACCATTGTATTGTATGGAATAATGGTACTATTTGGCTGGCTAAATATTTATTCTTCGGTATACAACGAGGAGCATGCGGCTATATGGGATTTTTCGCAGAGCTATGGCAAGCAGTTAATTTGGATAATCTCGTCTATTGTATTAGCTATTGTAATACTTAATTTGGATTCTCGTTTTTTTGTAGACATTGCGTATCCGTTTTATTTTTTCATGCTTTTTTTATTGGTTATAGTCATCTTTCTAGGTTCTGCTACCAAGGGGTCACACTCTTGGTTTGCGATTGGCGATTTTAAGATTCAGCCCGCCGAGTTTGCAAAGTTTTCTACTAGTTTGGCACTTGCAAGGTTTCTCAATGAAGGAAATCTCAATTTAGAAGAATTAAAACACAAATTTTTACGGCTACGAATCTTTAAAACTACTTTGTTAAAAATATCGTATGCCATGCTTATTGCGGTGGGGTTTTTCCTAGTTCCATGCGTCATCATCATCGCCGAGAATGAAACAGGTAGTGCTTTGGTCTATTTTTCGTTTATCCTAGTATTGTACCGAGAAGGGCTTTCCAGCAATTTTTTGATTATCGGGCTTATAGCTGTTGTAATAGCTATATTATCCTTGATGCTTTCGCCACTTATTGTCACTATTGGTATTGTAGCAGGGCTATTAGTATATTTGTTTTTAAATAAATGGGATAAAAAATGTATCATACAAGCATTGATTATTTTTTGTATAGGCAATGGTATTGTTCACTCTATCGCTTTTGCATTCGAAAAACTACAAACACATCAAAAAACCCGTATAAACGTACTATTAGGCAAAGAAAAAGACCCGCGTGGAGTAGGTTATAATACCGAACAGTCTAAAATAGCTATTGGAGCAGGCAGCTGGCTCGGTAGAGGGTTCTTAAAAGGTACACAAACCAAATACGACTATGTACCAGAACAAAACACCGATTTTATATTTTGTACCGTAGGCGAAGAATGGGGTTTTGTAGGTAGCTGTGGAGTGATAGGCTTGTTTATTAGCTTATTAATGCGGCTTATTATTATTGCAGAACGGCAGAATTCTAAATTTACAAGGGTATATGCCTACGGAGTAGCGATGATTATACTGTTTCATTTCACCATAAATATAGGCATGACGATGGGGCTAGTGCCTGTAATTGGTATCCCGCTACCGTTTTTTAGTTATGGTGGGTCGTCTTTGTGGTCTTTTACTATTTTATTATTTATTTTATTAAAATTAGATTCGCACAGAAGTGAAGTATTTATATAATTGCATTTGAAATTATAACTACTAAAAATCAATAACTTACACAAAATATACTAGCAACGTATAATTTTTGTACCTTTACCATAGTTTATATATAGGACTTGTTTAGTTGTAAAATTATTATCTTTGTTTTAAAACCGTCTTATGAATAAATTACCTGTTTATGTTTCGTATAGTGATTTTATGCAATATATTTTACCGCATTTAAGCCATAAACTAAATCATAATCGTTTAAAGGTCAGTTATCACTACCTGTTTAACACGATTTTGTATGTTTTAAAATCT
>JAYUJA010000088.1:0-26237 GCA_043765495.1 Bacteroidia bacterium
AAAAACATTGAGCTTTTCCAAATCACTAGAAAATCATATCGGAGCAATAAAATACTTTATTTGTAATTACAATCTAAATTGTAAAACATTACATTAGATTGACTACCAAATTTTTCATAATTAATTAAGATAATTTTATATTTATAATTCTGCTGGTTTCTGCATTCATCTTATCCCTTGCTATGATTTTTATTTTTCTATATCCTAAATCATCATGGGTAGTATCTCCGTTACAAGCTAATAGTATTCTAAAATACAATTTAGTATTTTGAGTTACAGTTTGCGTTACTGCTGGAGTATTGAGATACTGTGTCTCTCCGTCTGCAATTAAGATATTAGCAGATTGCGTATTGCCACAATGCCAAGCACTTAAATCATTCCAGCCTTTGTATTTCAAGGTTCTGTATTCGGCTACCATAGAACCTTCTAATGGAACTATTTGATAGGTTACTTCTGCATTTCTGTTTTTAGATCCAAAATCTGCATCGCCTATATCAATTAAATAAGCAGCTGAACTTGACCCTTGAATTAACGTTGTAGTGTCTCTTTCATTTACCATATCATTATAATTTGTCTCATGAAGCCCCTCTTTGTAAGCGGAATACACCTTGATAGTAGGTGCTTGGTTGGTGCATTCTTTTCTGCAAGCGATGATGGTTACAGCTGCGATAGCTGCTAATAAGCTTAATTTCTTCATTTTTGTTGAAAAATAAAATAGTGAATAAAGGATAATTAATTGTTTGTTATTTGTATTTATGCAAATAAATTTGCTGGCATATTTATTTGCGAGTATAGTATTAGTTTTATTGTTTTACAATGCTTCTATCTCTAGTATAGACAAGCCTGTAGTTTGGGAAATAAGTTCTATTGATAAACCATTTTCTTTTAAGGATTTGGCGATGGATAAGGCTTTTTGGTATTCGCCTTTTTCCATACCTATTTGGATTCCTTTTTCTATGCCTCTTAATTCTCCTTGTTGTATACCTTCTTGGTGAGCTGTATCTACGGTATTAAAATAATCTCGGTATACTTTTAAGTTCATTTCATACGCATTGAATTCGTTAGGACCTAGATTTGCGATTTCAGCTTTCGTAAAAGCGGACTCAAAAACTTTTTCTTGGAAGATAGAAGGAATTGCATCAAAATCCTCTAAATGCTGGATAAAATAAAGCCATTTGTCGAGACGAGTTACTAGTTCAATTTCCAATTTCTGAAAACGAGGCATCTCTATATACACATACGTAAGCTTGTCGTAGAATAACTTCCCTTTTTGATCTTTTAATTGTATCGTATGCACTACACTAGGCTCTTCTTGTTCCGATTCCTTAAAAATAAAATCTAAAATACCTACACAGTAAATTGCTTTTAGGTTAAAATTCCAATTCCCTTTTTCGGCTTGTTCTTGAATCGGAAACGTGGAGTAATAAATGGTACGTTCTCTGAAATAGTTTTGCTTCGCTTTTTGCAGTTCTACGATGAATTTTTCACCTTTTTCATTTTCGCAATAAATATCGTAAATTGCTTTGCGATCAAATTCGTTATCGCCCAGCTTTTCTTTGTCTTGGAATTGCAAATCTTGGATAGGACTTTCTAAATCCAACAACGAATTTAGAAAATCTATCAAAATATCTTTGCTTGCTATTTCTCCGAATATCTTCTTGAAACTAAAATCCGTGAACGGATTGATGTATTTTGCTTGCATAAAGTGATTATTTATTATTTGTATTTATGCAAATAAATATGCCAGCATATTTATTTGCGAGTATTATTGAATAATTATATTCTGGGTAAGCGTACTTGTAAGTCCTTCGTCGTCTGTGACTTTTAATTGGATAGTTTTAGTAGTAGGTATTCCTCCTGTATTGAAATAGTAGGGATAGGTAGGCGATGGGCTAGAGAGTTCATTACCATCTATTATCCAAGTATACTGGACAATGTGTCCTCCAAACTTACTGTCTGCGTCTATGGAGCTAGTAGCATCTAACGTATGTTCACTTTGTCCTGTGGGCTTATAAACCGTGAAATTCGCTATTGGAGCTAGGTTATTAAATACATATAGCTGCAACATAGCGGTATCTCTGCCACCTAATTCATCTTCGTAGAGCATAGTGACAGTACGAAGACCTTCTTGTAATAGACTACTTACGCCAAAATGCAAATATTGGTTAGTATTACCTTTTACGACTTTTGTATTGGAAACAAAATCAGTTGTTAATTCTTGGATAGAAGAAACAGAAGTGCTATTATTATCTATACTATACCCTATGGGTTTATTAGAAGCAATAGAAAAAACAGGATTTTGCTTGTCTTGTTCATTAGCTTGTAATAAATAATTCAAGTTTGTACCTATTTTATTTTTGATACTATCCAGCACTACTATTCCTTGTTTGTAGCTACTATATGGGTACATTATCTGTATAGTAGGGTTTGTATTCAAGGATAGTTCGTATTCTTGTTGGGTTTTGAAACAAGAGAGCAAAGTTGTGATTGCGAGTAATAAGATGATTTTTTTCATGGGATTAATTTTTTAGTAGATGGTAACGAAATCCAATAGAACCCATTAATTTCCTTCGGTAAGCTGGGTGAATAGGAGAGTAAGAATAAGCACCTTGCAAGGTAATACTACAATTATCGTTCAGGTAGCCTTCTAGCTCTGCTCCTAGGCTTATGCCATACCAAAATATATTTTTAGAACCATTGGCAAGTATGCCAGTTCTGTCTATCCTGTCATAGGATAAAGGTAATCCGACAAACAAAGAAGTATACAAAACGCTATGGATAGAAAAGGGAGAATAATGAATTTGCCCCATCGTATAGAAAGAAGAACTTTTTATGCCCGTGTTATTGGTTCCAGCATAGCCAAGGTTTACCTTCCAAAAGGCTTTTGGGTTCAGGAAGCTTCCGTAACCAAGATTCGAATGAAAGCCATTTGCTAGCAGTCCTAGATTAGTCTCCATAAAATGTATTCCTTTGGAATGTCTAAACTGTGCATTACCTATAACGGAATAGAGTAATAAAAAAAGGGATAGTATTTTTTTCATAATTTTTTAGTCTATATTTTTAGCTTTTGCTAAATGTTCTTTTAAAATGTTTAATGACAATCTTCTATCGCCTGCTTTTTCCCATAACTCTAGGTATATTTCTTTGTCTTTTTCTAGTGTAAAATTTTCGTATACTACTACTAGCTCTACCCGTTCTCCTGCTTTGATTATATCCAACGGCTTGCTTTGGTATACGATAGGCTGCAACACTTCTTGGTAAGCAGATGTTTTTAATAGATTACTTTTATTTTTAATGGCAGCGTGTAATAAATCTACTTTATAATCCATACTAGAAGTATTGGATATAATAACTTTTAAATATAAAAAAGACGCATCTACACAAATATTATCAATAGAGATGGCTACCTTGCCTTTTATAGAAAATAAATCTTTTATTCCCCAGCTTCCTGCTATACATTTGGCAGATTTTGCTACGAATAACTCATCGTGTTGCTTTTTTATGGCATCTTCTTTTTGCTTTTGTTGGATTTGGGAATTATCTACTACTACTTCTTTTTTAGAGGAAAGGGTAGTAGATTGGGTAGTAGTTGTTTGGTAATTATAGAGTAATTTTTTAGGCTTTTGGGTGTACTTTACAATAAACATGTATAGCTTATGGTTGCACTCTACCAATAAATTTGTTTCTTGAAATCCTTCTTTCAGGGCTTGTAGTATGAGTTTATTCCCTGCTTTGCGAATATTGATGTCATTACTCCCTTTATCATAGGTAGGCACAGTATCAAACAGAAGATACACTGATTTATCAAAGTGGATAGCTATGGTATCCGTTATTTCTTGGGCTTTTAGGTTTACCGATACTAGGAAAGATAAACAACACATTAGTAGTATTTTCATGGCTATAATATAAGTCTACAAAGTTAATTATTTTAAGTCTCCATAATTCTCTTCTTGTGTTCTAGTTCTTTGGGAAGGTTGTATGGGCGTAATAGGCAACACAACAGGCGTAATAGGTAAAGGTATTGGTATTGAATTAGGTACAGAAACAGCTTCTTTTTCTGGGGTTACTACTTCTTTTAGGGAAGGTAGCTGGGTAGAATGTATGGCACTACTGGCACAGCTATGGTAGTTAAAATAGTGTCTAGTGAGTGTTACGGTTTCCTTAATGAGTTTTTTATTCGTAAAATCAAGGATTCTTTGGGGGTCAATATTATTATCAAACAATCGGATTTCAAAATGCAAATGTGGGCCAGTAGATTTCCCAGTAGACCCTACTGCTCCTAGTAAGTCTCCTGCTTGTACCTCTTGGTTAGGTTTTACATGGATACTGGACAAATGACCGTAGTAGGTTTCTAGTCCGTTATAGTGTCGAACGATTACCAGATTACCATAACCACCACACCAGCCAGCAAATCTTACTTTGCCGTCCCATACACTTCTAGTAGGCGAGCCTGTGGCTATTCCTAAATCACACCCTTTGTGCCATCTCCAAGCTCCATCTACGGGGTGATAGCGGTAATGAAAACGAGAGGTCAAGATAATATAATCTACTGGCATAGACATTTTTGGGTGTTCTTTGTTCACTAATTGTATTTCTATCTCATCTTGTAAATTGGCTAGTTGTATCTTATTGGTAAAAGGTACATTGGTAAGCCACATGTATTGAAATACTGTTCTTGTATTAATTTTTATTTTTTCTTTATGAAGTAAAGTAGACTTTTCTATTTCTACTATTTTGTCTTTGCCAGCACTGTCTATGTCAAATATGGCAGTTTCTTTCAGCGTCTGCTTAATAGACTTAACGACGATATTATTTCTTTCTAATACGCCTAAAAACTGCCATGAGCCGTCCGATAACGTTACTACTCTATCGCCTTGGTAGTCGATAGTATCTATACTGTATACTCCTTCCTCTATGTTATCTAATACGTCTTGCTGTGCGAACAATAGTGAAGGAATAAAAATGAAATATAAAATAATAGAACGCATAATATAGGAATTAGAGAAGGATTTTAGTTATTTATTGGGCTTTAAGATAATTCTATGTCCGTCGGTTATAATAATAGTAGGGGCTGCTTTTTTCTTCTTTAAGGCATCACTAGAAATACTCCCTATTGGCGTGCTGATAGTCGTTCCTCCTTTTCCTGCTGCTTGGTCGGTAGCATCGGATACGATGGTTCTGTCTACTAGAGATGGAGTGTATATCCCTTCTATGCCATCTATTTCATATACGCTATAATTACAAGACACCACACTCCCGTTAATATTTGCAGTTTGTATATTTATTTTCACCCTTTCGCCGCTAAACTGTGCATTACCTGACAGATAAGAGTTTTTAGGAATAGTATACCCATTAATACTAATCTGCTCCGTAGTCCGAATAGTGACAGTAGATCCATTTTTTATTTCTTTATTAGAATTGTGAACTACTGCTCCAATAGCTGGTAATGCTTTAGCATTGGCACTCGTGCCATCTAAATCTCCATAATTACCAAAAGCAGTTCTTGTTCTTTTGGTATCGGTGGCTTCGGTAGTAGCTACTACTTGTTTGTTTTTTTCTACTGTACTACTACTGGCTACCTGTTTATTTTTAATGGGTTTAGAAGGGATAGAAGTACTCGTAGTGGGGGATACGGGATAGTTTCTGGTTTCTTTATTGCCAGCCAAATCTCGTTTCACACTAAAACTAGACGATTCTGTACGCTGTGCAACGGTAGGAGCAGGTGTATTTGCTACAACAGGATTTGCTGGTGTGGAAGGATTTTCCGAGCCAAAAAAATCAGCGTCTCCCCACTTTTTTCTATTTTGTTGTTTTGCCAATTCTTCTTCTTGTGTAAAGTAAGCCATATCCTTGTCTATATTGCTTTCTTGAATGGTGTCCTTTGGTACTTCCAGAGGATCTAAAACGATTTTTTCTTCCACAGCAGTAGTAGGCTCTTGCAAATTAAAATAGATAGCAGTAGCAAAAGTAGCGATTAATAGAGGGCTAATGAGTAGTATTTGGTTCTTTTTATTCGAGAGTATTTGTTTTACTTTTTCCATGGTATTAAGAGATGTTTATAGCATTAAGAGATTGTTGTGCAATAGTATCTACTATATTTAATATTTCTGCGGCATCGGTATTTATTTTAAGAAAGTTTTTCTGTACCAATACTTCCAATAGTCTAATTTGTTCTTTTGAATCCTGTGTTTTCTCCAATATTGCTACTGGTATTTTAGTGAATTCAAAATCTATATTAGGTTCATCAAAGCCAGCAAATTTAGTACTAAAAAAGGGAGGATTTCCATTTGCTATTTTTCCTGTAAAACAACCTCTGGACTGTATTTGTATTTCCGAGGCTTGCATCACATCTTCCCATTGTAAGCTTTCGGATATACTTTGCCCTCCATCTGAATTATTGGATAGGTTATATTTCTTTTTTTGCCTCTTGCCTAGCATTTTAGCTATTCTATCCGCAGATGGATTGTAATTAATCATTCCCACAAATTGATTTCCCATATTCGCAATAATGGTATCCGACTCTCTATCGCCATAGTCCCTTCGTAATTGACTAAAATCTTGACAAGCTAAAAAAGTACTAACTCTATTACTACGGGCTGTAGCGGGCAATTTATCCAAGTTTTTTATGTAAATAGTAGGCAACTCATCTATACAAAACAAACAAGGAGCTTTTCCTTTTTGATTTATATTCCGCATCACCGTACTCAATATAACGCCGATACATGGGCTAATAGCACTATCCAAAGAAGGGTCATTACAAATAGTTAGAAAGGTACGATTTTCTAACGAAGATATGTCCAAATTACAAGCCTCGTCTTCTTCGGGAGCTAGTACCCAAAACATTTCAGGATTCCATAGTTTTATTAATGGCAATTGAATAGAAGATTCATTGCCTGCTACTTGTCCGTCTGCTCCCCTATCCAATGCTCCTTTTAGTGGCTGTAACATTACTTTTACTTCTGCGTCTTCGCTTAATACGGTTAGCCACGTTTGGTAGGGCTGTACGGCAATGGCTACTGCATGGGGCAAAGTACATTTTTCTGGGTGATGTTTCTTCAAATACCATATTATCCCTGCCAATCCTGCCATTGCACCTTCTGCCCAAAAATCTGTTTTTTTTATCCATTCTTTATTTAGATTTTTTAGTACGACTTCTGCGTATTCATTCGCATAGAGTATTTGGTTCAGATAGGCTGGGGCGATAGGATTACACCTAGAAGAGATACTTAAATTACTAAAATTGATAATATCCATTTTGGCGATGTTGGGTAAGCCATTTTTTTTTGCTTCTTCTATCGCACCATATACTGTTTTTCCGAGTGTGGTAGGGTTTCCTTTGTAATCGTAGACTACTCCTGCATATCCTTTTCTTACACATTGTTTGATAATAGGGTTCACAATAGAGTAAGATTTGCCTGCTCCTGCCCCTCCTTCTACGAATATCCCTTGGAATGGATTAGGAATGATAAGCGTACCTTTATCCGTGTCTAATGAAAGGCTGTCGGGGTTTATTCCTTGTTGGTTTATTCCTGCTAGTGGGTCTATGTCTTCGTGTATTTTGGGTTGCAAAGAAGCCGTAAATTTCGCAGTAAAATAAATCTGCACAGGGAATAATATAGGATATAGAAAAACATTGTACCAATATACTTTTTTTAGATACCCTATCATAATCATTATTACAAAAAAAGCTGCTGCTACCGCGTACCAAGCTTTGTTATCGTTTACCTCGTCTTGGTTTATCGTCCAACTGGGCATTATATAGCACGTAGCAAATACCATTATAACATAAAATATACGTATGTATACTATGTCTTTGTCTCTGTTTAGTATCATTTGTGTTACCATCTCAAAAGGAGGATACCATAATTTAGTATATAATAGCCAATGTAATACTAAATAAAATAAAGTACCTACTGCAAAGGAAACTGCTACTCCTTCGTACTGTTTTTTTTCTTGTTGATTACTCATTTTTCTAGTAATTTATTTTCTTCTTCTACGGTTAATTTTCCTTGATTGATAATTTTCCAATCCTTGATTTTGATGCCATGGGGGTTATCCATCGATCTGTCTACATCTATCACAGAAAAATCCACATCTATGTGCCTTGATGCGGTTTCTTGCCCTTCCCTAGATACCGTCTGTGTACCTTCTAGCTTGCCGATGACAGGGTTTTTATTCATATCTATATCCAATTTATTAATTTGTACAGTAGTACGAAGGTTATTTTGTTTTACCTTTTGTTGTATGTTTTCTTCTTTGTACAATTTGAGCAGATTTTTCCCTTCCTCTCCTATTAAAAACAAAGCTTTCTTAATATTAGGACTATAAGAGCCTTCGTCTAACTGGTACCATAAGGTATAAAAATCTCTTACATGGTCGTCTATTTCATAGATACGAGTAGTAGGATCGTATTGTAGCTCTCTGCTTACTAATTGCAGATTACCGGTTGCTTTGTCTAGTACGAAAGTAGAATTCGTTAGTTTTTCTATTTGAAAATTATAATACACTATTATTCCCATAAGTGTAAAACATAACATAGCAATCACTACGATAGCAAAGGTTTTTACCAACGAAAAAGCGTTCTTGTATTGCATCACCGATGCAAGAGGGGTGTTTTTATTTTCCATTATTAGGATACTATTTATTGTTTTAATCTCTTGTTTTACTACCTCCATCTCCTTCCTTACCACCCATACCTGCGGCTATTTTTCCCAAATCTCCAGCCATGGAACTTTGCCCTGCCATTTGCATAGCTCCTGTAAGCATCTGGGTACTGGTGGATACTACTGATTGTACCATTTGAGCAGATTTTCCTACTACCCCGCCTGCATCTCCACTGCCAAATACCATTCCTGTTATTTTATGTACATTCAAATAGAGTGCAAAAATGGATATATTGAATGCTATTATCCGCCAAAAAGGAAATTCACCATTGGTAGCATCTTTCACTTCCCGAATAATACCAAAAGCTCCCACAGGGGTTTTTACTACTTGCTGTATTAAGTCTCCTAATAAAGCATCAAACAGATTAAATACTGCCCCAGCTAGAATAGTAGTGAGTAGGCTACCAAACCATTTTTGTATTACGGAAGTAAATCCTGGGGAAACTCCAAACGCTAAAGCAAAAGGACCTAATATAATCAACACTTTGGCATAGTAGGTAGTGATACACAGTATTACCTCTCGAATAAAGCTCGTTAAGGCAGACGTTATAAGAAGAATTAAGCGAAGGAAGGCAGACCTAAAAGCTCCCGTAATACTATCATGCACACTCACAACCGAGTCCCAAGCACCAGAAATAGCATCGCCAGCAGACTCTAACAACGTTTTTTCTTGCGGAGTGATGTTGGGATCGTTTTTTAAAGCATTAACTTTCTCTTCTGGCGTTTTTTCTTTCATAGCATCAGCATTCCAGTTCGTTAGTAATGCGGTTAAATTGTTCGTAGTATCGGTAGTATGAAAAGCTTTATTAAAGCTAACTAGGGTATTACATACCGCATGAATAGTATCATCGTACGTGCCTAATAGTATCAACATCACCACTATCCTTGCAATATAATTAATATCGTACATCTTTCCTTCGTCTCCACCGCCTTGTATGGCGTTGATAGAGTTTTTAGCGTAATTAAAAGCAATAGACAGCGAGCCTATTCCTACCCCTAATCCTGTTGCCCATTTAATGGAAGTACTTATATACCCATCAATGCCTTGAAATAAGCCTCCTTCTGCCATAGATTGAAGACCAAAAAAACTTTCTGCTGCCATAGTAATGTTATTTAATTAATGGGGGAATGTATATCTCTAAAACCGTCTACTTCGAATACTTCATAGATGGAATACATATTATCTAAATTTTCTAGTATTGGCTTTGCTAGTTCCTTTCGTACTGCTATTATAGCTTCGGAACATTCTTGAAGGGACTTTATAGCTCTGTTAATAATTTCTAATCTCTCGGCTGGGGTAAGTTCGGTAGAGCTTAATGCTTTGCTGATATCGTCCTCTGCTAGCTTGAATTTGTTCATTATATTATTGTATTTCACTTGGTCTTCTGGGTTGTTTTTATCCATGTATTTTGTCAATGCTTCGAATTGAGACATCATCTTGACCGTAGTTTCCAATGTCCTATCTAGGTCTTTTATAATGGATAAATCCTGTACCCAGTCTATGTTTTTATACAGTTCTTCAATGTTCTTTTGCATGCTTACTATTTCTTTCAGGAGCGCTCCATTTTTCACACTTTCGGCTACGTTTTGGCTGGCTTGAGCAGTATTAGCAGGGTCGTATACTACTGCTTGTGCTAGTAGCTTTTGAGGGATGAATAATTTCTCTGTAGCAAACAGTACAGCCCCTCCTAGCAAGCCATATCCTACTATTTTTAATTGTTTCAACATACTATTTGTGTTAATTTTTAGGTATAAAATGATTTTTTCTTTTTTCTTCTACAAATTGATTAATGGCTATAAAAACATTTTCTTTGTTTTCTTTCATCAATTTGGATAGTTTCTCCATTTCGGTAGTGGTGGTGGTGTAGATGGCTTGGGTTTCGTTAGATACTTGGTTTCTGAATATTCTGGTCATTTTGTGCCCTTGTTTCATCAGGAATTCCCTGTAATTTTTATCATCTCTGGACTGTAAGGAATTCAAAAGTTCTATATCATCTTCTGAAAAGTCCAGATACTTTCTAAACAAATCGTACACGGCTTGGTCACTACCTTTGTGGCTTAATAAAATTTTGGTATCCGTATTCGTAAAAATAGATTTCCGTGTAAGGGGGTTTATTTCGTCTAAATAAGATATTCCTTGTGTGGCTATAATTACTTCGCCATTTCTTTTACGGATTTTACGGTACATACCGCCTATGAAATTACCAATATCGCCTGTTAGATAGTCTATGGCTTCGTCAATTAAAAGCGTCTTTTTTACACCTGACGAGCGTTCTATTTTATTAGTGGCTACATTTATTATAATGATTGCTATCACATCTCGTAATTCCTTGTTATCCTTCACTCCTTCTAGGTCAAATACAATGTATTGGTAGTTTTTTAATGGAATATCTTTTTTAGAATTTAGTAGGTATTTATACATGCCATTTGTACCAGAATAAAAAGGTTTCAATAACAATAGAATAGATTCTTTTTGTATAAACTTTTTTTCTGATTCCGACAGATAATCTTCGTAGTAGGTAGTTATGAATTCGTAAAACCTATCAAAATCTGGAAATTTCTTTTCTTTATTTATTCTTTCATAAAATGCAACTATCATATCCCTTAAAATTTGAGATTCTTCAGGAGAAGGCTCTCTTTCCTTTTTCCATATTGTTTTGAGGATAGTGTATACATATTCTATTTGGTCGTTTGTACCTTCTCCATCTTCATCGCCTTGCTGGTAGATGTAACAACCTTTGTCGTCTTTTTGGCAAATAAAAATATTAAATTGCAAATTTGAAGAAGAAGCGGTATCAAAATAAAACCCATTGTTTACTAGTGCATTTGTCTTATACGAACCCCCTGCATCTATGATGATAATATGATTGCCCATATTCAGCGACGAGTCTACGTAGCCGTTTAGATAATGTGATTTCCCACTTCCTGATGGGCCAAAAACTACCTTGTTTCTATTATTGATATACGGGCTATTCCACATATTCACTACTACAGGGTTGCCGTACCTATCTAGGTATAGGTGCCCATTAGAATCAGATACGTAATGTGTTTCCATGTTTAAATAACATACTGCTCTATCCAAAAGATGTTGTAAACGTCGGTTAGACAAAGCGGAATTCCCGGGTATGCCACAACAAAATTCATGGAAGTTCATTAAATTTTCAAATACAATACGGCTACCAATCCCTTTTGCTGCTTGGTTTTTTACGATACTTTGTAAGTTCAACAGCGTGTCTAAATTAGCATGGTGTAGAATTATAGAGAACCCTAATTTAACAGGTATCTTTCCTTTCTCGGTTATTTGCTGTTTATAATTCAGTAACCTATCATTTTTATGCTTTGCAACACTAGAAAACGTAGCTAATATTTTCGTTTCATAGTCTCCTTTTTCTGCATCTGTGGTAAATTTGTCACTGTCTACTATTTCTATGGTAGTGTTGATAATATGGTTAATAGGTAATCCCAAAGCTAATGGATACACCATGCAAGCAGGTATTCCAAAATTATCTTTATAGTCTAGACCAGCATTAATCATATCGGTATCAATCGGATTGTGTAATTTATGTATATAATCAAAGTCTGCTTCTTCCTCAATATTTCCTACACTAACGTATTGATTCCCTATTTTGATGGTGTCTTTATCTACCATTACTCGTTCAAACGGCTCTTGTGTAAAATCAACTACTGGACGAAAGTAAGTAAGATTAAAATAGTTATGAATGGCATTCCCTAATGTTGTATCGTCCATCGGATATGCTTTTATGCCTTCCAACGAATTAAAAGAGTTTAGCAACATTTGCTTATATTGTTCTATTTTGGGATATACTTTTTCAAAGTCTTTGAATGGTTTTTTGAACAATACATCTGCAAAGCTAGTAAGTGAAAAACCTTTGTCTTTATTGGTAGAGCTTTTGAAAGTAAAAAAGTAATACGAATGGTGTTTTAACACAGGTCTAGCATCGTAGTAAGAAAGGTTAGCACGTTTTACATAGTGGTCTTCTTCTTTTATTTTTGCTTCAAAATAGTCTTGGTAAAAATAATCTTGTTTTTGTATAATAGTGCCTGCTGGTAGTTCTTTGAAAGTACTAATTATAGCATCGTGGCTAACTATATAGTTATTTTTGGAGTAGGTGAATACTTGTGGTAGTAGGATAGTCATACCAAAAGTAATATCTCCATTCCCGTTTACAATCATTCCATTTTCAATAGATTGTGTAGGAAATATCGTAGATAAATCAGATATATGCATGTTATGGAATGTTTTTATTGCCTAATTCTTGGTTAATACCTCTTTTATCTTCCCAATATTTCCCTACATCAGAAAAATGCAAGGAACTACTTATGTAATTTTTTTCTCCCTCTTTTTGTTTTTGTGCAATCGTATTACCTACATACATACTGCTAAATAAGTACATACCAGTAATAGCAAAAGCGAACAGACTATCTATAAAAGTAGTGAGTACAAATAGTAATATAATAGTGGATAGCATCAAAAACAATATTTGAAACCCTGTTAATCCCATTACATACACTTGTTGGTTGAGTCCTTTTATTTTCGAATTATCGTATTTATTTGCTGTATTATTTTCCATTGTTTTATTATTCATTAGGGGAGTTAGGATTGTATAGAGGAGCTTCTTCTACTTTATCTTTAAAGTCTACTTGCTCTTGTAATACTTTACTGGTGCTAGTATTGGTATTGGCTACTTTGGTTAATAATGCACTAATCAATGCAACGATTACTAATCTTGTCCATTCAAATACTGGTATGTTTTGTTCTTTTACATATTTTATCATTACCGTAAGGATAGCAATACCACAATAACCCAAACTTGCATACTTTGCCATATTGATAGCCATACTTCCCAATCCGCCTACTGAGCCTCCTCCTCCTACACTTCCTGCGGATACCCAGCTTGCTGCTACTCCTACCACCACGAGTCTAATCCAATGAAAAGTACTCACTTCTTTATCGGTCGCATAGTGGCTCAATACTACGACTATGGTATAGGCAGTATACACATATACTGCCATTTTTGCCATATTTTTGCCTTCGTTTAATGCTCCTACTAGCTTTCCTGTAAAGCTTTGTGCATATACTATATCTACTATACTAACCAATAATAGGAGTAAGAAAAAGCTACGTTTCATCTGGGGTTAAGAAATAGTAATCATATTCAACAATAAGAATAAAGCAGAACAAACTACCAAGGATACCCATTTCCACTTTACAGATTGCCCTTCTTTGAAATAATCCAAGGCTATCATTAATATCAACCCACCACTGGCAAGCATAAAAATCCATTTAATGATTTTCAGAACGGTTAAAGCTCCTGTCTTTGCACCATTTTCAATGTCTCCTGTACTGAACATAGAACCCTGTGCATGTGCTACAAATACTCCTGTGGTAACAAGAATCAAGAGCAGTAAAATTGTTTTTTGGTTTGTTTTTAACATACGTTAAAATAGATTAAAGATGAATAATTAGGTAATAGATAGCCACGCCCTATTAAGATAATAGAGGTATAGATAAACTGCTGTGCGTAGTAAATAAATTTTATTTAAGCGTTTTTAGAATGGATTTTAGGCGTAATGTATTCGTCCTCCTCGTCCTCGTCGGGTTGTATTTCTGCTATTGGTTCTTGTTGGCTTTCTGGTGCTAATACAGGAGCAGGAGCAGATACCGCCTCCTGTGTAGCAAGGAGTATAGTAGAATCTGCTAATGGGATTATTAGTGCATCGTGGGGTAAATACTCCTCTGAAATAGTAGTACTAAAAGTAGCATTCACTACGAAGTCTTTGTTTATAGAAATACTTTCTAGTGATTCATTTTCTATTTCCATAGTTGGGATTTCTGCTTCAAATCTAACTTCTTCTATGGGATTACTAGAAATAGTTGTAGTTGTAATTTTGTCTTCTTGGTGGAGTAGAAGCCATAAGAATAATGCAATGCTTGTAGCGATTGCCAAGCTCCAAATAATAAGTATCATGTGAATTTAGTTAATAAATGGAACACCATGTAAGCCCCAAACGATCCCAATAGGTTAAGAAAAACTTTTATCATTTTTTTATTATCTGGTGCCATGAAAAAGCCTTTTACTGCACTTGCTAGTGTGATGACTATTGCTGCTGCACATATTGCTTGGGCAGGTGGAAGTAAAATAGCACTAAAAGAAGATAATAACATGGTTTTTTTAATGGAATAAATTAGTAATATTTTTAGACACATTGTCTATCGTAGACATTGCTTTTACCGTATTTTGGGATTGCTCTTTTTTAGCTTGTATTTGGTTTTTATCCTCTGCCTGCATATTTTTGAATAATTCTACGCCTTTATCTCCTGTTGCTAGTAGTATTTCTTTTTTATCTTCGTTGGATAGTTTGGTATTAGACAGTATACTCCTAATCAATTTTTTATCTACTAAACTAGGATTATCTAGGACTATTTTTTTTAGCTTTTCTGTTTGTTTTTTGTAGATTACATCTTGCAATAAGTCGTTTATCTTTCCTATTGGCGTAGTAGTTGCTTGTAAAATACCGTCTTTCAAAGATACATCTAGGTAGATTAATTTGTCTGGGGTATTTATGGGTATATTTTCTAACTTTCCAGTAGCTAATAAGTCTATCTTATCTTGATTGGTAAGTATATAATCTTCTATTTTAGTAGGTATGCCTACTTCTTTTTCTGATTTCTGTTGTAAGAAATTAGTTTCTTTATTCCATTCAAAGAATTTTACTTCGGAATTTATTGTCACGCCTATCGTTTTTCCTTGTTCTAGGCTAGTTATCTGCTTTGCGTCTAGGGTGGTAGTAGCAATAGAATCTGGAATAACCCTGCTAGTATTTTTAGGAACCAATACGATAGTATCCTTGTTTTTTCTAACACTATCTTTGTCTAGTATAAACCATTCTCCTGTTGCTATTGCTTCTCTTTGATCCGTATTTATTTCTTTGCCCAGAATACTAGATGGCACGTCTAGTCTGCTTACTAGCTCTTGGTGTTTTATATTTATACCAAAAGTAGAGATAGGGATAACGACCCCATCATCAGAAGTAGATAGGTTAAGGGTTGGGTGCATAGTGGAAATTTACTGTGGGATTAATTAGTAGAAAACAGAGGCGCTACCTAGTTAGCAAACGAAAGTACCAACTACTTAACTATTTTTAGCTTCGTACTCGGCGAGCCATATTTCTACAATATTCGTTAGCAAGTCCTTTATTTTCATATCTCTATCCAATGCTACCCTAGCAAGTCGTTTATTTGCATCTCTGGACAGCCTTTGGCTTATCTCGTCCTCTTTTTCTCTTTTCTTGAAATAAATGGTATCCTCACTAACCGATGGTTTGGTAGCTATTTTCTCTGCTTCTTTGTTTGCCATTTTTTCTTTCATTTGCATGAAATTAAGAAAATCTGCTTTATTATCTGTCATAATAGTAGATTATAAATTTATTTTGTTGATAATACTTGTACAAAAATCTTGTGTTTTATGCGATCCCGGTATCTTTGCTACTTGATACGTATTTAGTCTTGTTTGCAAATTGCTTTGTGAATCTGTGATATATTCTTTTATCATAGGTACTCCGAAGTCTTGCTCAAAGTAATCCAAAGCCAACCGTAACTCTTTACTTCCTTCTTTCACCTTATTCAAGCAGATAGATATGTCTATATCTGGTAGCTTATACAGTTGTCGCATAGGGTTTATTTCTTTTTTTAGGTAGGAAATAAATTCCTTGGTATCTATTATCTCTAGCTCTCCACCTTGTAAGGGTATGAAAATGTAATCAATCAATGCCAAACTAGTAATAATCCCTTTCTGGTGATAATTTCCTGGCAAATCTACTACCATGCAATCTACATCACTTCCCGTAGATTTTGCTTGTACCAATACATCATACAGGTCTTCTGATGCAATAGAGTAGATGGGATATAACTGATCTATTACTTCTTTTTTTCCAATCTTTGCTAATACATGCTTATCTACTTCTCTTTTTCTCTCTACTCCTCTTTGGGTTGCTGCATTTACAAATACAACTTCTTGGTTTAGATAATATTTAATATGATTACATAGTAACATATTCAAGGTACTCTTTCCTACTCCACCTTTGGGGTTATAAAACGATACGATTTTCATATAAACTTAAAATTGATACGGAGCAAAAATAATACAAAAAATCAAATAATACTAACTATTTATTCTTTTGCAAATTTGCAAATTTGCAAGTTTGCGAACAAAAAGTAGCCAAAACAAGCTTATTGTTTATTTCTCCACCTTGTGAGTATAAAACGATACGATTTTAGATCCACTTAAAAACTAATTCGGGACAAAAGTAATATAAAAAATAAACAAAACAAATTTATTTGTAAATTTGTAAATAAAAACAAGCAAAAGAATAATATTATTCTGCAAATTTGCAAATTTGCAAATTTGCAGAATACAAAAGTGTCTAAATAAATGTTCCTTTTTATAGACACTATCGCTATTTCTACAAACCGCATCAAAACACAACATAAGTAGTACATAAAAATAGTCTACAAAAATAAAGTCTATAATTTGTATTTTATGTTACTTTTGTGTACTTTATTTCTATTTATTGCCCCATGATTATAGGATATGCACGGGTAAGCACCCACGAACAACACTTGGATTTACAAATCCAAGCATTAGAAAAATTTGATGTACAAGTAATGTACCA
This sequence comes from Bacteroidia bacterium, assembly GCA_043765495.1. Taxonomy (GTDB): domain Bacteria; phylum Bacteroidota; class Bacteroidia; order JAYUJA01; family JAYUJA01; genus JAYUJA01. Next base: position 17,358 of record JAYUJA010000088.1, read on the forward strand.
AGAAAAAGTAAGTTCTGTAAAAGAAAAAAGACCAGAATTTGAAAAATGTATTTCCTATCTACGACAAGGAGACACACTAGTAGTATGGAAGCTAGACAGGCTAGGAAGAAATCTAAAAAGCTTACTAGAAATAGTAGAAAATTTGCAGCAAAAACAAATAAACCTCGTATCCCTTCACGAACACATAGACACCTCTACTACTACTGGAAAATTGATGTTTCAAATATTTTCAGCACTCGCAGAATACGAAAGAGGAATCATAATAGAGCGTACCAAAGCTGGAATAAACGCGGCTAGGGTAAGAGGAAAATCATTAGGAAGACCAAAAGGAATGTCCCCAGAAATGCAGAAAAAAGCAGAATTAGCCAAAATTTTATACCAAGATAAACAAAAATCCGTAAAAGATATTTGCACTATACTGGCTATACCAAAAGCTACATTTTACTACCTGCTGGAAAAACAAGGTGTAAAAAGAGAAAAATGGATAAAAAAGGAAGAATAAAGCACTCTAATTGTGATTTTTTCACTACATTTGCACCTATTTAATAGATAAAATATGCTAATCAGGTTCACAGTAGAGAATTTTTTGTCTTTTAAAGACAAACAAGTATTCTCTTTAATCCCAGGTAAAGGAACTCTTAAGCCAAAACATAAAACAAACCTAGTAAACGGAATTTCTGTTCTAAAAACAGCAGTAGTTTTTGGGGCTAATGCTTCTGGAAAATCTAACTTGATAAAAGCTATTGACTTTGGCAAACAAATCGTATTAGGAGGCACAAGACCAGAACAACACATTACTTTTGATATTTTCAAATTAGATAAAAAATCAACCAAAGAAAATTCTCGAATAGAATACGAAATTCAACATAAAAATAAAAATTACGCGTATGGATTTATATTTAATTCCAAAGAAATAATAGAGGAATGGCTTTTTGAAATAAGTAAAAAATCAGAAAGAAAAATATTCGAGAGAACACATTCTAATCAATTTGATTTTTCTGGTTTAAGTAAAAAGAATAAAAAAGAAGAAGTACAATTTATACAATTTGTAGCAAAAAGTACCCCTAGAAATCAACTATTTCTAACACAAATAAGAAATACTAACGTCATAGAAAACGTTTCCGATATTGCTGATATTCTAAATACCATCGATTGGTTTCAAAATACTTTAACGATAGTATATCCAGATTCAAAAACTAGCAACAACAAATTCGAACTGCTTAACAATACCGACTTGAAAAATATATTTACCGAGATGCTTGACTATTTTGATACAGGGATCGATGGAATAGAGTTTAAGGAAATGGATATAAAAAAAATGGATTTCCCAGACCAAGTAATCGAGGATATTAAAGAGAGTTTGTTGAAAGATAAAACTGAAAATAAAAGTACTTTTTTATCTAATCCACAAGATGATAAATACTATGTTATCACCAAAAACGACGATAATGAACTAGAAATAAAAGCCCTTAAAACGAAACATAAAACCGTAGATGGGACTTTTGAATTATTTGATCTAAAAGACGAATCAGATGGAACTAGAAGAATTATGGATTTAATTCCTTTAATTGTTGATTTTTTCAAAGGTGGAAATGTATTTATTATAGATGAGATAGAAAGAAGCTTACATCCAAATTTAGTATATGATTTGTTTGATTTGTTTTTAGATAAATGCGAAAATATTAATAGTCAATTTATAGTCACAACCCACGAATCGACTTTACTAACTCAAAAGCTGTTACGAAAAGATGAAATTTGGTTTACAGTAAAAGATAGACAAGGGGTAAGTCGTTTACATTCTTTAGAAGATTATGCTATTAGATTCGACAAAGACGTAAGAAAAGACTATTTATTAGGCAGGTACAAAGGAGTTCCCAAACTTGGTAATAGAGACAACCTTACCGTATTACCTTTTAATAAAGATTAACTATGCCAAGAGAACCAATACCATTAATACGAAAAGGCGGATTTATGGATGCAGAAAAACTGTATATTTTATCTTACGAAGGAACGGTAACTGAAAAAAAATATTTTGCAGATTTTAGAAAATCAGATTTATTTAACAATAGTGGACTGATTGAAACAATAGCATTAAAAAGACCCATAGAGAGAGGCTCTGATCCAATAAATGTAAAAAGGTTATTACAAGAAGCCAAGCGAGAATATAATTTCAAAAAATCAGATGAATTTTGGCTCATAATAGATAGAGACCATTGGGAAACCATACACAACCACAGTTTTGACAACTTGGTAAATGACTGTAAAGCAGAAAATAATTTTTATTTAGCGATGAGTAATCCTTGTTTTGAAATTTGGCTTCTACTTCACTTAAAAGACAGTACAGAATGGACAGAAGAACAAAAAATAGCAATCCTTGAAAATAGAAAAAATAGCAATACAAAAAACCACATCGATATAGTGCTTGGAGATTTGCAAGGCAAAGGATATAATAAAAGGCCAGACCCTGCGATTTATAATCCATTAACCTTAACAGCCATCGATAGAGCTAAAAAATTGGACAATCTAAATGAAAATTATCCAACACAAATTGGTACACATGTATATAAATTGATAGAAAAACTGCTGCTAATACAACCCTAGAACACTTACCAAGAAAAGCCATATAATTGTTCAAAATTTAATACCATTATTTCTTACTTTATACCCCTACTAAAATACAATATAGATATAAATAGGAAAATGGGCTGTTTGTACTCATACATTATCCAGCCCTTTGTCTATACATTTTTTCATTTCTACTATTCTCTACTCCTGTTCGTCTACTGAACCCTGCGTATTGCTGCCAAAATCTACGATAGGTAGGCTATTTACGATATCTACCGTTTGTACACTTACATTTATAATACTCAAAAGCAAATCCAAAATATAACGGGGGTTTTCTACTTCACTAGCCCAGTCATTAGGGTTATTGGTAATGCCGCTTTCTTTATGGGTACTTACTTGGTAGCGTTCCATTATCCATTCTATGGCACTTTTGCCGTTTACTACGTATTCATACGCCTTGGCGGGTATGTTGGTAATACTTATTTTAGAATTGTAGATAATCGTATCCTTTTGGTCTTTCTTGGGAAAACGCATTTTCTCCACTTCATATTGGGTTGCTGAGCTTATCGAAACATCACCCGTCACTTGTGCATCTGCAAAAGGGGCTACGGTTTCATAATGCAAATGTAACTCCGCTAATGCCCTACCTGCTGCACTGAATTTCCAAAAGTCTTTTACATCTTCTACTAATGGCAAACGAGGTAGCATTTTCTTTAAATCATTGGCAAACATTTCTCTGTAGGATGGGGAATGTAAAAAGCCATATACATAATAAAATATATCCTCTTTGGTAAGCCCCTCCCCAGCCCTCCCAGAAGGAGCGGAAGCCATACCGTACTGCTTACGTGCCTTTTCTAGTATAAAATCACTGATGGCATCTCTACGAATAAAGTCTTGCTTGCCATCTTCACCAAATATTTCCTTTTGTACAACATTGTTCTCTTCGTAGTAATAGAGTGGGAATACTTGGTCTGTATCAAGTGTGTGGTAATTTGGAATTTTATTAGTTATTAAATTACAAAATGGTTTACTTGCTCCTGAACCAGTAACAATAATTACTAAATTTTCGCTGTCAATTTTCGGAAACAATTTAGGAAGTTGGTACATCCTATGAATGACAATTTTATCATAACTCATTTTTTGTTTAAAAAAGGGTCTATATAACCCAGTTGCAATTTTGGAGTTATCCAACTTGTATTCTATATTTTTATTGGCATCTCTTAAAAAAATATCAGACCAACTAATTTTTGTACTATCATAATCAACAAATCTTTCAATGTTAATATCTGGTGTTTCTCTCTTTTTATTAATGAATGATTGTCTTTGCTGATTATAAAACTCCAACATTTTATTTAAGTTATTCAATACTTCTTTTGACGAAGAATTATAAACCCAAGCATCTTTTCCTGTTGCTATACCATTTGAATAAGAATTAAAAAATGATTGCCCTTTTAAGTCAAATTTCTTTTCAGGTGCTAATGGAATATAGTTTTCAAAATCGTTATTTCGCATACTTATCCAGTCGCCTTGCTCATTTGGGTGTAATGGTTTTAATAGCAATTGAGGGTTTGCAAAGGTTTTAAAATCGCTTATTATTTGTAGTTTTTCTTTCTGGTCAAGATAATCTCCTATATCATGGTAATGTATGGTAGCTTTATCAGTTTTCACATCGGGGTTTTTAACCAATAATGTAATGGCTATTGGTGTACGGCTTCCACTGCCAAAAATCTTCCCTCCTTCCTTACGGCTTAATTCTCCACTGGTGCGTTGGTTTCCTCTTAAATTAAAAACATAGATGGCTGTAAACTCCTTTTCTAATGATTTACGGAACCCATCTGTACTATTCCCATCTAACCAAGCACCATTGGATACAAAAGCAATGATACCGCCTGTTTTGTCGAGCCTGTCCGCACTCCATCGGAAAGCTTTAATATAAGCATCGTACAAAGATTTGTTTAGCCCTGCGGAGGATTGTTTTGCATAAGTGCTTGCAATTTTTGCGTCTAGTGTAGGATAAGACTGGTTTTGGGCGTTATCGTTAGCAGATTTTTGTCCTATGGAATACGGTGGGTTTCCGAATATTATTTGTAGAGGTGCTTTTTGTTGGCGTTGTACCCTTTTACTATTTTGAGGAAACATTTCAGAGAATAGTTTTGCACTATCTTGGCTTTCGCCTAGCTGGAAAGTATCCGTAAGGCAAATACCTTCAAAAGATTGGTAGCTGGTGGCATCGGGCAATAAATCGTGGTAAGCGTTTTCAATATTTACGGCAGCTATGTAGTAGGCTAGCAGTACTATTTCGTTGCAATGGATTTCGGAAGTAAATTTTCTGGATAAATCTTTGGAATGGATTACACCACTTTGCAGCAGTCGAGTGATGAAAGTACCTGTACCAGTGAATGGGTCAAGGATATGCACATTTTCGTCGCTTATATTCCTACCAAACTCCTTTTGCAGTATATCGGCTACCGAATGGATAATAAAATCTACTACTTCGATAGGCGTATACACGATACCCAGCTTCTCCACCATTTTTGGGAAGGCAGTTTTAAAGAATTTGTCGTACAACTCTATGATGATGCGTTGCTTGCCTTCGGCATTGTCTATACCAGAGGCACGCATTTTTACGGATTCGTAGAACTTTTCCAACGTCTTGGCATCTTTATCCAAGGATTTATCTTCTAGCAAATCCAACATTTTTTGCATGGACTGGCTTATAGGATTGTTTGCTACAAAAGAGTAATTTTCAAACAAAGCATTAAATACTGGTTTGGTAATGATATGCTGCGAAAGCATTTCTATGGCTTCGTTTTGGGTAATACTTGGGTTGATATTTTTATGTAAGCCACTTAAAAACTTATCAAAAGCAGTTTGATAGTTTGGGTTTTCGGTGATGAGGTTTGTAATTCTTTCGGTTTGCCTAGTGGCAATATCGGCTACGGATTTTGCCCATTGCTCCCAGTATCTTTTGTTTCCTACTTTCTGCACTAATTTGCCGAATACTACCGATTGTAATTGCTGGAATTGTACTGTAAGTTGCTTTGCTATTTCGGCTTGATTGCTGTTGCCATCACCGTCGGTTTTTTTTATGGCATTCCCTTCGCTATCAAAGCCATATTCTGCCCCACCTACTATTATTTGTTTGGGTTTGTTTCTATTGAGTTCTATCTGGTTCACTGTAGCATCAAATCGGTCGTCGTGGGCGCGCAACGCATTTAGTACGTCCCATACTACTTTGTATTCTTTATTGGTATCCAACGCAGTATGCGCCTCTACATCGGCTGGCACTACGATAGGGATAATGATATAACCATACTGCTTGCCTGGCGATTTTCGCATCACCCTACCTACCGATTGTACTACTTCTACTTGCGAGTTGCGAGGCGATAGGAATAGTACTGCATCTAGCGAGGGTACGTCTACCCCTTCACTTAAGCAGCGTACATTAGTGAGTATTTTGCATTCGTTGGGGGCAGTATCTGCTTTTAGCCAAGTGAGTAGTTCGTTTCTTTCGGTAGCATTCATAGTACCATCTATGTGCTTCGAAGCTACTATTTGCATCATTGCTTGCTTTTCTACGGGTAATTCGGCGATGTATTTTTCGGATACTATACCCAGTGTATTGGTTATAGTTTTAGAAACTGCGATATTCTGGCAAAAAGCTACTGCACGACGCATAGGCTCTGGGTCGGTTTCTTTTATGATACCCTCGTCGCCGAGTATTTGTTTTGCAAGCGCGTTGATACAACCGATGAGCTTGGAAGGGTCATCGGTAGATATATTTCCTTCCATCGTACTTAATGCTTTTTGTACTGCTGGTGGCACGTCGCTCTCGCTCAAGGTAAGTATGAGTACTTTATAATCCGTCAATAACCCTTGTGAAACTGCTTCGCCAAAGCCTATTTTATACATTTCTTTGCCATACAAGGCTTCGTCGTCCATACTACACAATAAAGCTTCGGCTTGGGCGGCTTTGCTTTTGGTATCCTCGTTGTATAGGCGTGGCGTAGCAGTCATATAAAGCCGCTTTTTTGCCTTTATAAAATCGTTGTTGTGGACTTTCGTGAACGAACTTTCGTCTTCATTCGCTAGCGAAACCCCTGTGGTACGGTGGGCTTCATCGCAGATGATGAGATCGAAACAGCCGTATATAGATGCCAAATTTGGTGTTTCTAGTAATGCCTTTTGTGCTTTTGCTATTACTTCTATGGATTGGTAAGTAGAAAATACTACCGTCAAACCAGCTCCACCTACGCTGCCAGCAGGAGGAGGGTTGCCTAGCATACTAAATTGACGTACAATACTATCCACATTCGTAGAGGCTGGAAATGCCAAATCTATCACAGAAGAAGTATCCATATCTTCTAACTTATCCCTTTTTTTCGTGATTTCGGGATCACTGCAGATACATATAGCGTGGATAGGGTCAATGGCATCAGCATACCATTCGTTCAATGTTTGCCCTAATAAAGCAATAGAAGGTACTAAAAATAAAATCAAGCCTTTGCCACCTGTTTCCTTCTCTGCTATACGCAGCGAAGTAAATGTTTTACCAGTACCACACGCCATTATCAGCTTTCCTCTATCGTTATTCTTAAAATGAATATTGGTAAGGGTAAGGGCTTCGGTTTGGTGAGCGCGTAATTGTTTTTTGCCTGTACGGGCTATTTCGCCTGTGATACCATTGTCTAGCTTCTGCCAATCCAAAGGGGCATTTGTAAGATCATCTAAATTTATTCTGGATACGGCTGGATTTTGATTTTTGATGGCATCTTGTGCATTCGCTCCCCACTTATTCGTAGTAGATATCCATAGCCTATGGGCAAAGGAATAAGTCTGCAAATCTTCGCCTCTAAACTGACGACTAGAAGTAGCCAAAAAACTATCTACCGCTGGCTTGTCTATATAGCTTTCTTCTTGGTAGCATTTGCATTGTATAGCCCAGTAGTCACCTTCGTGGGTGAGTGCTACTAGATCTATACCAGTATCGCTGCCGCCTAGGTCATTACGACTAGGGAATTCGTTCCATAACCATACTTTTTTGAATTTATAAGCATATTTAGGGTCGGTGAGAAGATAGGCTTGCATCAAGCGTTCAAAGCGGTCACCTTTATCTTTTTCAGAGAAAGAGATGCTGCGGTATTTATCTAATATAGTAGAAAAGCTCATGTTTTGTATCGTACAATGCGTGAAGGATAAGCCGCAAAGTTAATGTAATTTATTTTATCTGTAAAACAGAATAAAGTTAAGATAACCTTACATTCCCATTCCTTTGGATTTACCTTTATCTTTCGTAGGTGCTTGAAGAAGAGAAACAATCAATGGGATATTTACTTCTTTGCTAAACTTTTCTATGTCTCCATCTTTTCTCCCTTTTATCATATCCATAGTACTTACTGCTATGTTTTTAATATAATGCTTTTCTTCAAAAGTAAAAGGACGACTACGCTCTGCCTGTAAAGGTATAGCAGGGTTAAGAGGGTTGCTCCATTGCGTATTTATTTGCTGCGATTCGTAGATAGAGACTAATTTTATATCTATTTCGCCTGTTTTCTCATCTCGTTCGTACTTTCTGCCGTATATTCGAATAGTATCTGCAATTTTATCCTCATGCATAGCTTGTATATTCTTACTGGTATTATTTACTATTTCATCATGCTTTTCTTTCTTCACAAAACGCCCCTTACCACTTTGTTTTACTTGTTCTTCGTATCTTTTGTATATTTGTAGCTGGCTGATTATTGGCGGTATAGCCAACATGCAAACCGTTACTTCATAGCCAGCATTTTTTAGCTCTTGCAAGCTGGTATTTATAACGGATATATTAGAGCCTAATGTTTGATCAAAAATAATATTCTTTTTAGCTGCTATAGCATCTTGAAATAGTCTTTTTAACCACAAACTAGCATCTGTATCTACTATAACAGGAGCATGTTCAAAATGGTCTTTTTGCAAATTTTTAAAATTAGGATGTTCCTCTCTCAAAGCATCTGAATTTATTATTACTGCTCCTTCTACTCCTATTTCCTTTTCTATAGCATTACGTAAATTCGTTTTACCACAGCCCGGCTGCCCTCCTAATATAAAAGCCTTGGGAGCTAAACTAGATTGACCTTTATTTAGATAATCTGTAATAATTAAATTACAGTATATACCTTCAGATTTGATAGCAGACAGCTTATATTGCTGCTGCATTGCTTTTAGTTGTTCTTGTGTTATCATTTATCTAATCCAAAAAAAAGGTTTGTCTTCTGCTGAAATATGGCTAGGGATATGATTTTCTAATTCTTCTTCTATGGCTTCTAATCGTAAATA
>JAYUJA010000089.1:0-6443 GCA_043765495.1 Bacteroidia bacterium
TTTTTTATCCTCCAAATTTATTTTGCATTTTATTGCTATTTTATCCTAATCGTATTCATTATCAAGGAGAAAAATTTGTAAAAAATCATTATTTTTAGTACTTAATACTACTTTATCGCTCTTTATTTGCGTACTTTATCGCTCTTTTCTGCCTGATTTGCTACTTATACTAGAAATACTAGAAGTAGATAAGATGGTTTTTATACGATTTCTTGCTATTTGGGGATAACTTATCGGATATTTTACTCTTATTATACCTATATTATACATTATACTATGAAAATTCTTACAGAATTATTAGAAAAAGCTATTCGTATTGCTACAAAATACCACAAGGGGCAATTAGAGGAGAATGGAATGCCTTATATCATGCATCCTATACGGGTAATGCTAAAAGGAAATAGTGTTGCAGAACAGATAGTAGGTATTTTGCATGATGTGATTGAGGATACTGTTTATAGTATAGAAGAATTAGAAGCTGATGGATTTCCTAGTTATATAATAGAGGCGATAGTATGTGTGAGTAAGCGTAAGGGGGAGGATTATGATGATTTTATAGTACGTATCAGTAAAAACGAGTTAGCAAGTAAAATCAAGTTGAATGATTTATTGGATAATATGGACAGTGTGCGTATGGTTAATTTTTCGGCAAGGAGGTTGGAGAAGTACCACAAGGCGTATAGATTTTTATATGAACACCTATATAAGGAAGCACCGAATCACCGACCTTACTAGGAAATAAAAAGTTGGTGGAGTTCTTGTTGTATGGATTGGCTTTTGTCTTGTGTGTACCAGGTGTGTATTTGTTCTAAAAAATGTTCATGGGTTAGGTTGGTATCTTTTTTCCATTCGATGACTTGGGTTTGTAGGGCAGCTGGTCTTGGGCCCCAGTGTTTTTGTACTTGGTGGGTTATTTTATCTACTACTAATAATATTGGAATTGCTCTACCACCATTGGTAAGGAACTGATCCATGAGTGGTAGATTTTCGTCTCTTAATAGTATGTGGAGGTTGATATTGGTTTTTTGGGCGAGTGTTGCTATTACTCCTGTACTTTGTCCTGCGTCGCCGCACCAAGCTTCTTTTATCAATATCCAATAGTGTGTGTGTGCTAATTTTTCTAATAGTGGTGCTATATTTTGTTGTGGTGAGATGGTTTTATACATACGTGTCATGCGTTGCACGTTTAGTTTTGTATATTTTAGCATTTCTTGGCTATGGTTGTCGCCAGTAGTTTTATTATCTAGTAAAAGATGGTTAAGATGGGTTATATATTGGTCAAAGGTGTATGCTTTTTGGAGGATAGATGTTTCGATGATTGGCATGGTAGTAGTTTTAATTTTTCCAAAGGTATGGAAATAGTAAGTAGCTTAAAGAGTATATTAGTATATTAAAGAGTAGTAAAAAGAGTATGTATTTACCATTGACATTCCAGTCTAGACCTATTACTGCATTTTTGGAAGCTTTGAGAATTGCTATCAATACTGGGAATAGTATGGGTAATGCGAGTACGATGGTAAGGTTGCTGCCTGTGGTGGCTTTGGCGGCTACTGATGCTACGAAGGTAAACAATTGGGCTAAAGCTGCGCTTCCTAGAAGGAGAATAAGTAAGAAATAGAAAGGGCTTTCGACGGGAAACCCTAGTAGTATGGAATATAATGGGAAGGCAATAGCGCTAATACTCCAACTAAATACTATACTATATAGTAGTCTTGCTATGATTATATGCTGTGCGGATAGTAGGGTATACCAATAGAGTTGTTTATTTTTTTCTATGAAATGAAAGCTTCGTGAAAAAGCATTTGCGATAGCAAAGAGTAATATAATCCAAAACAGGGTATTCCACAAGGTTGGGTTACTTATCCGTTGAAAGGCGATATACACTAAAAATATAGTAGCTATGAGGTATAATAAAACTCCCTGTAAGGAAGCTTTATTTCTCATTTCTAATGTATATTCCAGAAGGAGGAGTTGTTTAATTGGTTTCATATTTACCATTCATCATCGTAGCTACTATCTGCGAAGCCATATTCATCTTCTCCTAGTTCGGCGAATTCGTCTTGTATATCGTCGTCGGAATCGTCTGTACTAGCTTTGGGGCTATAGCTACTGTTACCTAGATCGATGTCTGAAAGGAATAAATCTTCTTCGTCTTCTATTTCGGCAATATCTTCTTCATCTGGTTCTTGGGTATCTTCGTCTACGAAGTCTTCTTCTTCGTCTTCGTCTAGTGTATCGGTTTCTAATGCGGCTGTCAAAGCTCCTAGCCCTGTAAGAAAAGCTAGTTCTTTATCTTTTGTATCGGTTACTTTACGGGTTTTGGGAACTATATCTTGACGGTATTGGGTAGGTAGAACGGTGGCATTGGGTAGGAGTAGAGGGTAAATATTTGCAGAATTTTCTTTTCCTATTTTAATTAATTCTATATTGAACACCCATTTTTTATTTACATCGTACACTAATACAAAGCGTTGGTAAGGGTCACTTACTTCATCGGCTAATTCTGGGGTAGTATCTTTTTTATTTTCAAAGCTTATTTCTGTTATTTTATTTTCTATTCGCCATAAGTCGTCTGTATGATAAAATGTTCCTATTTGCTTATCATCGAATTTAATAGCTTGCAAGATAGCTTGTAAAAATTGCTGGAAAGTATGTTCTGGCAATAGTTCTATATCTCTGTAAGTTTCATGGTAGTCTTCAAAAGTGATTCTAAATTTATAAGTACTCATATATAGTTCAATAACGTAATTAGCAGCAAAAATAATAAAAGGAATAACAATAAGGAAAACTATTTTAAATTAAAAAAAGTAGGAGTTATTATTACTCCCTTATTTGGAAGCGTCATTTTTGATTTTTTCTATGCGTAATCCTACGTCCATGATACCTGGCAGCTCTTCGTTGTAGCTTGCTTGATTGAGGGTAAAGGTGTAGTTTCCTTTTTGAGTAAATAGGTAGTTGGTTTTGAATAATACTTGATTATCACAGATATCGCCTGCACATTCGCCTGTCCATTCGCCATTTTGTTGCAAGGTACAACCTACGGTGTCTTGTGTTTTTTTGCCGTCAGGAGTAGTCATTTCTAAAAAAACATATAAATTTTGAAATGGATAAGAAGTAGCATTTCTTATATTCAGGTATATGTTATTAGGCGTTTGGGTATCTTCGACAGGGATAGTAAGCTGTATTGGTTTTTTAATATTCCATATATTGTTTTCTATTGCTACATTTTCTTCGAATATTTTATTTTTATCACATGCTATGCATGTAATGCTTATTACGCTCAATAAAAGAAATAGTTTATACATAAAAATTAGTTAGATAAGATATTTTTGATTTGATTGATATGTCTATTTGTATGCGACATGGAAAAGTAAATCCATTCTAGCTGGCTTAAATCGCCAAACATCGGGTGCGGGTAACAGCCGATAGCGTTTGCATCGTCCCAGTTTTCTAGTATGTCTTGTATTTGTTGTCTTTGTGAAAAAAAAGCTTTTTTACCTTCTTCTAGGGTAAGAAATCGTTGTTTGGGTTTTACGGATTCTGGTGCTTGTACTTTGGTAGGCATATCTAGCATCATGCGCATGTGTGCTGGAATGTGCTCGCGTAGTGCTTCTTCGGCGATTGGTAGTTCTTTATTTAATAAAATATTTTTGCATGCTTTTTCTGTAATATAAAAATGTTCTATCACTTCTAAAACAGTCCAACCAGTATTATCTTTTTGTAATAAACTTTGCTGTTCTGTTATAATATTCAGAAACTCATTAAGTGTAAAAGTATTGGTTTTCCAATCCGTAATAAGTTGGGAAGGTATTTTCATAATAATTAAGTAAAAATAAATTATAAATATTCTACAAATGTAACTTTTTTCTTTGGTATTGTATAAACTTTTTTTGTACCTTTGCAAGCTTATACCCAACTAATTAATTACACCCTTATGAAACAATTCAATTACCTAGTAAAAGTATTTTTTATTGTTGCTTTTTCTAATCTCTACGCTCAAACTCCTAATGAACAAGATTGTTTGGGAGCTTTGCCTGTGTGCAATTTTGTTTATAACCAACCTAACTCTTATTCAGGAGAGGGTAATATACCGAATGAGATAAATAGCGGCCCTTCTTGCCTAGGTAGTGGAGAGAAGAACGATGTTTGGTATATTTTTACGGTACAGCAAAGTGGTACATTGAATTTCAGTATAGAGCCTGTAGATATGAACGATGACTATGACTGGGCTGTATACAATCTGAGCAACAACCCTTGTTCGGATATTTATAATAATAGTGCACTAGAAGTTTCGTGTAATTTTTCAGGAACTGATGGGATTACAGGCCCTAACGACCTATCAGGTTCTCAAAATGAATCTTCTTTTAATATTAGTGCTGGCGAGACGTATGTAGTGAATGTTAGTAACTATTCTAGTACACAATCAGGGTATAACATAGATTTTTCGGCTTCTAGTGCTGTGATATTTGATAATATTCCTCCTTTTTTACAAACCGTCACCCCGCCTACTACTGCTGCTGTAGCTATAGATATTTTATTTTCAGAAAACATAACATGCCCTTCTGTTACTGCTTCTGATTTCCGATTAGTAGCGCCTGATGGTAGTACTATTGTTATCAACTCTATCAATGGGGCTGTATGTGCGAATGGTGGAGCATACGAAGATGCTTTTACATTAAACCTAGCTACGCCTATCAATCAGTGTGGCGATTATAAATTATACTTACAATCACCAGTAGAGGATAATTGTGGAAATATTACCCCGCTAGACACCTTTACATTTAGTGGAGTAGGAAGCCCAAACGCTACAGTAAGTACAATAGCTAATACTTCGTGTGATAGTATAAACCAGCCAAATGGTAGTGCTACTGTAACCATCACAGGAGTTACTGCTAATTATACCATAAATTGGATTCCACAAGGTAGTACAGGAGCGTCTTTGAACAACCTTGCACGAGGTAATTACCAAGTAATAGTATCCTTGAACAGTAATGCCGCTTGTGCAGATACTACGGATTATATCATACAAAATAATGCTATACCATTGCAAGCTAATTTGACTACCACCGAATCTAGCTGCGGGCGAAATAATGGTACTGCTAGTGTCGTAGTTTCTACGGGTACAGGGCCTTACACTACAGTATGGAGCAATGGACTAACCCCAAATCAACTTACTAGCCCTAACCTTGGCGTGAATAATTATACTGTGACAGTAAGCAATGCTCTACGTTGTACAGATGATACTACTTTTAGTATCGTGGATAATAGTGCTTTTAATAGCAGTATAGCAGTTACTCCCGACTTATGTGGTATAACCAGTAATGGTACTGCTACTGTAACCACAAACTCTCCTAACGCCGCTCTCACCTATACCTACCAATGGATAGGCATAAATGCAAATGGAGCAACCGCTAATAATCTGCCACATGGCAACTACCAAGTGATAGTAACTACTAACCAAGGCTGTAAAGATACCCTACCAGTAAGTATAGGTATACTGACTCAAAACCCGATTGCAAAGTTTGCATTTAATCCATTACGTCCGAATACATTTGATCCAGTGATTGATTTTATTGACCAATCCAGTAACGCATCGCAATGGGCGTGGGATTTGGGAGATGGAAGTGTCCAAAATTTAGCAAATTTTAGCTACCAATATATCACTCCAGATACCTATGCAGTGACTTTGATAATAAGAGATGTATATGGCTGTGCAGATACTATTACGAACCTAGTGCCGTATGAATACGTATCTACGTTATATGTGCCAAATGTATTTACACCGAACGAAAATGGACTGAACGAAGTGTTCAAAGTACAGGGGATAGATTTAGACAGTACTAAATTTTCATTACAAATATACGATAGATGGGGAGAAATACTATTCACTACTACGAAACTAGACGAAGGCTGGAACGGCGGAAAGAACAACAAACTACCAGTATTACCAGATGGGATTTATTCTTATAAAATACAAGCGCAAGGAAAAGATAAAAAATACAAAAAGCTGGCTGGTAGAGTATCTTTACTGAAATAATAACAATCTTCTTTTCTATAAAAAATATACCCTAAAACTTTCCAGAAGCTAACTTTTGGAAAGTTTTAGTATTTTAGCTCCTTCCTATTTACCTTATTTTTACTATGAATAAATTAAAACGACTACTACTTTTTGGAAAACCATTAGTACCTACTTTTGTTACGTATCTATTATTTAGCTCTTTATCCGTAGTATTTAGTGTGGCAAATTTTACCCTCATCATACCATTATTAGAATTATTATTTGGTACAAATACTGCTGTTGTTCCTGCTAATGCCCCAGTTGCTACCCCAAAAATCATTACTAGCAATTCGGGTATAAAAGATCAGGTGTTACATTATTTTGCTAGTATAAAAGCAGATTTTCTGAACTACTTTGCAGAATTATTAAACCAGTCTGATGGTAA
>JAYUJA010000090.1:0-6439 GCA_043765495.1 Bacteroidia bacterium
CTTATTCGTGAATTCTTTCCTAAAAAATATAATTTCGAATCCATCACAGAAGAAGAAATAGCACAAATGGTTGATAATGTAAATAATAGACCTAGGAAAGGATTTGGTTATTTAACACCTAATGAAGTATATTTACAAAAATTACAACAATAACAAAAAGTTGCATTTATTACTTGAATCCACCATTTATTAGAATAAATAGTTATTTTTAAATACAAAAAAACAGGCTGTTCTCCAATACGTTGAGCAGCCTGTTTTTTTAGTTTAGATAAGGTATATTACACTGGTTTTATTTATTTTTTTATTAATAAAGCTACACTTTCTACGTGGGTGGTGTGTGGAAACATATCTACGGGTTGTATTTTTTGAACTTCGTACTGCGAGGATAGTAATTCCAAATCTCGGGCTTGTGTGCTTGGGTTGCAGCTTACGTATACGATTTTAGTGGGTAATAGCTGCAAAATTTGTTCTATTACTTCTTTGTCCATTCCTGCACGTGGTGGGTCGGTGATTATCACATCTGGTTTGCCGTGTATTGCTACGAATTCGTTGGTGAATACTTTTTTCATATCTCCTGCTACGAAGTGTGTATTGGTTATAGTATTGTACCTAGCATTTTCGTTTGCGTCTACGATAGCGGCTTCTACGTATTCGATACCTACTACTTTGGTGGCTAGTTTTGCTACGAATAAGGCGATAGTGCCCACGCCTGTATACAAGTCGTATACTATGTCGGAGGGCTGTATGGCTGCAAAATCGCGGGTGATGCTGTATAGTTGATACGCTTGCAAAGAATTTGTTTGATAGAAGGATTTAGAACCTATTTTGAACCGTAAGTCTTCCATTGTTTCTTCTATGTATGCTTTGCCGTGGTATACTTTTACTACTAAATCGTGAATAGTGTCATTCTTTTTAGTATTCACTACATATAACAAGGAAGTAATAGCTGGGAAAGTGTCTTTGAGCGATTGCATTACTAGGCGTATATTTTCTGGTTGATTTTCGCCAAACGATACGAGTACCATTATTTCGCCAGTAGTAGCGGATATACGTATAATAGTATTTCTAAAAAAACCTACATGGTTTCGTACATCGTAATAGGTAAGACTATGGTTAGTAGCTAGTTCTCGCAGATGGTTACGAATAGCATTGGTAGGTTCTTCTTGTAGATGGCACTGGGTAATATCTAGTATTTTATCAAAAAAACCTGCTACATGGAATCCTACTGCATTTTTATCTACTATTTCGGTATCGCTTGCTATCTGTTCTCTGGTGAGCCATTTACTATTAGCGAAGGAGTATTCTAATTTATTTCTATAATAAAATATTTTTTCAGAAGCTACGATGGGTAGAAACTCTTTCACTTCTACTTTTCCTATTCTTTGTATGGCCTGTGTGACTAGATTTTGCTTTGTTTCGAGCTGCATGGCGTAGTCAAAATGTTGCCATTTGCAGCCTCCACAGTCTCCAAAATGCGCACACTTGGCTGGTATCCTATGCGGTGAGGCGTGTACTAGGCTTTCTATTTCTGCTTCGGAGTAGCGTCTATGTTTTTTTATAATCCTTGCGTTTACTATATCCCCAGGAATGGCTTTTTTTACAAAAATTACCAAATCTTCTTTTTTACCAACTCCTAGCCCTTCGCTGGATATGTCTACAATTGGTATAGCTTCTATAATAGGAAATATTTTTTTCATAATAAAAATTTAGACTGCAAATATAAATTTTTATGTATTTACTATTAAATTAAATAAGTAGTAAAGGTAGAATACTTTCCATATCGGTATTGGTAGGGATTAAGATGCCTTTAATACCTGCTTTTTTGGCTGCTGTTATGTCGCTTGCTTTGTCGCCGATGAAGTAGGAGTTAGATACATCTACTTGGTATTGTGCTATGGCTTTTTCTAGTAATAGGCTATCGGGCTTGCGGCATATACAGTTTTCGCCCATAGCTGGGTGGTGTGGGCAGTAGTAGATGGCGGTGATGGTTATGCCATATTGTTGTAAATAAGTTGTGGCTTGCTGGTGTATATCATTCAAACTTTCGTGCGAATACAATCCTTTCTGTATACCGCCTTGGTTGGTGATGATGATGAATTGGTAGCCATTGTTTTGTAGTATTTGTAGATTTTTGGTAATAGTGGGTAGCCATTCCCATTGTTGCCAAGAGGTGACATAGCCGCCATTGGGCATATTTTTGTTGATTACGCCATCTCTATCTAGGAATATTGTTTTATTGCCCATGATTTACTATTTTTTTTTATAATAAGAAAAAAGCTACCTGTGTTAGGTAGCTTTGGATAGATTTTTTATTACTCATCGCCCATTTCAGGAGAAACAGTAAATTTATAGGATTCTTTACCATCAGGACTTTTCCAAGTTCCATCGAAACTTAAAACATTACTATTTTCTTCACCAGTATAAATACCACTGAGTTTTCCTGTAATAGTTGTATTTTCTATTTGTATAAGGGTCGTTACTCCATTCTTCTTACTATTACCTGACAGAGTTACACTGTTAGAATTTCCTGCGTAAGTATAATATCCACTTATATTACCTGTCCGTGCATCTATATTACTTATGGTCATAGTAATTAAAATTGGAAATCCTATAATGTACTGTAAAAATCCTGTATAAGTACCTGTTTGTAATCGTAAACCTACTTTCTTTTGATTAAATGAACTAGTTAATGTACTTACTAGTAAAATAGACAAAGAAATAATTATTATTTTCTTCATTGTATGGCTATAAATTAATTAATTAGTGGCTTGTAGTTTTATTAAATTTAGTGCTGCTCCAGCTTTGAACCATTCTATTTGATTGCTATTGTAAGTATGGTTAGCGGTAATGTTTTCTACTACGCCATCTTTGTGTTTTAGTTGCACGGTTAGGGGTTTTCCTTCGGCGAAGGTAGTCAAACCGAGTATACTGATAGCGTCGTCTTCTTGTATTTTATCGTAGTCGGCAGGGTTAGCGAATAGGAGTGCTAGCATGCCTTGTTTTTTAAGATTTGTTTCGTGGATACGGGCAAATGATTTTACTAATACTGCTCTTACGCCTAAAAAACGGGGTTGCATGGCAGCATGTTCCCGCGATGAGCCTTCGCCATAGTTTTCGTCTCCTACTACGATAGAGCCAATTTTTTCGGCTTTGTAGGCTCTTTGTACTACTGGTACGCCTGCATACTCGCCTGTAAGTTGGTTTTTTACGTTATCTGTTTTGCCATTAAAAAAATTCATAGCTCCAGTAAGTGTATTATTCGAAATATTATCCAGATGCCCTCTAAATTTCAACCAAGGTCCTGCCATAGATATGTGATCGGTAGTACATTTTCCTTTTGCTTTTATCAATAATTTCAAATCTGTAATATCCACACCATTCCAAGGCTCGAAAGGAGCTAATAACTGTAATCTGTCCGAAGTTGGGTTTACTGCTACTTCTATGCCTGATCCGTCTTGTGCTGGGGCTTGGTAGCCATTATCTTTTACTTCAAATCCTTTTGCTGGTAATTCCCAACCTGTTGGCTCGTCCAGTTTTACGTATTCTCCGTTTTCGTTTAGTAATGTGTCTGTCAGTGGGTTGAAAGTAAGATTCCCTGCGATAGCGAATGCAGTTACTATTTCTGGCGACGCTACGAAGCCGTGGGTATTGGGATTACCGTCTGTTCTTTTAGCAAAATTACGATTAAAAGAAGTGATGATAGAGTTACGTTCTTGTTTTTCGGCTCCTGGTCGCGCCCATTGTCCGATACAAGGTCCACAAGCATTTGCTAGCACTACGCCTCCCATTTTAGAAAAAGTATCTATAAATCCATCTCTATCGATAGTATAACGAACTAATTCGGAACCTGGTGTAATGGTAAATTCCCCTTTTGCTTTTAGGTTTTTGGTGATGGCTTGCTGTGCTATAGATGCTGCTCGGGATATATCTTCGTACGAGGAATTGGTACAAGAACCTATCAGTCCTACGGTAAGTGTTTCTGGCCAGTTATTTTCTTTTACTGCGGCTGCAAATTGGGAGATAGGCCACGCTAGATCTGGTGTAAATGGGCCATTGATATGTGGTTCTAGGGTATTTAGGTCTATTTCTATTACTTGGTCAAAATAAGCTGTTGGGTTGGCATATACTTCTGGGTCGCCAGTAAGGTGCTCGGCTACGGTATTGGCTAGTTCGGCTACTTCGGCACGGCTAGTGGAGCGTAGGTAGTTTGCCATACTTTCGTCGTATCCGAATATAGAGGTGGTAGCTCCTATTTCTGCTCCCATGTTGCAGATAGTACCTTTACCAGTACAAGAAAGCGAGTTTGCACCTTCTCCAAAATATTCTACTATACAGCCTGTACCTCCTTTTACGGTAAGTATACCTGCTACTTTTAGTATTACGTCTTTGGCAGATGTCCAGCCGTTTAGTTTTCCTGTTAGTTTTATGCCTATCAATTTAGGGAATTTTAGTTCCCAAGGTAGTCCTGCCATTACATCACAAGCGTCTGCTCCACCTACTCCTATGGCTACCATTCCTAGTCCGCCTGCATTTACGGTATGGGAGTCTGTACCTATCATCATACCACCTGGGAAGGCGTAGTTTTCTAATATTACTTGGTGGATAATACCACCGCCTGGCTTCCAAAATCCGATACCATATTTCGTGGATACCGATGCTAGAAAGTCGTATACTTCTTTGTTTTGAACTTGTGCTTTTTGTAAATCGGTGACTGCTCCTACTTCTGCTTGTATCAAGTGATCGCAGTGTACGGTACTTGGTACGGCTACTTGCTTGCGTCCTGCTTGCATGAATTGTAATAGTGCCATTTGAGCGGTAGCATCTTGCATGGCTACTCTATCGGGGCGAAAATCCACGTACGATGTTCCTCTTTCATAGGAGTTAGTAGGGGTTTGGGCATCGAGATGCGAATACAATATTTTTTCGGTAAGGGTAAGTGGCTTACCTACTAATTCACGAGCCTGTGCTATTTTAGATGGGATACGCTCGTATAGGCTACGTATCATGTCTAGGTCAAATACCATATTTTATATACTAATAAAAAAATTAAACAATAAATTAAAATCGCTACAAAGGTACGTTTTTTTACAAAAAAAAGAGTATTTCCTTAAAAGATATACATTAATTTTTGTAACTTTTTTATTTAAAACCAATACGAAAGCCAATTTTAGGTTATATTAAAGCTTCTTCTGTCATTTCTGTGGGTTTTTCTATGCCCATTATTTTTAGGATAGTAGGGGCTATATTGGCTAGTTTTCCATTTTTGATGGGAGTATGTTGGGGAGATAGTAGTATAATGGGGACTACATTGGTGGTATGTGCGGTATGTGGCGATCCGTCTTGGTTTTTCATATATTCCGCATTGCCGTGATCTGCTATTACTAGTATGGTATAGCCTTGGGTAGTGGCCTCTTTTACTACTTCTTGTAGGCATGTATCCACTGTTTGTATGGCTTTTACTACTGCATCAAAATCTCCTGTATGCCCTACCATGTCTGGGTTAGCAAAATTTACAATAATGCAATCGTATTTTTTTTGCAGGCTTTGGATAGTGGCTTCTTTTATTTCATTGGCACTCATTTCGGGGGCTAGATCGTAGGTAGCTACTTTTGGGGAGGGGATTAGTATGCGTTCTTCGTTAGGAAATATTGTTTCTCTACCACCTGATAAAAAGAAGGTAACGTGTGGGTATTTTTCGGTTTCGGCAATACGCATTTGGCTTGCTCCATGCTTACTTAGTACTTCTCCTAGGGTGTTTACGAGATTTTCTTTGTCGTATAGGCAGGTTACGTTTTTCCAGATAGTATTGTAATTTGTGAGGGTGTAGTAATGTAATTTCTTTTTATACATATTATATTCAGGAAAATCTTGCTGGGTGAGAGCTTCTGTTATTTGTCTCCCTCTATCGGTTCTGAAATTAAAGCATAGTACAGTATCTTCGTCTTGGATAGGGATAGGATTGATGGATATAGGTAGCATGAATTCGTCTGTGATACCATCTTCGTAGCTATCTTGTAGTGCTTGTATGGGATTGGTGGTTTTTTTGCCATCGGCATTTATTAGTAGTTGGTAGGCTTTATTTATTCTTTCCCAACGCTTGTCTCTATCCATGGCATAATACCGCCCTATGATAGAAGCTAGTACGATATTCGAACCCTGTAAGTAGTGTAATAATTCTTTTACGTAGGTGATACCATTGGTAGGATTGGTGTCTCTGCCATCAAGAAAAGCGTGAATGGCTACTTTTTGTAGTCCGTGGTGCTTACAAGCGTCTATGATGGCGTATAGGTGGTGTATAGAGGAGTGTACGCCACCGTCGGATAGTAGGCCTAGTATATGGAAGGTAGTATTGGTTTGTTTGGCGGTGTGTATGGCTTTTAGTAGTGCTGGATTTTGGAAAAAAGCCTTGGTTTTAATAGCTTCGTTTATTTTTTCTAAT
>JAYUJA010000091.1:0-2285 GCA_043765495.1 Bacteroidia bacterium
GAGAAAGCAACCAAGCACAATGGATGAGCAATAAAGTAAAAGTAATGGTAGCTACCAATGCTTTCGGAATGGGCATAGACAAGCCAGATGTACGAGCTGTAATACACTGGGATATACCCGACTGTATAGAGAATTATTACCAAGAAGTAGGACGTGGAGGGCGAGATGGAAAGCTATCCTATGGTGTAGTACTGTACGATAAGCAAGATATAAAACAGTTCATAGATTTTAGCAACCAGCAACTCCCTAGCATAGAGCAGATAAAACGAACGTATGCAGCGTTGGCAAATTTTTTGAGCATACCAGTGGGTAGTGGGTTGGATACTGCTTACTCTTTTGATTTTAGACGATTCGTGACCGTATTTGATTTAGAACCCATTATTGCTTTACAATCCTTATCTTATTTAGAACAAATAAATTACTTATCTTTTGTACAGGATATTTACCAAAGTAGTAAACTGTACATTGTAGCGAATAAAGAGCAGCTGTATAGATTCCAAGTAAGCCACCCACATTTAGACGATTTTATCAAGACTATCCTACGAATGTATACAGGACTGTTTACGGATTTTACGACTATCGCAGAGGAGAAAATAAGCAGAAATACGCTATTATCCATCGAGCAAGTGCAGCAGAAATTACAATTCCTACATGCCCAACAATTAATAGAATATATCCCCAGTACACAAGGTAGCCAAGTGGTGTATACTATAGCCCGTCAGGATAGTAAGTACTTGGATATAAAAGTAGAATACTACACTAGCCGCAAAAAACTATACGCACATAGAAATAAAAGCATGTTAGATTTTATTCAAAATACGGTTATTTGTAGAAATAAAGTTTTGCTGGACTATTTTGGTGAAATAAAAAAAGAAGACTGTGGAACATGTGATATTTGTTTAAAAAATAAAAAAAATAATAGCCTACACATACAAGAAGAAATGCTAGCAATAGCAAAAAAATATCCTACAAATGGCTTTTTATTAGAACAATGGCAAGAAATATTGCCCCAATACCCAAGCAAAGAATTGTACAAAGTATACGTACACTTAAAAGAGAACGGATACATAGAGTAATACCCCTACACTTGATTTTTCAAGCATTGTGTAGGGGTTGTTATAAATTTAGTTAGTTTTGCAGTTAAATTTATAGCGTATTTCTAATGGTAGCCTCTTATATAGCTTTATTCAAACCCCGTTTAGCACTTTTAGTGGTATTTTCAGCGGTATTATCGTATGGTATTGCAGTGTATTTGTACCCCAATATTTGTATGAATCATTGGAAACTATTGTACCTAATCCTAGGAGGGTTTTTGATTACTGGCTCTGCAAATGGATTTAACCAAATAATTGAAATAGAAAGTGATAAGAAAATGGATAGAACCAAAAACAGACCTCTTCCATCTGAAACTATTCCCAAAATAGCGGCTACTTTATTCTGTATCGTCACTGGTGTAGTAGGCTTGTATTTCTTATTTACTACTAATTATTTGACTTGCTTATTAGGGTTTTTATCTTGGGCATCGTATGTATTAGTGTATACCCCGCTCAAAAAAATAAGTTCCGTAGCGGTGTGGGTTGGGGCTATCCCTGGTGCATTGCCTTATTTAATGGGATTTACTGCTGTAACCGAGGAGTTGAACCTATTTGCTTGGCTACTGTTCAGTATACAGTTTTTTTGGCAATTCCCGCATTTTTGGGCTATCGCTTGGGTGCTGGACGAGGATTATCAAAAAGGCGGCTTCCGACTATTACCTTCCAAAGGTGGCAAAGATGCTATCACTACTTTTCAGATATTACTCTATACTATTGTACTACTTATATTTTCTATAACGCCGTATATTTATGTTTATAAACCTGAAAATAACGTTATAATAAGTATAGGATTTGTTACTACTTTACTAGCAGGGATAGCTTTTTTGTATAAAGCATTCCAGCTGCAATACGCTAAAACAGACGCAACAGCCAAAGGTTTAATGTTTGCTTCTTTCATCTATTTGCCAGTAGTACAGTTAATTTTGCTAGCAGTAGTGATGTGCATGGAATAAGATTTGTGCAAAGGTAATTATTATGTATAATCGTTCTAACCATTTCCATACTATGAAACACCTACTATTGTGTATCCTATTCGTACTAGCTACTACTAAAACGTACTGCCAACTAACGGTGAATACTTCTTTTACCCCACAGCAATTAGTACAAAACTACCTAGCAGGAAACGATGTAGTAATAAGTAATGTACAGTATACAGGAGCTAGTAATGCTATTGGTTATTTTAATGGAGTA
>JAYUJA010000092.1:0-25805 GCA_043765495.1 Bacteroidia bacterium
AATTTATAAATATTTACAAAAATAATTAATATATTTACAAAACGACTCCAATAAGAAAGAAAGTTTTTTGGTACAAAGTATAGAAATTTTTATTAATAAACAATTAGAATCGTTGATCGAAAAACTAAAAACAGACGATAATCTAAACGAAGCATTGAACAGTATCATATGTAGTCTTATCATAAAAATAATACAGCAAAACAACAACGCCATCGCTCAAATAGTAGAAAGTAATTTGAGTGAAGAAAAACTTCCGAATGAGAAATGGAGAAGCCAAATAGAAGATAAAGTAGGCAAAGAACTCCAATACATACGTCTCAATGGTGCCATAGTAGGGGGTATGATAGGACTAATAATAGGCGGTGTAAAATATTTCCTAGCTCTACCACAATAATTATGTACTTTTGCATTCGTTTTTAATTTCAACAATACTATTTATTTCTATTTAATAAAAAAAATATATGAAAACCGTATTCATGCTATCTGCCTTCTTTTTAAGTCTTTCGCTAATAATAGCTTGGCACGAACTAGGGCATTTTTTACCTGCGAAATTATTCAAAGTAAGAGTAACCAAATTCTACTTGTTTTTTGATTTTTTATTCCCATTATCCAACGTAGCAAATTTCTCATTATTCAAATACAAACGAAAAGCGAAAGAAAACGAAAACCCTGACGATATTACCCAATACGGGCTAGGTTGGTTCCCATTTGGCGGATATGTACAAATAGCAGGTATGGTAGACGAAACCCAAACAGAAGACCAACTAGCAAGCGAGCCACAAGACTGGGAATATAGAAGCAAAAGTGTACCCAAAAGATTGTTGATAATCAGCGGTGGCGTGCTAATGAATTTATTATTAGCTATCATGATATACGTAGCAATGGCGTGGGTGTATGGTAAATCGTATACCAAGACGGATAGCTTACAATATGGCTTGTATGCAAGCGAAACAGGAAAACAAATAGGATTTCAAAACGGAGATAAACTAATAAGTATCAATGGGCAAGCTGTACCACATTTTGAAGATATAAATAGAATATTGATGCTAGAAGAAGTAAACGAAATAATAGTACAAAGAAATGCTACTACTATTAGCCTCCACCCAACAGTAGATTACAAACAAGAAGCACTAAAAAATAAAGAAATGCAATTAGTGGGAATAGCTTTCCCAGCGATAGTAAAAAATATATTACCAAACTCTAATGCTGAAAAAGGAGGATTACTAGCAGGCGATAAAATTATAAAAATCAATAACGATAGTACTACTTATTTCTTTGATTTCCAACGAAAACTACAAGCAAATGCAGGCAAAGAAGCTAGTATAGCCGTAAATAGAAATAATAGCATAGAAAACTTAAAAGTACAAGTAACACCCGAAGGAACAATAGGATTCCAGCCAGAAACAGAAAATTTCTCCCAAATAGTAGAAATAAAATTAGGGCTAGGAGACGCTATTACAGAAGGATTCGCACGCACATTCAGCACATTAGTAGGATATGTAAAGCAATTCAAATTAGTATTCACCAAAGAAGGAGCAAAACAAGTAGGCGGATTTGCGTCTATCGCTAAACAATTCGAACCACCTACCAACAAAGATAATGAACCAGTATGGAGTTGGGAAAAATTTTGGAGTATTACAGCTTTTTTATCCCTTGCGATAGGGTTCATGAATATATTGCCTATCCCTGCCCTTGATGGTGGGTACATCGTATTCCTACTATACGAAGGCATCACAGGAAGACCACCAAGTATAAAATTTCAAAATATAGCATTGAATATAGGATTTGCGATGGTAATAGCTTTATTATTATTTAGTAATGGAAATGACATCTTTCGTTCTTTTATGAAATAATCCCATCTATTAAACTAAAAAAATAAAGTACTATGAGAAAAATAAAAATAGCTACCAGAGGCAGCGAATTAGCACTTTGGCAAAGTAATTATATCTCTAAATTATTAAACGATTTGGGTTATGAAACAGAGCTTTTAATACTAAAAACACAAGGCGACATAATACTAAATGTAAGTTTGGATAAGCTAGAAGGCAAAGGGTTTTTTACAAAAGAACTGGAAAATGCCTTATTGCTAAACGAAGCAGATATCGCCGTACACTCTCACAAAGACTTACCAACTACGAATCCGCCAGGGCTTATCATCGCTGCGGTATCGTATAGAGAAAATGCTGCCGATGTGCTGCTAGTACGCCCAGAAGCATATAACCCTAGTAATCCTTCTTTTCCAGTAAAAGAAAAAAGTGTAATAGGAACTTCGTCCAATAGAAGGATAAGCCAAATAAAATATGCAGGAAAATACGTAGATGCGTACGAAGTAAAAACACTAAGAGGCAATGTGCCTACTCGTATTAATAAGTTGAGAAATAAAGAATACGACGCAATACTACTAGCCGCAGCAGGAGTATATCGCCTAGAATTGGATTTGTCGGATTTTTATGTAATAGAATTAAATAAAAACAAATTCGTACCAGCCCCAGCACAAGGAGCTTTGGGGATACAATGCCGTGAAGAAGATACTGAAATAATAGCCATATTACAACAATTACACCACCCAGAAGTAGAAAATTGTATCGCAATAGAACGAAAAGTATTGAATATACTAGAAGGCGGTTGCCATATGCCACTTGGCGTATACTGTACAAAACAAGATGATAACTACCATATTACCGCATTATTAGACAGTAATAAGCCATATAATTTTACCTACCCTGTATCCACTGCCGATATTGCTCAAAAAATAGTAGATAAGTTACAATCAAAACCAGAAACACGCATTTTGTACACGAATTTCCTGCTAAAATATAGTACGATGTACCACGCTTTGAACGTAGGCAAAGATACCCTAGATGCCAAAGCCCTAATAATGCTAAACCCAGTAGAAGAGACCAGTACAGAAGAATTTGATTGGGTGTTTTTTACTAGTTCTAATACCATTCAGTATTTTTTCATGCAGCACCCACCCGCTACTTTACGCCCTACTACCAAGTATGGAACAATAGGAGAAAGTACTGCGGCTTACCTTACTACGTATAACTTACAAGCAGATTTCGTAGGCAATGCCGCTAATATGGAAACAGTGGCACAAGAATTTTCTACACACGTAAAAAGTTCTGAAAAAGTACTATTCCCACAGTCCAATATATCGTTACAACGGATACAGAAAGTATTACAACCCTCGCAAGTGATTAATAAAACAGTGTACGAAACAGTAGATTCTACCCAAGAAAATTTGAAAAATGAGTACGATGTAGCTATCTTTACTAGCCCTTCCAACGTAGCTTCTTTTTTTAGAAATTATACCATCACTGCTAAACACTACATTGCTATCGGTAATACTACTGCTAAATCTCTGCAAGATAATGGAATAACGAACGTACACATAGCTCCCAGTCCTACCAATACCGATATTATTACTCTCTTATATTCTATTATTTAAATTAATTTTAAGAGGATTTTCCATGCTATCTATACTATTACCTATTTATAACTATGATTCCACAGCACTTATCCAAGATTTATACGAGCAAGCTTGTGGGTGCAGCATTCCTTTCGAAATAATAATCCTAGAAGATGCCTCTACTATCCCCATTGTGCTGCCATTGCATCTACAAAACAATCCTAGTATCTACTATACTTTACTAGCAAACAATATAGGAAGAGCCAAAATACGTAATTTATTAGCCCAAAAAGCCCATTATTCTTATTTATTATATTTAGATGGAGATAGTAGCATACAGCATAATCCTGATTTTATAAAAAACTATGTGGCTACTATTCAACAAAATGTAAGCTGCTGCTGTGGAGGCCGACAATACCATACTACTCCGCCACAACCCTCGTATATATTGCATTGGAAATATGGTAAAAATAGAGAAGTGACCAGCCTAGAAAACAGAAAACAAAACCCATACGCCTGTTTCTATTCGAATAATTTTCTTATCACAAAAAAAATACTACTTACCTACCCTTTTAACGAAGAAATAAAAGGATACGGACACGAAGATACTTACTTTGCATATACTCTTTATACCAATAAAATAAGCATAGAAATAATACACAATACAGTCATACATGAAGGCTTGGATAGTGCCGAAAATTTTATACAAAAAATGCTACATGCCTCCTCTAATCTAATCTATCTGTATGAAAAAGGGGGCAGTTTACAGGATTATTTAGTAAGTAATAGTAAGCTGTTATGTAAATGGTTAGAGTATAAAAATCATTTTATGTATGTGTATATTCAAAAAAATAGTTTATTTTTACAAAAAAAAATGCGTATCCATCTTACAAAAAGTGCTAATCCTAATCTTCGTGTATTAGATATGTATAGATGGATAAAAATGAATAACAACTCCAATAACTAATTACTAGATATGTTGAAAATAGGTTTGACAGGTGGCATAGGAAGCGGTAAAAGTACCGTATCTAGGATATTCAAGGGGTTAGGTATCCCGTGTTTTGAAGCAGATAGCGTATCCAAACAATTGTTACAAACTACTTGCTACACCCCCATACTACAACTACTAGGACACGATATACTGGATAAAACTACCAACAAAATAGACACCCATAAGATGGCAATCCGTATATTCAGCAATGGTGATCTATTACAAAAAGTAAACAAAATACTACACCCAGCCGTACAATACGCCTATACCCAATGGCTACACGAATACAGCTACCTACCGTATACTCTCAAAGAAGCAGCCATACTATTCGAAAGTGGTAGTTACTTACAATTAGATAAAATAATAACTATTAGTGCTATAGAAAGTGTAAGAATAGAAAGAGTAATCCGTAGAAATACAACAACGTTACAAGAGATACAAAAAAGAATAGCCAATCAATGGACAGAAGACCAACGAATACAAGCAGCAGATTATGTTATCTATAACAACGAAAAAGACCAGCTTATCCAGCAAGTTTATCAATTACATACACACTTCCTTACAGTATATGCGTGATTTGGCACATTATTTGTATACATTAGTTTAATTATTTTTTAATACTATGAAAAAATACCTTTTGACTGCTATGTTTGCTATTACAGCGACTAGTATGTATGCACAGCAAGTTTCTAAAATGCCTTCTATTGCTATCAAAACCCTACAAGGCAAAACTATCTCCACGGATTCCATATATAATGATGGTAAGCCTATTGTGATTAGTTTTTGGGCTACTTGGTGCAAGCCTTGTAGAAACGAATTGAATAATATAGCAGAAGTATACGAGAAATGGCAAAAAGAAACTGGTGTGAAAATAGTAGCTATATCCATAGATGATGCTAGAAGTGTAGACAAAATCCCCGCTGTGGTAAAAACTGCAGGTTGGGCGTACGATATCTATGTGGATAGTAATAGCGACTTAAAACGAGCTTTGGGTGCAACAGTTGTTCCTTTTACCGTAGTTTTGAATGCTAAAAGAGAAATAGTATACCAGCACGTAGGATACAATGAAGGCGAAGAAGAAAAATTATTCGAATTTATTAAATCTATGCCTAAATAAATCTGTTTTTAGAAACAATAGTATACGCTTTCCACAAAATTAAACTAAAAAAAATCTCAACTAACTTTTATTTGCTAGTTGAGATTTTTTCATGTAAAAATACGTAATCTGATTTTTTTATTTTTGTATAACTATTTTTTGTTGTATAGAAAGTATAAGACTATATAGCAAATAAGTACCACTGGATAGGTTATTTATATCTAAATCATACGTAGTAGTAGTAGGCATTATTTGTGCTTGTTTTACTATTTTACCTTGCATATCCATTAGTTGGATAGGAGCTAACGACGTAGTTGGGGTAGCAAAGTCGATATGTAATGTAGTAGTAGCTGGGTTAGGGTATACAAGAGGTTTGGCATTGTCTAGTACATTTATTGCTTTTCTTTTTAGCTGTATAGTAAGGCAATACGTACCTATATTCTGGGTAGCAAGGTCAGTAGTGACTTTATAGGTTATTTCTTTATCTGTGGTGATAAATGGCGTGCATTCTGCTACTTCTATCGGATTACTCCACGTAGCATTAGCATAGTAGTTGTAAGTAGCATCTCCGTAATAAGTTACACCATTTTTTTCGTCCATTCTGTCGTACATATAGCTATTTACTTCGTATTCGTAGCCATCAGGTAGTTGGAAGGTGTAGTAATCTGCATCTACTAGTGTATGATGATTCGCTGCCTCCAAGGTTATCGCAGCAGTATTATCTTCGTTCCATTCTATAGCAGGATACTGGAAAGAATTTTCGAATGTGTTATTACTTTCGTATCTATCTTCGGTATTGCTTTTATTAGGATTATCCACAAAATGTACTAATTTGCTACTTGCTATAGCAGCATTCCCTACTAGGAAAGTAGATACTACACTATTATTTGCAGTGCTTCTAAATACCAACCAATACGAAGCATACGTGCCTGTAAACCCTGTAGGATTGGTGAACGTAAGGGTTTGGGAAGCATTAGCAGCAATACTTACGCTGTTTTTTAGTTCTATTCTATTCCAAAAATTTCCTTGTAAGCTGTATAAACAAGCTTCTATTTTACCATTAAAAGCAGTAATAGCATAGTTTTTAATAGTAGCTGTAACTGTTACAGCATCTTGCGAAGGTATATAAATGTTGGCAATAGTAGGGTCAGTATTTATTCGTAAATCATTAGTGGTTTTTATGTAAATATTTTTAGGATTGGTATACGTATATTTATTTGCTAGCATCCAGTTCGCGGTACTTCCTACGGCACTGTATACTCCTACTTTGTACGTACCTGGTGTGATATTTAGCCCAGCAGTACTGAAAGTATACGATTGGCTAGCATTGCCAGCTATGGTAATGTTTGGTTTGGTTTCGATAATTGCGATTTGGTTATCATTATTATCAAATATAGCAGCCATCAGCTTGCCAGTAAAGGTAGTATTGGTAGTATTTTTTAACGAAGTGCTTACACTAAATCCTTGTGCTATAGAAGCATTAACTGGTACAGATATGGCAGACGCTAGTCGTAGTTTGTTACTAATATTCACATTTGGTTTTATACCTACAAGCATAGCTTGGTTAGCATTGAAGGTATAGGTAGAGCCTGGGTTTAGATTAGACATAGTAAAGTAACCATTGTAAGAACCACCCCAACCCCAGTTTACATGGATTAGATTATTATCATCATAGCCATCAAATACAAATGCGTGCCCTGCTGCTGGACTTGGACAAAAACCACTGTGTAGTACTACTCTTCGAGCGTCTAATTCTGTTTTTATTTTGTTTATCCATTGTGTTTCTGTATAGCTACTTCTAGTCAGGTATTGCATATCGGTACTGTACGCATATCTATTTATCAAAGCATCTCTTACGGCGTAGGTATAGGCACTACTTCCACTTGGGTTATAATCCATATCGATGGATACTCCTACGTGGTACATCAAACGACCTACTGCCTCTTTTTGAGCTGGTGTAGATGTTGCAGCTAGTGCATTAGGCATATCTGCCCATTTGTAGTACGTACCGCCAAAATTAGCTGCCATCGTACCATATTTATCATCATTATAGCTCTTGTATCCCATTCCTTGTTCTGGATAGCGGTAGTATGCCATCACTTGTGATACAGCAGTAGCCACACAGCCCGTAGGAGTACCAGGAGGTGTATATTGGCTATATCCATTGTTTCGTTGTGTCCATGTAGTAGTAGTGAGTGGGGCTACGCTAGCTTTTGCAGTAGGTATAGTTCCTCTTTCATAATTTTGCCATAGAGATACTATTTCTGGAGTCGCTGCGATGGATTCATTTACTAGGTAAGTCATCTGACTATTTATTTCTTCCAAAAACTGTAATATTCCTTTGGGTGCTTGGTCGTACGTAAAGTTTCCTTTGTTGCTATACCCTAAAATAGGCGTAGAAGCATCGTCTCCTGCTACTATGATGAATCCGTTGTCATTACTAATGTCAAATACATAATAACTAGCTTGGTTTCCAGATTTAGTAGTCGAGATAGTGCTTTTTGTTTTTAGGTGCAAAATAACATTACTAGTAGGAAGCATGGCAGAAGCTTTCATCTGTCCTAGTTTAGTAGTGGCTACTTTGGTGGCAGTCTGTTCGGTTACAGGGTTAGCCATAAGTTGGCTACTGATAGTGAGTAGCGTAATAAAAGATAAGATACGAAGCATATAAAGGTTGGAATGGGTTTTTATTTTAGATGAATGAATAGAAATTTTTTATTTAATAACTTGGAATTTCCCTTGTGTGTATTCTTTGCCTTGCAGTATAGTGTAGGTATAAATCCCAGTAGCTAGGTTGGTAGTATTTATTTTTAGTACATCATTTTCTACATAGCTATTTATAGCGATAGTATTGCCTTTTAAGTCTGTGATATGTAAGTCGGTAGCTGCTGTGATTACAAAGCCTGCTTGTATGCTTATTTCGTTCGTAGTAGTAGGGTTTGGGTAGGCGGTACTTTTAGTAGAAGTATAGTAAGCATTATCAATTCCTACAGAAATACCTGCATGCAAGCGTACTAGTACTAGGTTATCGTATATATCCGAGGACATACCTGTATAGAGTAGTTTTTGATCCACGGGCTGGATTAGTACGTGTGCTAGTTGTATGAAGTAGGAATTTTGTCCGAAGCTAATAGTTTTTTTACCATCACTATCGAAGGTATTATCAAACGTAAAACCATCTGTAACTCGCATTGTATACCCATCTTGTGTATAATTACTATCCGAGGCTACTGCATTGTTTATATAACCAGTAAGAACAGCATTATTCGCAGCATCTATTTTTATATCATTTAATACTATTTTGCCTGTAAATGTTTTAGAAATTTCTACACCATTATTATCCATTCTTTTTAGGAAAGAAATAGGAGCTGGGTAGGCAGCGGATATAGTAGTAGGATTGTATACGCTCAACGTAGCTAGTAACCTGTTAGTATTATCTTGTACTAGATTCATAGGCAGCTTATTACCATAGGTATCAGTAGGTACGCCATCTGCGAATGCTAGTTTCCCATCGGTATCAAATGTTACGTCATAGCTACCTGTGGAAGTAAATTTGTATAGGGTATTTCGGTAGGGTTTTACTGCATCGCTAGGGCTTGCACCATTCACCGCTGCTACTAGTATTTTATTCGTATTATCTATTAGTAGGTCTTGTATATCAAAGTTCTCATCTCCTGACCCCACTGTAAAAGAAAAATTATCCGTAGCACCATTTGCAGTATATTTCTCTATTTTTATTCTCGAACGACCTGCAAAAGTAGAGGATTCTGTTTGGTATGCTATGTATATTTTACCAGTAGCATCTATGGCTATGTCACACGTCCCTGGCTTGTTTTGAGGGTGATAACTTTGTGGAAAACCTACTTTCCCATTCAGCCCAAAGGTAACATCGAGAGTACCATCGCTATTAAAACGTCTTATGTCTGGGTATTCTCTATGGTTCGTAGTATTAGGGTCGGTAAAAATCACCAAACTAGCCACTAAAAACTTTCCACTAGCTAGCTGTATTACTTCTTGTGGACGTAATAAAAAATCAGGTTCTAAATCTATATTGGTGATAACAGAACCGTCCATATTAGATTTTAATAAATAAAGTCCTCGCTCTACATTGTTTGTAGCATCAAACTGGTTATAGAAGCTATATATTGTATTGGATTGAATAAAACTTTTTTTCATACCACTCACAGGTAGTGCATTCTGACTGTATAGCTTGCCATCGGTATCAAAAGTAACATCATAGTTACCAGGGTTCTGTGCCTGTACCAGCGAAGTAAAAAGAAGAGAGGTAAGGATAATTTTCTTCATAAAAAATAAAGCAAGATAGAATAAAAAAGTAAGCACCTGCAAAGATACTATAATTTTTGGTAATATATTGTTTTTAAGGAACACATTTTGTAGTATTTTTAGTATATTTCTTCTCGTTGTAATTATTATTTTATCTCTTATTCTCCGATGATTCGTTTATTTTTCACCACCGTAATACTACTATTTATATTCCCTTCTGCAGCTTTTTCACAAGAGAAACGAATACGTAGCAAAAAAGTTTTACCCACTATCAAAACCTATGTTCATACGCATTACCCAGATGCTTCTAAAATTAAATATTACCAAGAAACTAAAAAAGATAAGCTTATCACAGAAGTAAATTTTGAGTATAAAAAAGAGGCGTATTCGTTAGTATTTTTACCAGATGGTACTTTTATAGAACAAGAAAAAAAAGTAGATTTTGAAAACGTATCGTCCGAAGCAAAAAATAATATAACAAACTATTTGTCTACCAATTACCCTAACTATAAAATGCTAGACTGCCAAGAGGCAAGCACTCCTTCTACGGTGACCAAGGTATACGAGATAAATATAAAAAATGCTGGGAATTTTTATGAATTGTTTTTTGATACAAAAGGGCAGTTTACAAACTATAACGAACTTGTTATTCCATCTATTATTACACAATTCTAGCCATGAAAAAAATACTGCTACTAGGGATTATTTGTTTTAGTTACCTGTTACAAGGTCAAAATCTTACCTTCGAAGGCTTATTACCTGCTTGGAATCAAACAGGTGTGATAAGCAAAAAACTAAATTACAACTTGTTTCTTTCTACTACTATCGATGCTTTTACAAAAAACATAGGAGGCGTGAAATATCCTAAAACAGACTTGCAACTATACGTACAGCCTAGTTTGATATACGTACACAACGCCAATTGGAATTTTGCGACTAGCTACACCTACCAGCGCAATAATCCGCTGAACGATAGATACACCAACGAGCATAGGCTTTGGCAGCAGGTTATTTATTCGCACCCGATGAGCCAAGGGCGTATGACGCACCGATTAAGACTAGAAGAGCGTTTTATCCAAAATAGACTTACGGATAAATACCCACTATCCACCAGAGCAAGGTATCAAATTGGGTTCAATATGCCATTACAAGGCAAGACATTGGACGAAAAAGAATTTTATTTAAATACGTATAATGAATCTTATTTTAGTCTCACAGGAGCAAAAAATGCCACATATAGTGAAAACTGGACGTACCTAGGCACTGGTTATAATTTTGGTAAAATGGGACGTTTAGAGCTTGGCTACCTATTACAAGTGTCTGTGAGAGATAAACAACAAGATTTACGCTTTCTGAACCTAGCACAGATTATGTGGATTACCCGATTTGATTTTAAGAAACATAAATAAACATTTCTAAAATCGTGAACTTTTTTCATTTTTTAAAACAAAAAACAAAACGTACATCACCATTTACTATTAATAATCTTACACTACTCATAGATTTAGTCATAAATAAGGCTGATGCAGATAAACTCAAAAACTTTTTGAGTACACAATCATCATTTACACAAAAAGTAGAGTTCCATAGCCAAGAAATAATGGATTTTATGGTAGCAGAATCTATTTGTTTTTATGGTGTTTTTGATTGGAAAGAGTGTAGTAAAGAGTTGGATTATTTCATTAAAAAAACTCTAAAACAAAATTTTGATACTGAAATTAATTCTAATTTTTTAGACAATATAAACGATACCAGTTTGATAGGTAATGTATATAAGTTGTATGGCGTAGAGTTACAAAAGCAAGGTATTACGTTATGCAACATAGATACGGGTAGTGATAGTTATACTATACTGCTCATAAGAACAGAAAATTATACAACCCTACAAGCTTGCGTAAAAGAAATCGGATATGTAGTGCAGGATTATACCATGGAATGGTAATATTTCGTGAAAAGATAAAAAACCAGACATAGATCTACAAAGTTCGCATTTTAATGCCGATGCAGGCTTTGATACAAAAGATTTCATAGCAACGATAGAACAAAAGCATAAAATGATAGCTAACATACCTAAAAACAAACGTAATAGCAAAAAATAGTGCAAGAATATAGGTATTTAAGTGAGTATATTTACAACTTTCGCAAAAAAATTGAAACTGTTTTTGCTTGGTTGGATACGTATAAGCGAATTCTAATTCGCTTTGAATATAAATCGCAAAACTTTAAAGCTTGGCTATATTTAGCAGCAACTTTAATCAATTTAAGAACAAAAATCAACTAAACAAGTCCAAAGTTAAAATACTATACAAATAGTACTACTTTTAATACAATGTTTTAGTATCTTTGCAAATATTTTTAGTCAAAAAAATAGACATTCAACACACTATTAAAATACTATTTCTTATGTCGGATATACATCTTATTTTAGAAAAAGCACTTGCTTTTGAATTCTTAACAGTAGAAGAAGGAAAAGCACTCTACGAACATGCTCCTTTGGGAGTACTGATGGAAGTAGCCAATACATTGCGCAAAAAACAAGTACCCTCCAACAAAGTTACTTGGATTATAGATAGAAACCTCAATACTACCAATGTATGCACTGCTAATTGTAAATTCTGTAATTTTTATAGAATACCTGGGCACGAAGAAGGCTATATTACTACCATTGATCAATACCAACATAAGATAGAAGAAACTATCCGCTATGGTGGCGAGCAGCTATTGTTACAAGGTGGGCATCACCCAGATTTAGGATTAGAGTATTATGCTAATTTATTTAGAGAAATAAAAAAACGTTTCCCTATGATGAAATTGCACGCGCTAGGACCTCCTGAAATCGCCCATATCTGCAAAGTATCCAACAAATCGCACGAAGAAGTACTAAAAACACTCATAGAAGCAGGACTGGATTCACTACCAGGCCCTGGAGCAGAAATTTTGGCTAATAGAGTACGAAGACTTATCTCCAAAGGCAAATGTGCAGGCGAAGAATGGTTAGAAATAATGCGGGTAGCACACCAATTAGGGCTTACTACTTCGGCTACCATGATGTTTGGACATATAGAAACTATAGAAGAAAGACTAGAACACCTTATCAGCATCAGAAGTATACAAGCACTAAAACCAGAACATAGTAAAGGATTCATTGCATTCATACCTTGGCCATTTCAAGACGATGGCACACTGCTAAAAAGAATCAAAAATGTACACAATACTACTACTGGCGAAGAATATATACGTATGATAGCCCTATCGCGAATCATGCTACCAAATGTGAAGAATATACAAGCATCTTGGCTTACAGTAGGCAAGGAAGTAGCACAAATATGCTTGCATGCAGGGGCGAATGATTTTGGTTCTATCATGATAGAAGAAAATGTAGTATCTGCTGCTGGTGCACCACACCGTTTTACATACAAGCAAATAGAAAAAGCAATAGCAGAAGCAGGTTTTGAGCCACAACTACGAAACCAACAATACGAGCCTAGACAAATACCTGAAAACATAGAAGAGCAAGTCATCACTTACTAACTACCAATCATCTATCCGTAAAAATGAAAGCTATACTAAATTTATTTTTTCCTAGAACTTGTGGAGCTTGTAATACTGTATTAGCTACATTTGAAGTGCATATCTGTGAATATTGCTGGCTAAATCTACCCGCTACGGATTACCATTTATACCAAGAAAATGAACTAGAAAAAAGATTCTGGGGGCGAGTGGATATACAAAGAAGTGCAGCATATTGGTATTTTAGAAAAGATTCGTCTATTCAAAATTTATTACACGCCATCAAATACGAAAACCAATTCGCTACTGCCATGCACATCGGTGAGAAATATGGGGCTATTTTAGCGAATCAAGAAGATTTTAAAACTATTGATTATATTCTTCCTGTACCGATGCATCCCTCCAAAGAAAGCAAAAGAGGCTACAACCAAGCTACCTATTTTGGCAAAGGAATAGAAAAAAGTATGAACAAAAAGTTAGTCGAAAATGTACTGATAAAACAACGGACTACCGTCTCACAAACCCATGAAAATAGATGGAATAGATGGATAAATACCCAAGAAGTATTTACTCTAGCAACGAAAAATGCTTCTATATTAGAAGGGAAACACGTACTATTAGTAGACGACGTGATTACCACAGGAGCTACGATAGAACGTTGTGTACAGGCATTACAAGGTATTGATGGTATAACGGTTTCTATTGCAGCTATGGCAGTAGCTATTAATTAATATTTATGGAATTAAATCAGTTTTCTCTATTTCATATAAGTCAAAATCCAGATATACAATTCTTCCAGCCAAGAATTTACTCTCAACATTCTAATTTAGAGAAAGCTGTGGTATTTGGAGTATCTATAGAATATCTATACAATTATTTGCTACCAAGAGATTGCCCAAGAATTAGTTTTTATGCTTTGGACTCTTCCAACCAAGCAGATATAGAGAAATATTTAATGGAAGAAAATTCTAAAAAAGTGCTGGTTATAGAAAAAAAATGGCTTCCTATTATTTCTAATACAGTGCTGCATTGTTATGCCCTTCCAATAGAACCATTTACTTTGTGGAATAAAGAAGCTGGATACTATATCTCACAGGAAACTATTACTCCTATTACATGCATATCTATTACTTCTATTTTAGAAGTTTTATTAAGCTATCCAATAGAATTACGATTAGTAGATTCTCTACAACCTCTGGCTAACTTACTTCCTACTACTAGCCTACATTATTCGATGATACGGCTTCGTAATGCTAATTTTAATATACCACATCGAGAATGACCGATTCATTAGACTTTTTTGAACAAGTGTACCAAGTAGTAAAACTAATACCTAGTGGAAGAGCTACTAGCTATGGGGCTATTGCGGCTTACCTAGGCAGCCCTAGATCTTCGCGTATGGTAGGCTGGGCGATGAATGCCTCCCATAGTCAAAACTTGCCTATCCCTGCTCATAGGGTGGTAAATAGAAACGGACTTTTAACTGGCAAATGTCATTTTGCTACTCCGATGTATATGCAAGAAGCCCTAGAAGCGGAAGGTATACAAATTGTATTGGATACTATTCAGGATTGGGAACGAGTATTTTGGAATCCTTCACAAGAGTTATCTTTATAAATAAAAAACACCTTCTAGCTGCTTAATAAAACAGGTTAGAAGGTGGGAATAATTTACTATTTCTAAAAAATTACTTTTTCCTTACTCTATCACTACATCAAATTCCATTCTTGTTTGGATTCCTTTGGTTTGGATAGCACTTTTTAGTGCTTTGTAGTGTTGGTATAATGCTGGATAATATTGTTTTATGTATGCTTTTTCGTCTTCTTCTTGGTTTAGTTTTTTGATTAATTTTTCGATAGGCTCTTGATTTTCTGGTAATTCCCAAACTTGGTATTCACCTAATTTTAGTTTGGATAATTTCGCTGCTTCTAATACTGCTGCATCTATCCCACCAAATTCATCTATCAAACGTATATTTTTGGCATCTGTACCACTCCACACTCTACCTTGCCCTACACTATCTACTTCATTGGTAGGGATATTTCTTCCTTGTCCTACTTTGGTGATGAAGGTAGCGTATATTTTTTCTATGTCTTTTTGTATAATGGCTTTTTCGTCCTCTGTCATTGGACGGTTAATACTCATTATATCGGCATATTTATTCGTTTTTACGGTATCAAAATGTACACCTATCTTTTCGTTTAGTAATTTTTGGGTATTGGGTATCATTCCAAAAACCCCGATAGAGCCTGTAATAGTAGTATGGTTGGCAAAAATCTTATCCGCAGGAGCTGCGATATAGTACCCGCCAGACGCTGCCACATTCGCCATCGATACTACCAACGGTTTTTTAGCTTGCTTGATTAAGTACAGTTCTCTCCACATCACATCAGAAGCCAAAGCACTGCCACCTGGTGAATTTATACGCAGTACGATAGCTTTTACATCTTCATCTATACGCGCTTTACGGAGTAGTTTTACCATCGTTTCCGAACGTACACCTTCGTCGCCAGCCCCATCGGCTATTTCCCCATCGGCGTATATTATAGCGATTTTATTGTCGGATTCTGGTGCTTTATTTTCTACTATAGAAGCATATTTAGCCGCTTTTACTAGGTTTAAGTCTTTGTAGGTTTTAGCTTGTGTTTTATTTTGTAAGATAGTCATTACCTCATCTTCGTATTTTATACCATCTACTAGTCCGTATTGCAAAGCCGTAGTAGCATCTGTTACCGCAGCTCTGTTGATATAAGCGTTCAATGTATCTTTCTGTATATGACGGGAAGTAGCTATACTTGTCAGTAATTCTTGCCATATACTATTCATATACGTAGTCACTTGTTTTCTATTTTCAGGGCTCATGGTATTGTAAAGATAAGGCTCTACGGCAGATTTGAATTTACCATGTCGGATAACTTGCACGTCTACTCCTAGCTTATCCAACGCATCTTTATAAAACATCAAATTTGCGGATAGCCCTTTTAACATTGTAGTACCTTGTGGATTTACATAAATAGAGTCCGCCACAGAAGCTAGGTAATAACCTCCTTGGGTAAAACTTTCTGCATAACTATAAATGAACTTTTTAGATTGTTTAAAATCCAATAAAGCATTACGCAATTCCTCTGCCTGCGCTGTACCACAAGGCAATGTAGCAGTATTTATATAGATACCTTTTATATTATCATCTGTTTTAGCATATTTCACCGATTGGATAATCTGGTACAAAGACACTTGATTAGCCGCCCCGTTAAACGCTGCAAAAGGGTTCACATCTTGCTTTTCTACAATAGGCGTGCTACTATTTATGTATAGAATAGAATTTTTTTCTACTTCCACTAAATCCTCTTTTTTCGTACTATTGCTAATACTTGTGCCGATGAGTAGGAATATAATTATTAATAAAATAGCTCCAGCTATCAATATGCCCAAAATGGACGCTAACATAGTTTTGAAAAAATTCATTTTGAGAAATTTGAAAAGAATAAAAAATTATTACATTCGCAAAATAACATAAAAATAACTACATACACAAAACAAAAAAATTGTATTTTTGTAGGAATATCTTTCCAAACTGCCTTTCTAGTGTAGGCAATACCTAACTTATGCACAACCCCAATTTAGACCCTAATACAGAGCGTTTGAGCTCCCGAGAAAAAGAATATGAAAAAGCATTAAGACCCCTTACATTTGACGATTTTGCTGGGCAAGAAGGGACTATCGCTAACCTAGAAATATTCGTACAAGCTGCCAAAATGCGAAAAGAACCGCTCGATCACGTACTATTGCACGGCCCTCCTGGACTTGGCAAAACTACCTTATCCAACATCATCGCCAATGAACTAGGCGCATCTATCAAAATCACTTCTGGCCCCGTACTGGATAAGCCCGCAGACCTAGCAGGCTTGCTCACAAATCTTGCTCCTTTTGATGTTTTATTTATAGATGAGATACACCGATTAAGCCCCGTAGTAGAAGAATACCTCTACTCTGCTATGGAAGATTATAAAATAGATATCATGATAGATAGCGGCCCCAACGCCCGTAGTATTCAAATAAAACTAAACCCATTCACACTAGTAGGCGCTACTACCCGATCAGGACTATTAACCGCCCCTTTGCGAGCAAGATTTGGAATTACAGCTCGGTTAAATTATTATAGCGTAGAACTACTTACCACTATCCTAAAACGTTCGGCAGCCATACTACACTTACCCATCGAGCAAGATGCCGCCGAAGAAATAGCTCGCCGAAGTAGAGGCACTCCCCGTATCGCCAATGCACTACTACGGAGGGTAAGAGATTTCTCCCAAGTAAAAGGCAATGGAAGGATAGACAAAGAAATAAGTGTCATCACGTTAGAAGCTTTAAATGTGGATAAATATGGACTAGATGAGATGGATAATAAAATCCTACTTTCTATTATTCAAAAATTCAAAGGCGGGCCTGTAGGCGTAAGTACCCTTGCTACCTCTATCGGCGAGCAAGCCGAAACCATAGAAGAAGTATACGAACCCTATCTTATACAAGAAGGTTTCATCAATAGAACCCCCCGAGGCAGAGAAGTAACCGAAAAAGCATACCTACATTTAAGCAATACCACTCCTATACAAGGAAGTATTTTATAGTTTTTTTTAATACTACAATGCGTATCTAATTTATATATTAAATATATTTGCAAAAAATATTCTACACCATGTCTACTACATCCCTTCCATCTACTACTATAGAAATGGTAGATTTAAAAACACAATACCAAAATATAAAATCTGAAATAGATACCGCCGTACAAACCGTAATCGACGAAGCTAGCTTTATCAATGGAGCTATCGTAAAAGAATTCGCTGCCAACCTAGCCACTTACCTACATGCAAAACACGTAATCCCTTGTGCCAATGGTACAGATGCTATACAAATTGCATTCATGGCGTTAGAATTACAGCCTGGCGATGAAATAATATGTCCAGCTTTTACCTACGCTGCTACGATAGAAGTAGCCAAATTATTGCATTTAAGACCTATTTATGTAGACATTGACCCACACACATTCAACATAGATACAAAAGCAATAGAAGCAGTAATTACCCCCAAAACAAAAGCTATTATCCCAGTACACCTATTCGGGCAATCCGCTAATATGGAAATAGTAATGCAAATAGCCAATAAATACAAGCTATACGTAATAGAAGATACTGCCCAAGCTATCGGTGCCGACTACACTTTTAGCGATGGTACTACCGCCAAAGCTGGTACTATTGGGCATATTGGAACTACTTCTTTCTTCCCATCAAAAAACCTAGGCTGCTATGGCGATGGTGGCGCTATATTCACCAACGACCACGTACTAGCCGAAAAATTAAGAGTCATAACCGATCACGGACAAACTAAAAAATATCATTTTGAAAAAATTGGCGTAAACTCTCGACTAGATAGTATGCAAGCCGCTATCCTGAATGTAAAACTAAAATACCTACACCAATACACCGAAGCACGCCAAAAAGCAGCAGCTATATACGATGCAGCCTTTTGTAACCTCACGAACCTTCAAATCCCATATAGAGATCCTGCCTCGTCTCATGTTTTTCATCAGTATACC
The DNA here is from genome assembly GCA_043765495.1 of Bacteroidia bacterium. GTDB lineage: Bacteria > Bacteroidota > Bacteroidia > JAYUJA01 > JAYUJA01 > JAYUJA01. The sequence goes on from JAYUJA010000092.1 coordinate 18,890, forward strand.
CTACGCACCAATGGCATAGAAAGAGATACCATCATAGAAAAATTAAAAAACAAAAATATCCCTTGCATGGTATACTATCCAAAACCTATGCACGTACAACCCGCTTACCTAGATAGCGACTTCCCAGAAGGGGCATTCCCACACTCCGAACAAGCTTCTGAAAAAGTATTCTCCCTGCCAATGCACACCGAACTAACCCCGCAAATGCAACAATATATCATAGATAGCCTATTAGAAATCTGTAATTCATGACAACCAAAGAAGGATTAGTAATAAAATCCACAGGAAGCACCACTACCATACAGCTCCTAGATACCAACGAAATAATAAACGCAAAAGTAAGAGGCAAATTTCGTATCAAAGAAGGTATAAAACTCACTAACCCAGTAGCCGTAGGCGATAAAGTACTCGTAGAACAAAGAGACGACGAAATAAGCTGGATAACCCATATATTTGAACGAAAAAACTACATCATACGAAAAGCAATAGCCCAATCCAAAGAAGCACAAATAATAGCCTCTAACATAGATCAAGTAATAATAGTAGCTACCCTAGCATTTCCAAGAACCTCATCAGGATTCATAGATAGAATAATAATAACCGCAGAAGCCTACCAAATTCCCATACTACTCGTATTTAACAAAGCAGACCTATTCCAAGACGAATTAGCATTTCTAACCGAAGAAACAGAAGATTTCCTAGCTATTTATGACAAAATAGGATACGCCACCCTGCACGTATCAGCAGCTTCAGGAATAGGATTAGAAAATCTAAAAGCACAAATAAAAGATAAAACTAGCCTAGTAATAGGACATTCAGGAGTAGGAAAAAGTACACTACTAAATGCCCTAAACCCTAACCTAGAACTACGTACTGGCGAAATCTCTGAAGTACACATGAAAGGAAAACATACCACCACCTTCGCAGAAAGAATAGAAATGAACCCCACTACCTACTTGATAGATACACCAGGTATAAAAGAATTTGGAATGGTAAGAATGAACACAAGCGAAATAAAACACTATTTTAAAGAATTCGTAAAGCCCGCTGCTAACTGCTATTTCAAGGATTGCTTACACCTAAACGAACCTAAATGCGCCGTAAAAACCCTGCTAGAAGAAGAACAGATAGCCGAAAGCCGTTATAAAAATTATATATCTATACTAGAAACCATGTAATTCTTATAGTTTTAGTACCAGGTAGTTAAAAATAACAAATTGATAATAAACTACTTGTGCAACCTATTGACAATAAGGCAAAAAAAATTTGCAATTCCCCTAGAAAGCCCTATATTTGTGGTGTTAAACATTTAATCATTTATTTTTCTTTGTAATTATGAATAAAGCAGACCTAGTAAAAGCTATCGCTGATCAATCTAAATTGACTCAAGTAGACGCTGAAAAAGCATTAAATGCATTTGTTTCTGTTGTTACAGATTCATTAAAAGCTGGCGACAGCGTAATATTAGTAGGATTTGGAACTTTCAAAACTGCTAAACGTGCCGCTAGAATTGGTGTAGTTCCTGGAACAGACAAAAAAAGAGAATACCCAGCGAAAACAGTAGCTAAATTCAGTGCAGGAAGCAAACTAGCAGAATCCGTAAATGAAGAAGCTAAAAAACCAGTAGCTAAAAAGGCAGACAAAGCAGCGCCTAAAAAAGCTGACAAAGCTGACAAAGCAGACAAAAAAACAACAAAGAAAAAATAATAGTATCTCTAATTTCTTATTAGAACAAAAAACTAGGAACTTTTGCTCCTAGTTTTTTTGTTTTAAACTATTTATTTTTACTAAAAATACCATAAGTAAAATACGAAAAAGGTGGGTTGTGTTATCCAGTTACACTACCATACCTAGGTATGGACAGGATTCGAACCTGCATCTTTTCAATGGGAAGTGAAGTAACCATTCTCTACGACATTACAGCATATTTTTTACTATAAAACCCTTCTTTCCAAGCAAAAAACTACAAAAGTTAATTATTTCCCTTTGAGCCACTCAGGCATTAGCGATACACTTGCTAAATTGGATTCGAACCAATGAGACTTTCGCCAAAATATCCGAAGGAACTCTTATATACGGCATAGAAAAGAAACGTTTCATTATTTTTTAATATAGAACTGGCGAAAAGCTAATAAGGACAAAGTTTTTAAGGAAGAAGTAACCCTATTATACGGCACAGTATATTTTTTGTTAGGTAAAAGACGCAAGTGACTATTTCCGTATTTTAGATTAAACTACCATACGTAGATATGGACAGGATTGGATACCTATATCTCGGGCGTGACAGGCGAAGTAACACTTTGCTACGACACTAACAAATATTATTTATTAGTTTATAATGCTATTTGATTTATTTTTTGCAACGCATCTACGCCATTTTCTAGCGATTCTAGTATATCGAATACCTTATCCGACCAGCCAGCTATTACATACACATCATCGGTTTTTATATCTAGTGGCGTAGTTCCATACCCTTTTACATCAAACAAATATAACTTTGCCATCGGTGCTATTTTCTTATATTCCTTCCATAATACTTGAATAGAAGTATTACCTTGCGTACTATCGTATAATTGCATATCTGTAAACAACATCACCTTATCCATTACTTTTTTACGGTTTAATAAATCCTTTATTACCAAATACCCATTTGTAGAATAGCCTACTTCGCCTTCTCGCTGATAGAATTCCCCTACATTTGCCAGTATATTCATACTAGAAACGTTGATAGTTTTCCAGGTATCGCCAAACATGCCTGTTATCACATTTTTACATTTACTTTGCAATAACATCGCTAGTACTAATGCTATATCATAACCCAATACCTTACTACGAGGCGAGATAGGAAACTGCATAGACCCCGATACATCTGCCGCAATGGTCACTCTTGTATTTTCATCAAAGCCTTTCATATTAATGATACTCGCTTGTATGGCTTTTTCTAACGCTTGTAATACCATATTCGTATAGCCATTGGTATGGTCTTTTAATTCTCTATACGCTGCTAAAAATCGAAAAGGAAATTGTTTAGAATTAGCCACAGCAGTAATATCACTTAAATAATCGCATATTTTTTGAATATGAACATACGAAACATCTGCATCTAGTATATTGCGTAAATTTCGTAATAATGCCATATATCCTAATTTTTTACTGTCAATTAACTCCTCCCATTTATTCTTGATTTGTACTAACTTATCTATTTCCGACTCAAATTTTTGTTGCCCTAATGCCGATAGTTCTGTTTCCCACGTATAAGGCGTATCCAGTTTTTTAGTAGCTATTTTATCAAATAATTGTTGTTGGTGTTCGTCTTTTGCTTTTGGGTGTACTAGGAATAAAGCATCTCTTAACGTCACAGCAGTAGATTTATCGTATTTCGCAAATTGGTATTCGTCAAATCGGTTAAAAGATGCTGCCAAGCCTTTTTGTATTTGTTTGGATAGTTTATTTAACTTTTTAGTTTCGGTACGATTATTTGCTAGCTGATAGTATGCTAGTAGTTCTGTTATCTCATCGGCACGCTGTACTACTCCTGCTACCATTTTAGCAAGAAAAATAGTCGTTTTTTTTGATTTTGCCAACTCTACTATCAAAACTAATGGTAACGTTCGCATATACATTTGCTGGCGAGCGTAGATGGCTAATTTTGCCACAAATAAAGGATCACTCTTTTCAATTAAGTTTTGGATTCGTTCTAACCGATTATCTGCCTTTTCATAAAATGTATTATTCAACGAAGAAGTTACAACTGCTGTATATAACTCCATCTCTAGCGTTAAGGAATATGTTTTTGCACCTTCATGGTTCGTTATAGTTTCTTTTACTTTATTAAAAAAATTGAATTTCATAATGCAAAGGAGATAAATAGATTAGTATTGTTTTTATTATGGTGCAAAGTAAGAAACAGTCTACGCAACATATTTGCGTAGTAATAAAATAATTTATTTTTTTATTATAAACCATTATTAATCAATACACTAAAAAACACACTTTCTTTTTTAGTATAAAAGCAAAAAAGGCTCTCTAAATTAGAGAGCCTTGGTATATATTTTATAAATTATTATTTACGTTTGATAGTCAAGTAACGAACTACATCAGGACTTCCATCATTTAGGTTCACAATGTACCAGTATGTTCCATCTGGCAATTGACTACCGAATAGTATACCTTTTGTTGCTACACCGTTCCAATCATTTTGGTAATCAGAAGACTCGTGTACTATGTTACCCCAACGGTTGTATATCACAACACTGATTCGTTTACCTGCTGTTACGCCTTCTATTACGAATTTGTCATTAATTCCATCGCCATCTGGTGAGAAACCTTCTGGTATAAAGATTGGACTTTCTGGTGCTACTAAATAAATTGGTGTTGGTGTATTCTCACCAATTTGATTTGCTATACCATCTATATTTGGATCACTATCAACATTGTTGTTAGAATTATCCTCTGTGAATCCAAAACCTCCTAAACCATTTGCTGTTCCTGTTGCAGTGTTTAAGAATTCTCCATACACTCCATTAGATTGTACTAACACAGTAATTACTACGCTTGCACTCTCTCCTAATCCTAGACCATCTGTACCAGATAATAATGTGGTAGATGCTTCTTGACCTGTATAAGCTGTATTCACAGTAACATTATTACTTGCTGTTACTTGTTCTACTACTGCTACCATTGGACTTGGGAAAGTAAGACCTAGATTATCTACTAACTGTACATTCGTTAATGCTACTGCTCCGATATTAGTAGCGTTGATAGTGTACTGTATTCTATAGCTACCATCTGCTAGTTTCTCTGGCTGACTTGCTACTTTCGTTACAGATATTACTGGAGTATTAGTTTGTAAGAAGATAGGAGTTGGATCATTTTCGCCTAATTGGCTTGGGTTACCGTCTCCATTTGCATCTGTTACTACACCATTATCACTATCATCACTTGTTACACCAAAGCTATTTACACTTGTTCCTACTGTTACTGCTACGTTATTAAAGGTTCTTGATCCATTTAATAAGTTTACATTCACTGTAAAACGAATAGTATCTGCTACACCTACTGCTAAAGTACTTCCTGCAGCATTCAACATATTAGTTAATGTTCCTCCGTTATAGTTCGTGTTTATTTGTAAACTAGAACCTGCATTACGAGTTGGTACACCTACTAATGTATAAGTTGCTTCATTACTTGGGAATGTAGAACTTAAGTTGTCTATAACTTGTACATCTTTTAAGTCTTCTACTCCTAGGTTTTCTACTATCAAGGTATAAGTTACATTGTAACTACCATTAGATTGTATTACTGGAGTATTCACACTTTTCGCTATACCTATTACTGCTGGTGTTGGTTCGATAATTAATGGTGTTGGTACATTTTCACCTGATTCATTTGGTTGATTATCACCATCTGGATCTGTAATAGAACCATTCATCGAGTTATCTGTAGTTTCTATCGAATCTCTTGGTCCAGTAGCACTTACAAATGCTGTATTGTTATACTGTCCAAAATCTCCATTCATAGTTATATCTACCATAAAACGAATCGTATCTTCTCCTACTGTTGTGCCGTTGTATCCATTATCTCCGTATCCATCTGTATGTAATGTGCTGCTGTTACCTTGTAATAAATTAGTATTCATTTGTCCATCATATAGACTATTCACTACTAAATTACCTCCTGTATTACTTGCTACTACACTACTTGGTACTACTACAAATGTTACTGGTGCTGGGAAAGTAGATACTAAGTTATCCATTACTTGAATATTACTTAATGGTACTTCACTATGGTTTTTCACTATCAAAGTATATTCTACTCTATAAGTGTCTCCTCCTAAACTTTGTACCATACGAACGCTTTTCGCTAATCCTATACGTGGTGCATTATTGGTAGGTGGGATAATAGTAATATAAGCTGTAGCTGTATCACATAAGTTATCCCCATCACATACAATATATACAAACTGATCAGGACCACTGTATCCTTCATTTGGTGTATAAATATAAGTTCCTGTTACTGGATCTATTACTACTGTTCCGTGTACTGTTCCTACTTGTGGAGTTGAATTATATGTTAATATAGTTCCATCAACATCGTAATCATTTGGACGTAAGCTACTTGTTACTGGTACATTTATATCTGTAACGGTAGCATCATCTGTAGCTACTGGTGGGAATATACCTGTGTTATTCAATATATCAATGTATACTATACTTGTATCACATAATACTGGAGTACCATCGTCGCATATTGCATAACAGAACTGATCCTGACCTACATAAGTTCCGTTTCCATGGTAAGTAAACGTACCATTTGCACTTATACTTACTGTTCCATACATAGGAGCGCAGTTTGGTAATGTTACTGCACGTATTACATCATGATCTGGATCAAAGTCATTACTAATTAAACTAGTTGTTACATCTATTCCTACCCAAGTAACGAAGTGATCTATATTAGCTACTGGTGGATTATTTATACTATCATTTAGTGCTATTACCGTGATATTCACTATGGCTGTATCACATTGTGAAATAGATCCTGTATTATCACATACCGTATAACAAAAAGATACATTACCTGCAAATCCAGTTTCTGGATAATATGTATAATTACCATTTGGTGACCAAGTTACTGTTCCATGAATATTTCCACCACAATAACTAATACCTGTTACAGTTAATGGATCTCCATCTCCAACTAAATCATTCCACAATACATTGCCTGACACTGGAGTGTTTACTAACGTATTATTAAAGTCATTAATTGCTAATGGTGATTTTCCTGGTATTACTTCTATTATTACAATAGTAGTATCACACATACCTAGTACATTATCACATACAATGATACAAGTAGTGTCACTACCTACATAGTTCGTAGGAGCTAGGTATTGTAAACAGCCATTTACTATACT
>JAYUJA010000093.1:0-2251 GCA_043765495.1 Bacteroidia bacterium
GCTTTTGCCACTTCTACTATCTGACGTGCAGATTCTGGCGATCCAAAATAAATAGTAGCCCCTACTGCCGCAGCTCCCATATTCCAAGCATCTTTGATAGTGCCAAATAATATTTGATCAAACTTATTTGGGTAGCTTAAAAATTCATTGTGGTTTATCTTTACTATAAATGGAATCTTGTGTGCATATTTACGGGCTTGCATAGCCAATACTCCATACGTACTTGCTACTGCATTACAGCCACCTTCTATCGCTAGTTTTACAATATTATCTGGGTCAAAATAAATAGGATTAGGAGCAAAAGAAGCACCTGCCGAATGTTCTATTCCTTGGTCTACTGGTAGTATAGACATATAACCCGTATCCCCTAGGCGACCATTGCCGTAGATGGCTTGTAAATTTCGTAACGTAGGAATAGAACGGTTCGATAACCCAAACTGCTCGCTAACAAATGCATTGCTAGGTACTTGTATCGTATTTTTTGGAATACCATTACAAGTATGATTTAATAAATAATCGGCATCTTTGCCTAATAATGAATGAATTTTCTCGAACGACATACTAAAAATGTATTAATGTGCTGCAAAGGTAATTTGTTTTTATAAAAAATGTACTTTTGCGGGCTTTTATTTTAGTGTTAAATGTAAATTTCTTAAAATTGTATTGCAATATGACTTCTATACTTCAAAATGACTTACTAATAAGAGCTGCCAACGGGCAACCTACCGAAAGAGTTCCTGTATGGCTGATGCGTCAGGCTGGTAGGATACTACCCGAATATAGGGCTATACGAGCAAAATTATCTGGATTCAAAGAGTTGGTAGAAACGCCTGAACTAGCTTGCGAGGTGACTATACAACCCGTAGACATACTAGAAGTGGACGCTGCCATTATTTTTTCGGATATACTAGTAGTACCAGAAGCAATGGGGCTTACGTATGAAATGATAGAAAGTAAAGGGCCTTTTTTTCCAAAAACAATCAAAAATAAGCAGGATATTGATGATTTAAGAATCGCTAATCCGCACGAGCATTTGGATTATGTATTAAAAGCAATCCAACTTACCAAAAAAGAGTTGAACAATAGAGTGCCATTGATCGGTTTTGCAGGCGCTCCATGGACAATATTTGCGTATATGATAGAAGGTAGTGGATCTAAAACTTTTTCACAAGCCAAAAAATTCTTATACACCGAACCAGTATTATCCCATCTTTTATTACAAAAAATAACTACTACTACCATACAGTATTTACAAGCTCAAATAGTAGCAGGGGCAGATTTGGTGCAAGTATTCGACTCTTGGGCAGGTATTTTATCGCCTTCGCAATATGCTACTTTCGCTATGCCATACATGCAGCAAATAGCGGACGCTATCACCACAGTACCATTAACGTTATTCGCAAAAGGAGCTTTTTTTGCATTAGAATCTTTCAATGCTACTAACTGTAAAATAGTGGGACTAGACTGGAATACCTCCCCAGAACTAGCCCGACAGCTAGTGCCTAATAAGGTTTTACAAGGCAATCTTGACCCTTGTGTTTTATATGGTGATAAAAGTACTATCAAAAAAGAAACAGAAAATATGTTACAACAATTTGGAGCAACTAATTATATTGCAAATCTAGGACACGGTGTATACCCCGATGTAAATAAAGATAACGTAAAATATTTTATAGAAATAGTGAAAAATTTTAAACCCAATAATATTTAAATAATTTATTTATAACTAATTATATGCAAGAAGTTGTAATTGTATCTGCTGCTCGTACGCCAGTAGCAATGTTTAATGGAAGTTTTGCGTCTCTTTCCGCTATCCAACTAGGAAGTATAGCTATCAAAGGAGCTTTACAAAAAGCAAATATAGCTCCCGAATTAGTACAAGAAGTATACATGGGCAATGTAGTATCCGCAGGGCTAGGACAAGCCCCCGCTACACAAGCAGCAATGCTAGCAGGTATACCCTCCAATGTGCCAAGTACTACTATCAATAAGGTGTGTGCCTCTGGTATGAAAGCTATCATGCTGGCAGCCCAATCCATTCAATTAGGCATAAACGACTGCGTAGTAGCTGGTGGTATGGAAAGTATGACCAATATCCCTTACTATATAGAAAAAGCACGTAGCGGCTATAAGCTAGGACACGGACAGCTACTAGATGGTATGATAAAAGATGGCTTATGGGACGTATCAGGCAATGTACACATGGGGAATATCGGTGAATTGTGTGCTAAAACACATACCATCACCCGTG
>JAYUJA010000094.1:0-2232 GCA_043765495.1 Bacteroidia bacterium
AGACCTAGGAAAAGATTTGGTTATTTAACACCTAATGAAGTATATTTACAAAAATTACAACAATAACAAAAAGTTGCATTTATTACTTGAATCCACCACTTAAAAAACAGTCTACTTAATTAAAAAAATAGACTGTTTATTATAAAAAATAAAGATAGTAAAAATATTTAGATAAAATAAGGAAAAATGCTAGCTTTTTTGTCTTTTTTTTAGTATTATCCTTTTTTTATGCCGATATTATATTTTGCTGCCCATAGGCTTATGTCTTGTTTGCTGAGTGCTGCTGCCATTAGTTCGGGGAATAGGTCGGGGGTGCAGGCGAATACTGGTACTCCTAGATTGGCAAGGAACTGTGCATTTCCTTTGTCATAAGACGGCGCTCCTTCGTCATTCAGAGCTAGTAATACGATGAATTGTACACCACTTTGGTACAAAGACGCCATTTTTTTTCGCATTTTAGGTTCGTCGCCGCCTTCGTATAGGTCTGTGATAAGTACGAGTGTAGTATCGTCTGGCTTGGTTATTATTTGTTGGCAGTATCCTAGTGCTTTATTTATATCGGTGCCACCTCCTAGCTGTACGCCAAATAGTAAGTCTATGGGGTTTTGTAGCTCTTCGGTGAGGTCTACTACTTCGGTGTCGAAAACTACCATTTGCGTTTTTACTGCAGGGATAGAAGCCATCACAGAGCCGAATATTCCAGAATAAATAACCGATGTACCCATCGAGCCACTTTGATCCAGGCATAGTACTATATCTTTCATGGCTTTGCGTTTCCTTCCGTATCCTATTTTTGTTTCAGGGATAATAGTTTTATAGTCAGGTTGGTAGTGTTTTAGATTTTTGAGAATGGTACTTTTCCAATCTATTTCGTTGTGTTTTGGTCTTCTGTTTTTGATACCTCTATTCAATGCGCCTGTAATGGCTGCTTGGGTGGAGGCGGCTAGTTTTTGCAGCAATTCGTCCACTACTTTTTGGACTACCATGCGGGCTGTTTGCTTGGTAGCATCGGATATATGGTCTTTTAGGTACATCAGATTAGCCACTAGGTGTATGTCGGGCTGTATGTGTTCTAACATTTCTTTTTCTAATAACAAAGAAGTTAGGTTTAGATTTTTGATGGCATCTTGCTGTAATACTTGTACTACGGATTGTGGAAAAAACTCTCTAATATCGCCTAGCCATTTCGTTACTTTGGGGGCAGATGCGCCCAGTCCTCCTTTTCTATCGTTATCGTATAGGGCTTCTAGGGCTGCGTCTATTCTTTTATCTTTGGTTTGTAACTGGCAGTTAGTGCCATCTGCTCCGTCGCCGCCTAGTATTAGTCGCCATTTGCGAATGCTACTTTCGTCTATATTTGCCATATTATTTTGTAATTAGATTTTTTGAGATGGTGGATTCAAGTAATAAATGCAACTTTTTGTTATTGTTTTAATTTTTGTAAATATACTTCATTAGGAGTTAAATAACCAAATCTTTTTCTAGGTTTATTATTTAGATTATCAACCATTTGTGCTATTTCTTCTTCTGTGATGGATTGGAAATCATATTTTTTAGGGAAAAATTCACGGATAAGTCCGTTCAAATTTTCATTTGCACCTCTTTCCCAACTACTATATGGGTGGGCGAAATAATACTTCACTCCTAACTCTTTTGCTATTTCTTCATGTTTTGCAAATTCTTTTCCATTATCCGAAGTAATGGTGTGAAGCAATCCTTTTTTATCGCGTAATGGAGCAAGCACTTTTTCGTATACTTCTGCTGAACTTTTACCTGACAATAAGCACACAAAAGCAATACCAGTAGCTCTATCATTCATCGTTACTAGTGCCTTTTGGTGGTTCTTTCCGATCACTAAATCTATTTCAAAATCTCCAAATCTCTCTTTAGATTCTACTATAATAGGACGAGCTTCTATGCTTGTTTTGTTGCATAGCTGACCCCGTTTATCTTGTTTACTCCCTCGTTTTTTACGCTTCTTTATCTTGCTTCTTAAATGTTTATACAAATCCCCACCACGTTTTTTATCCCCCCAAATGTACTGATAAATACATTCCACAGATACACAACCTACCTTCTCGTATTTAGCTCTGCCAGCTATCTGTTCAGGACTATAATGAAGCTTTAATTGAATAACTATTAAGGATTTAATACTCGCTGTAAGACGTATCTTTTTACGTTTACTACTATGGCGATCTAAACACTTTTTTTGTGCTAATTCACTACGATAAA
>JAYUJA010000095.1:0-6177 GCA_043765495.1 Bacteroidia bacterium
AAAAACATTAAAGATTCTCTTATGAAATTTGTGGCAGTAAGAACCTCCACCGAATCAGAAATAGCAAAAATATTCAATAAAATATACGACGAATATAGCGTAAAAACGAAACAAATGATAAAAGAAAACCCTACTCTTTTAGCAAATTGTATAGCAGCTGGTACATTAGATATTAAAAAAGACGTACCAGAAATAAAACTCCTTATCAAAAACATGCAAGCCTACCCTTATTCCAGTAGTGCAAAAACCCTGTGCCGAGAGATGGCTAAAAGAATACCATTAGAAAACGGCGTAGTAGCCCCTGAAATAAACTTACCTGATGTAGATGGAAAAGCATTTTCTACCAAAGAATGGAAAGGAAAAATGTACGCAATAATGTTCTGGGGGTCTTGGTGCGAGCATTGTAGAGCCGATATGCCCAACGTAGTAAAACTATATAACAAGTACAAAGACAAAGGTTTCGAAATACTCAGCGTAGCCATCGACAAAGACAAAGCCGCTTGGCAAAATGCAATAAAAGAATACAATATGACTTGGAAAAACGTATCCGACTTGAAAGAATGGAAAAGTGCTCCCGTAGAGCCTTACCACATTACAGGCACGCCTTATTTGATATTAGTAGATGCGGAAGGGAAAGTAGTAAAAGCCGACATACACGGTAGAGAAATAGAACAAAAATTAATTGATTTATACGGCTTTTAATTTTCCTTATTTTATAAAAATACTAGTATAGGTAGTTATCATTTTTTGTATCTCTTTTTCCCAATACAATTCCTTTGCTGCGGCGAGGGAATTTTTTTTATATTCTTGTAATAATTCAGGATTGCCTAGTAGCGTATTTATACTTTCTGCTATAGATTCTGGAGTGTGTTTACTTATTACTATTCCTACCTTATACTGTTCTATTATTCGTCTTGGTTCTATTAAGTCGCTTATTACGAGTGCTATTCCAGCTTTTATGTAGTCAAATAGTTTATTGGGTAGGCTATATTGGTAGTTTATATTCGTACTTTTGTCCAGCGATAGCCCTATGTCTGCTACTTGTGTATACTGCATCATAGTAGTGTATGGTAGCCTTGGTAAGAATAGTATTTTATCCTGTAAATGGTACGATTCGGTTAATTGTTGTAGAGAAGCGATAACGTCTCCGTCGCCTATTATTACTAACAAAGCATCTGGTACGAACTGCATGGATAATACAGCTTCTTCTGCTCCTCGCTGTACGTTTATACCATTGCCTTGCAGTATTATAATATTTTTGTGAGCAGGTAGTTGTAGTTCTTGTTTAGAAATAGAAGCTATTACTTGTTTTTGAGTAGGAATATTGCGTACTACTTGCAACGATTGTTGGAACTGTGTAGCGTATAGGTGAGCAATAGAATCATTTACTGTAAATACCCATTTTAGTCTAGGGAATATATAATTCTCTATCGTAACCCACACTTTTTTTACCATTTTTTTATGCTGTATTTCTGGTACACCCGTAAAATATTCGTGCGTGTCGTACACCAATGGTTTTTTCTTTATTTTACTCATCCAATAAGTAGGCAGCAACGTATCTAAATCATTGCTATGCAATCCGTCCACTTTTTGAAACAATAAAAATAAAAACAGACGTACATGCCATTCTGCATAAAAAAACACCCCACGCCTAAAAAATAACGCTAATCGTTTGGTGGCAAATGGCAACTCTGGCAGTACTGGACTATCGTTATAGCATCTTCCTACTAATAAAACACTATAACCCGCCTCCGTCAAGCTATGGCACACTTTTAATACTCGCTGGTCGGTGTATAAATCATTGGATACAGATACTATTATTCGAAGCATGAGAAAAGAAAAAGATAACGCAATAAAACAACGCAAAACTATACATAAATTCTTAAAATCAGTATATTTAATTTTAACCTATTAATAAGCAATACTATACATTGTTTTATGCTTCTATTATTGTTATTATTTAAAATAAAACTACTTTTGCAGTTCCAACCCCAACTTTATTTGCACAACTATGGAGATTTTAAGAGGATTACTAGGTGTAGTAGTCATATTAGGTATTGCTTTTTTATTTTCAAACAATAAAAAGCTTTTAAATTATAGACTCATTATCAGTGGTTTAATCTTACAAATCATCATCGGTATATTGGTGTTGAAAGTGCCAGCTGTTACTCGAATGTTCCAAAGTTTTGGGGCTGGTATGCAGAAAATTGAAGAATTTGGACGACAGGGAGCAAAATTCGTACTCGGCGATGTACTAGCAGACCCCGCAGAATTAGGAAAAATATTTGGTCCAGCCCGAGGTTTTATATTTGCCTTCAATATCCCTGCTACCATTATACTAGTATGTGTATTAGTGAATATTTTGTACTATTTTGGTATCATGCAACGGTTAGTATCCATCATAGCAAAAGGAGTACACGCAATAATGGGCGCAAGTGGTGCAGAAACCCTTTCCAACGTAGCAAGTGCCTTTGTAGGGCAAGTAGAAGCACAAGTGATGATACGCCCTTACCTAAAAGGTATGACCAAAAGCGAACTTTTGACCTCTATGGCTGGTAGTATGGCGTGTATCGCAGGAGGAGTATTGATATTGTACATCAACTTCGGAGTGCCAGCAGAATATTTATTATCCGCAAGTTTGATGGCAGCCCCAGCCGCTATTGTTATTTCTAAAATAGTATACCCCGAAACCGAACAATCTGAAACCCAAGGCGACGTAAAATTAGACGTAAAAACACCATTCTCTAACCTAATAGACGCTATATCACACGGCTGCTCCGATGGTATGAAAATATCCATGAACGTATTAGCTATGTTAATTGGTTTCATTGCTTTGATAGCTACCATAAATTATTTTTTAAAACTAATACACCCAGCGGCTTCTTTGGATAGCTTGTTTGGATATGCTTTCACGCCTATGGCTTGGATAATGGGAGTACCTACCGAAGACGTTTCTAGTGTGGCTACGCTAATGGGTAAAAAACTAGCTATCAACGAGTTTGTTGCTTACCTGGATTTGACGGCCATAAAAAGTAACCAAGTGATGATAGCAGAAAAATTAAAAACATTACAACAAACCACTGGCGATATAGGAGCATTCGCAAAAAGCTTTTTAGAAGGAAAAAATATAAGTATCGAAAATGCGAAAAAATTAATTACCGCTACTGGTGTTACCCAAGAACAACTACTATCTTTTAAAAAACTAGGAATACTACAAGCCGAAGGCAATGGATTTCATTTCAAATCCTTATCCACCAAAGCGATAGCAGTAGCAAGTTTTGCACTTTGCGGATTTGCAAATTTCTCTTCCGTAGGAATACAAATCGGAGGTATAGGCGAACTAGCTCCTGAACGCAAAAAAGACTTGGCAGAATTAGGAATGAAAGCATTATTATGCGGTACACTAGCATCTTACCTATCCGCAGCATTAGCAGGTATACTATTAGAAATTTCGTTCTAAATACCTTATTACCATCTAGTATATTCTTATTTTTTATAAATACCAAAAAGCTACCTATAACAAGGTAGCTTTTTTTTGATGTTTACTAATGAAAAGTGGATTTTATCTTACTATTATTTTGCCAATTGCTGCTTCGCCCATCTTATTTTTTATGGTATAAACATACATACCTGGGGATAAACTTTCTACATTTACAGTAGCCTTATTCGCTTGAAATACTTGCTTTTGTACTTGCTTTCCTGTAATATCCATCACTTCTAGTTCATAAATACTTGCTTTTATGTCTACTATTTCAAAATATAGAATATCCGTAGCTGGGTTAGGATAGGTTTTTACTTGTATTAGATTGGTAGTTGTATTAGAAATTGCTAGTACCAATGCTTTTACTTCATAATCTCTTTTCTCGCCGATAGTGTGTAAAGTAGTATTGGTAGTTATAGGGCTATTGAAATCAAAATAGATAGCTGCTGTATTGTGTATTAACGTTCCTACAGGGTTATTTGCTTTTTGACGTATGGTATATTTTACAAATCCCATGCTAGCAGCTTCATTCGTGGTTTTAGGAGTTAGGTTAATGTTGTTAAATTGAAAAATAGCTTCATTATTCACTATCTGCATAGTATAAGGGTGGCTACTTGCTCCTGCTGTGAAAGTACTAATATCCAAATCGCTATCTATTACATCTTTTACCACTACTTGGTTAGCATCAGCAGTTCCTTCGTTCTGAAAATGAATCACATAGTCTAGCTCTGTTTCTTTGTTTATAAAATGATTAGCACCATAGCCTATCGGGAATCCTAATTTTTCATTCGGGTCGTAGCTATCTACATTCGTACGGCAGAAAGTACTTTGCCAAAGTTCACCATCAGATGCCGAAAATCCTATATCCGTAGTTTGGTTATCCGAACTAATAGCAGGCGTATTATCCGCCACTAAATTACTTACTCCTTCTACTTGATCTACTTCTATACGGTAGCCATTAGTACTAGTATGAGGGTATGCAATAGTGATACTTTGGCTCGCATTCAGTTGTATAGTTCCAGTTTTGTATAGTACATCTTCTTCGTATACTCTCCATTCGGTAGCGCTATTCATATTCAGGTTACTCGGGTTTAGAATTCGGAACATACCACTATCCGAAATACTTGGCAGGGAATCCACTTCTACATACGGCAAGGTATCATTTCCACAACCAGGATGTGGGTATGTAGTAGCAGTCACACAATGGTTGTACCCTAATGCAATGCTACAATCCACCAATACATCAAAATAAATATAACCTGCTTGTAATGGATTTACATCGCCTATATCAAAACGTAGCGATCCATCTGCATTAATCGTATAAGGCAGAGAACCAACCGATTGTGATGGGGTTAAATATTCGTCTAATTGTACATCTATATACGCTGCATTCGCTGTTTGTCCGCCAAGGTTTTTATAGCTAATAGAATAGTAACTAGTAGAACAACGACGTAGAACTCCACAACCTATGTCTACTAGCAATACAGAACAGTTTAATACCGAAGAATCCAAGTATAATGGTATAGTAGTAGGAATAAAATTTAGGAACGAACCACCATAGGTATAATAATAGGTTAGCGAATTGGATTGTCCACCACAACTTACTATATAAGGATTTTCTACACCAAATGTTACCGCTAAAATAATAGAATCTTGGTGCTGGTTAGGTAAATTAATCAAAGATGCTACCTCCCACAAATTAAGATAAGCGCCTGCTTCTACTGTATCTATTGTACCATTATAATTATAATAAGCAAGACGATGCGAAGCCATTAATCGAAAATCGGTTAGTGCACTCATTAGCGCAATATCGTTATTATCGTAGATACAATTTTGATTAACATCTACGTAAGTCAGTGGTCTTTCCAGTCGTATAGAATCTCGAAAGTATACAATCAACTGACCTGTATCGCACACTATATTAGTATCACATATCTGATAATAGACAGTATCTGTACCGTTATAAAAACCATTACTCGTATATTCTATTACATGGGTGATAGGGTTTATGCTATATTGTGCTATATTAGTAGAGCTGCTGCCATTTAATAATTGTAAACTACTAGCTATAATATCGTAAGACTGGTTCGCAAAATCATTATCTAGTACATACGATATGTCATCTTTCTCTCCTACTGGCATATTTCCTACATACCCCTTATCATTTACTGCCTTAATGCCTCTACAATTAATATGGTAAACAATGGTAACTGTATCCAAAGGAACTAAACAACATAGGCATTCTATTTTTTGCTGGATAGTATCTATTATATCGTCTGCTCCGCTAGCACATGCATTCACTGGTGGGGTGTATACTAAATGTGCACAAAGTAAATCGGCACTAAAAATAATTTGAGTAGTGCCTCCCAATGACGAAGAAATAACTGCTGTATTGCTCCCTATACAGTTGTTCATAAAAGGAATTGTATCCGAATGATTGCTTAATATGTACCTATCCGATACAGAAGGTAAAGATGTAATAGGTTGGGCTTTTAATGCTATACATTGAAATAAAATAGGGTGGATTCAAGTAATAAATGCAACTTTTTGTTATTGTTTTAACTTTTGCAAATGTAAATCATTTTTAGTTTTTTTGCAAAAAAAAAGTTTTGTCATGAAAATTACTACTAATCAAATAGTTGATCTTTATACTACTTATTTAATAGCAAGCACTTCCCAAGTAACAAGCACTGGTT
>JAYUJA010000096.1:0-2212 GCA_043765495.1 Bacteroidia bacterium
ATCCTTGCTGATATTGCTTTAAATGTGGTTTTTAAAACCGTTGCACACTGTTCGGTTAGCTTTTCTTTTTTTAGAAATATTTTTTATCGGGTAGAGTAAATATAGCACTATTTTTGTTTTAAGTTGTTTTTTGTTGGATAGAAGGTGTATTTAGGTTAAATTTTTGAGTAAGTTTGTGGCTTATTTATCGGCTTTTCTATCTTTTTTATACATGCAAGTATATAAAAATCTTCTGGAACATATTCTTACCACTGGTATCCGTAGGGACGACAGGACGGGCATTGGCACTATTAGTACTTTTGGCTATCAACTCCGTATTAATCTACAAGAAGGATTTCCATTACTTACCACAAAAAAAATACACGTGCCTTCTGTTGTCCACGAATTATTATGGTTTTTACAAGGTAGTACAAATATCCAGTACCTAAAAGAAAATAAAGTACGTATATGGGACGAGTGGGCAGACGAAAATGGCGACCTAGGCCCAGTATACGGCAAGCAATGGCGAAGCTGGCAAGGTGCTAATAATACTACTATCGACCAGATTAGCGAAGTAATCCATGCCATAAAAACCAATCCTAATTCTAGACGTTTGGTAGTATCTGCTTGGAATGTAGCAGACATAGCCGATATGGCATTGCCTCCTTGTCATTGTTTATTTCAGTTTTATGTGCAAGATAATAAACTATCATGCCAGTTATACCAGCGTAGTGCAGACGCTTTTTTAGGTGTGCCATTTAACATAGCATCGTATGCCCTACTTACCCACATGATAGCCAAAGTGACAGGGTTAGAAGTAGGCGATTTCATACATACGTTTGGGGATTTGCATATTTATACTAACCATCTCGACCAAGTGAATACGCTTATCGCTAGGGATTGTAAAACATTACCTACCTTGTCCATTACCCACGATACTATGAATATTTTTGATATAGAATATAAACATATTTTAATAGAAAACTACCACCCACACCCAGCTATTAAAGCAGACGTAGCGGTATAAGAGTTGTTTTATCTATTTCGTAAATGATTTTCCCAACGCCATGCATCTGCCGTCATATCATCTAATGAGAATTGTGCTTTCCAGCCTAGTTTTTCATTTGCTTTATTAGGGTCAGAATAGTATAAAGGCACATCTCCAGCCCTACGCCCTACTATTTTATAAGGAATATCTTTACCATATACTTTATTGAAAGAGTGCATTACATCTAATACTGAATAGCCCAGCCCAGTGCCAATATTGTATACATCATAAGTAAGTTCGTAAGCAGGGTGTAGTAGTAAATTTATTGCTTTTAGATGTGCATTCGCCAAGTCTACTACATGGATATAATCGCGCACACACGTACCATCAGGAGTAGGATAATCTGCCCCAAATATTCGTAAAAAAGGCTGTATACCTATGGCTACTTGGGTGATGTATGGCATGAGGTTATTCGGAATCCCTTGTGGCTGTTCTCCAATCCACGCAGAAGCATGCGCTCCAATAGGGTTGAAATAACGCAAAGCCAACCCTTTTAGTTTACTACTTACTACATTTTGTAAAAATAATTCTCCTAGCTGCTTTGTATGTGCATAGATGCTACTTGCTGGCGACTGGTAAGGAAAATCCTCGGTAATAGGATTACTCTCTGGCTGCCCATATACCGTAGAAGAAGAAGAAAATACGATATTCGATAAGCTGAACTGTGTAGCTGCATGCAGTACATTCGTCCAAGCGTTCATATTCTGCTGATAATATAGGCTAGGATACGCCATGGACTCGCTTACAGCTTTCTTGGCAGCAAAATGTATGATACCTTGTATATCGTTTGCATGCGATTGGATAACTTTTTCTAAATCAGCGTATACTGTCACATCTACTTCGTAAAATAAAGGACGTTTTGTAGTTATTTTTTCAATAGAATCCAGCACTTCCACCGAAGAGTTAGATAGATTGTCTAGTAGTATTACTTCATAGCCAGCCTGCTGCAATACTACCACTGTATGCGATCCAATGTAACCAAGCCCACCTGTAACTAGTATCATTTGTTTTTAATTTTTAGAATAAAATAAATATAAATAGCTATATTTGCCGCATTACAAGCAACTAATTCCGCCTTGCAAATATATTACGTAAGTTCAAGTAATAAATGCAACTTTGGGAGCAATTTTGAAAGACTTTAGTTCTGTAAAAGAGAAAATAAATTCTCATTTTCTTTTTTACCAG
>JAYUJA010000097.1:0-24805 GCA_043765495.1 Bacteroidia bacterium
ATAGAGAAATTGGGTAACTATGAATATACTCCCATCAGAGTTAGGTTTGCAAATTTAATTTTACGAAAAGCATAAACCTTAAATATATCTATCTATAAAACGTTGTATCTCATCAAATAATACGATAGCAGGTTTTTCATCATTCAAGTCATAATTACTCAATATCTGCGATACATTCGTATTCCAGTTACTACCATCTATATTACTTAATTCTACTTCTGCAAAACGATCTTGGTAGTTTAGGAATTTCACCATTTTACGCACCAAATCTGTTTTTCCTGCCCCTGTCATGCCCCATAGATTAATGATAATAGGTCTATTTAATATTTCAGGCACCAAATACCATATTTGTAGATAATTAAGCAAATCGTCGATAATAGGGTCAATGCCTACAAATTCTTTTTTAAGGTAATCTTTACAACTTTCTAGTGTGTTTTTTTGGTTTGAATATCTAGCTTATCGATAACTAACATGGTGTTGTGGCTGAATTTAAGAAGTTTTATAATGAAATAATCAGATACAAATGTAATGAAAAAGTAGTATTACAAATCATTTTTTTTAAATACAAAACATGTTATATCCATAAATTGTAAAAACTAACAAACTAAACTTTCTTATTATCAATATTTTATAATAAAATAAAGCATTAACTGAAAATTTTATATAAATAAATCTATTATTTTTGTTTTTGTTACTTTTTTCTAGTATATTTGATTTTTATTTTTAATATAATATAACTATACAATAAATGTTATGAAAATTTACTTAATTGGCTTATTAGCTCTGTTACCACTATGTTCGCAAGCCCAGAACATACTGCCAGTTGGTAGCAGTTGGAAATTCTTGGATAATGGTACACAACCCACCAATGACTGGACTTCTGTCAACTTCAACGAAGCTTCTTGGCTACAAGGAAATGCCGAACTTGGCTATGGCGATGGCGATGAAGTTACTCCTGTAAGCTTTGGTGGCAATGCATCAAACAGATACATCACTACTTATTTCCGAAAAACTGTTAGTGGGATTAATACTGCTAATCTTGGACAAATCACTGGAAGGGTAAAACTAGACGACGGTGTAGTTATTTATGTAAATGGTAACGAAGCTTTTAGAAACAACTTACCTGCGGGGGCTGTGAATTCTTCTACCCTTGCCCTAGATGGTTTTGTAAATGAAAACAGATGGATAGATATAACCCTACCAGCTAATCTTTTTATAAATGGAAACAACACCATCGCAACAGAAATACACCAAGCCAGCATCACCAGTTCAGATATTAGTTTTGATTTAGAATTAAATAACCAAAGTGTTATTGTATCTAACGACCTGTCCATCAACGAAGTAATGCCTAACAATGTAATTGGAGTAGCCGACAATACAGGACAAAAAGAAGATTGGATAGAACTATACAACACAGGCAGCAGCCCCATCAATTTACTAGGATACTACCTTTCCGACGATATAAACTTCCCTACAAAACACCGACTAGCTGGAGATAACTTTACCATCAATCCGAATGGTTTCTTATTGATTTGGGCATCTAAACACCCAGAAAGAGGTGCTTACCATACTAATTTTAGCTTATCTTCCCAAGGCGAAACAGTATACCTATATGCCCCTAATGGCACTACTTTAATAGATAGTATGCGTTTTGGCGCTTTATTGCCGAATATCAG
This sequence comes from Bacteroidia bacterium, assembly GCA_043765495.1. GTDB lineage: Bacteria > Bacteroidota > Bacteroidia > JAYUJA01 > JAYUJA01 > JAYUJA01. The sequence continues at coordinate 1,677 of JAYUJA010000097.1, forward strand.
CTATGGCGACCAAGTAAATGGAAATGGCATCAATCGCTATTTCAATGCAGGAACTCCTAATGCAAGTAATAATAATGCTACCTCGTACACTGGCTTTTTGAACCCAGCAGTATTCTCCCAACCAGGAGGATTTTATGCAGCAGCTTTTGACCTTACATTAAGCAACGCAGAACCTGGCACACAAATATACTATACAACAGACGGCTCTGACCCTGACCCCAATAATACCAATGGTACTACCTATAATTACAAGAATCAATACCCAGAATTTCCAGGACAAAATCCTTTCCCAGTTCTTACAGATAACTACCGAAGTTATGTATATAATTCTCCTATCAATATCGTCGATAGAACTAATCAACCCAATAAATACTCTGCTATACCAACTACTGCCGATGATGACGCTAACCAGTTCATGCCACAAGGCAATGTAATGAAAGGAAATATCATCAAAGCAATAGTAGTAAAGTCTGGCTACCTATCCAGTGATGTGACTGCTAATTCTTATTTTATAAACCCAAATGTAAACTTTTTTAAAGTACCAGTAGTGTCTATTGGTATTAATCCAAAAGATTTTTGGGGATATGAGGACGGGATTAATGTAGCAGGGATTGACTTTGATAATTGGAGAATAAATAATCCTAATGAAAGTGCTAATAGAGACGTAGCTAATACACGTAGAAATGTAGAACAAAAAAGTACTTTTACCCTTCTTAATACAGCAGGAAACCAAGTAGTAAGTACAGATGTAGGCATACAATTATCAGGCTTATACAATAGAGGAAATGCCCTAAAATCTTACCAACTAAAATTCCGAGAAGAATACGGACAAACTACTCTAGGATACCCGATTTTTAGAGACCAAACAAGAACTAATTTCAAACGATTGCTATTAAGAGCAGGAAGTAGCGAATCAGATCAGTCCATGATGCGTGATATGTTTGCACAAAAAGCAGTAGAACACATGGATTTTATTAGCCAAGACGGGGAGCCAGCTGTATTATTTATCAATGGCGAGTTTTGGGGATTGACTAATATCCGAGAACAAATAAGTGCTACTACTATTGCTGAAGAATACGATGTACCAAAAGATTCGATAGATATTACAGGACAGTGGGTACCAGGTGGACTTAAACCAGCAAGTGATGGCGATATAGTAGCCTATGGCGATTTACACAACTGGGCAAATAGTACCGATATGTCTACCCCAGCTGCGTACCAAACCTTAAATACAAAAGTAAATTTGAGTAATCTATATGATTATTTAATAGCAGAAACATTTAATGGAAATGGCGATTGGCCAGCGAATAACCACGAAGTATTTAGAAAAAGAGTACCCTATAATCCTAATGCTTCTAAATATGCCGATGGTAGATTTAACTGGACACTATGGGATTTAGATTTTGCTTACGGGATGCCGTCTTCTGGTCAAAATTTATCTTGGAATAATGTAAATAATAATTATCTAGACCAGGTTTTTGGAGATCCTAATTTTACATATGGCGGTAACTGGCTAACAGATTGCTGCTTTGGTTGGAATAACGATCAAATGGCTAATTTCCTTTGGACAAGATTCTTTATTAACGATAAAGTAAAGAAAGACTTTGCAAACCGATATGCTGATATGTTAAATACTACGTTCCTACCTACTCGTCTTAATCCGTTATTAGCACGCTATACCAATGCTTACAACCCGATTATTCCAAGCCACATGAATCGCTTTAATACCTATAATTCGCAAGCCAACTGGAATAATAACATTACTATTATCACTGATTTTATTAATAATAGAACTAATGTAGCACGTGAACATGTAAGAGCTAGAATGGACCCTAATGGTACGATAAGAGACATATTATTAGATGTTTCAAACCCATTACACGGCTATATTCATATCAATACCATAGATATATTACCTTCTACGCCAGGTGTAAGCGCAAATCCTTACCCTTGGACAGGAAAATATTTCCGTAACATAAAAGTAAAATTAGAAGCGAAAGCAAAAACAGGTTGGGTATTCTCTCATTGGGAGACCAATAACTTACAAAATGGCTCTACTAGTGCTATAATAGAAGAATTTGTGCAATCTGGATTTAATAATATAAAAGCTATATTCATAGTAGATCCGTTACTAATATGTGCAGCAAAACCAATCCATTACTGGCATTTTAACCAAGCTACTAACGGAGTATTAAGTACTATCAACGCGGATTATAGCAAAATAAATACAGCAGCAGCTACTATTACATACACTGGTGCAGGTGCTGGCTACATGGACAGAACTGCTATTACGGAAGGTACTACTATCAATGCACAATGGGATACTATTGCTAGCAGAGGAATACGAATGAGAAATCCAAGCGATACAAGAGAATTGATTATTAACGCGTCTTCTGCTGGGTTTGGAAATGTGGAATTAAGCTATGCTACTATGCGTACTACCACTGGAGCAACTACACAGCAAGTATATTATTCTATATCAGGAAATAATGGCCCTTGGATACCGCTAGGAAATCCTTTCACAGTACCACTTACTTGGGAAAAACGTAGCCTTGTAGTAAGCAGTACAGAGGCGTGGGACAATGCTAATTTAGCATTCAAAATAGCTTTTTCAGGTGCAGGATCGAATGGTTCTAGTGGAAATAATAGAATAGATAACCTAGTAGTAGCTGGTAAAAAAGCAGGTACTATGCAAGCAAGTATCTGCAGCGGGCAAAGTTACCCTTTTGGAGGACAAAACTACAATAATACAGGTACGTATGCTACTACCCTAACTACGAGTAACAACTGTGATTCTACTAGCCTATTACACCTAAAAGTAAATACCGCTGGAACAAGTACTACTACTGCAAGTATCTGCAACGGACAAAGCTATACATTTGATAATCAAACACTAACACAAGCAGGTAACTATACCCGTACCACTACAACAGGTGCAGGTTGTGATTCTACTATTAGTCTTACATTATCCATAAGTGCTGGCGGCACAAGAAATACAAACGCAAGTATCTGCAACGGTCAAAGTTATACATTTGGTAGTCAAACACTAACACAACCAGGTAACTATACCCGTACTACTACAGGTGCAGATTGTGATTCTACTATTAATCTTACATTAGCGGTAAGTGCAGCAGGAATGAGAAATACAAGCGCAAGTATCTGCAACGGGCAAAGTTATACTTTTGGTAATCAAACACTCACACAAGCAGGTAACTATACCCGTACTACTATAGGTGCAGATTGTGATTCTACTATTAATCTTACATTAGTAGTAACTACTTTAGGAGTTATTATTGTTAATCAAAATAATACAGAATTATTAGTGAATATAATAGATGGAGCTACCTACCAATGGGTAGACTGTGATAACGGTAATGCGCCTATTTCTGATGCTACTACTACTAGCTATACGCCTATGAGTAGTGGAAATTATGCCGTAAGAGTAACTGCAAATGGCTGCCAACAAATAAGTAATTGTATACCAATTACTACGGTTGGTATTAAAAATATCGCGGCATCACAGTACTCATTATACCCTAACCCAGTCAAAGATTATTTGAACATTCGTATTCCTACTACATTACTAGATAAGCCTTACCACATAGTAGATGTAACAGGAAGAAGTATGTATACCAATAAACTAGGAATGATCGAAAATACTATTTCTATAGCGAACTGGGCAGCTGGATATTATATTTTACAAATAGAAGGAGCGCAACCTAAAAGTTTCTTTATTCATAAATAGATAGAAATAATAAAAACAGGTATAAGCATACAACAAAAAAGCCCTTCATAGGGCTTTTTTTTATTATACAGAATAAGTAAATCAATAACTGTTAGTAAATGTTTTTAGGGCATTTTCGGTAGTTATTTTGGCTACTTCTTGTATAGGAATGGTGTATAAATCTGCTACTTCTTGTGCTACATACGTTAGATAGCTACTTTCATTACGTTTGCCTCTGTATGGTATTGGAGATAAGTAAGGGCTATCTGTTTCTAAAACAATAGATTGTAATGGTATTTTAGATAAAAAACCTCGTAATTCATTCTTTTTATAGGTAATAGCGCCACCAATACCAATATAAAAGCCTAGGTTTATTATTTCCATAGCTTGCTCGTACGTACCACTAAAACAGTGTAATATCCCTTTTATTGGCAGGTAAGCATATTGTTTTAATATATCTATGACTTCTTGGGTGGATTCTCTGGAATGTATTATTATGGGCAAATCGTACTCTACTGCCCATTTTATTTGTATTTTGAAGGCTTGTATTTGTTGGGCAATAAAAGTTTTATCCCAATAAAAATCTAACCCTACTTCTCCTATTCCATAACAAGGATACGCCTTACTTTCTATTTTGTTTTTTAGAATAAGTAATTGGGCTTCAAAATCTTCTTTTACAGAGCAGGGGTGTAACCCTAGCATAGCGTAGCACTGGTCAGGAAACTGCTGTATAGTATTATCCAATAGTGGTAAGCTATCTATATCTATATTAGGCAAAAACAGTTTTTGTATGCCTTTTTCTTTGCATCTTTGCATGACAGCCTCTTTATCTATATCAAACTCTTGGGCATAAATATGAGAATGTGTATCTATTAAGTACATAGTTATAATTTTATTTTTCAGGAACGTATTTTATTTTTTTATATCCAAAATTTTCGAATAATTTAGTGTCTTTATTCGCTTTGTAAGATACGTATATACTTACCAATGTGATTATTATATACGGAAGCCACATACCTACCCACACTGGAATAATATTTTCTCGGGATAGTTTTTCGCCAAACATTTGCCATAAGTATAAGATTACAAAAAATGCTACCGAAATAATTGCTGGAAGCCCTACTCCTCCTTTTTTTACGATAGACCCCAAAGAAGCGCCTAGAACAAAAAATATCATACAAGCATAACTAATCGTGAACTTTCGGTGCCATTCTATTTCATATTTATGCAATTCTTCTTCTTTTTGTAACGATTGTTCTAGGATAAATTTTGCATTATCTACCCTATTTCGTACCATATCCGTAGCCATATTTTTTACTAAACCAGCTTCCTCTTCAACGAAACTTTCTAAAACAGGTTTGATTGTATCTATGGTTATCGTAGTAGCTTTTTTATTCGTATCCGAAGCTGCAATACTAGGCGTAGAATTGGGTTTTTTACCCGAAAAATAAGGTGGTAAATCTTCTTTGAATGCTTGTAATTTATACGTATCTACGTCTAGTTTTAGGGTATCTATCATTTTATCCAGATTAACAAGGTTCAGCATACCAGGAAGGGTTTTAGCGGCATCTTTGTCATCTCTTACAAACTGCAAGGAAGATAAGTCGATATTCAAGCGTTGCTCTTCAAAAAATTCGCGCATCAATTCTCTTTTACTGCTTGTAGTAGTGGTATTGAGGGTTGGATTGGTAAGGAAATTAGTACTTTGTTCTTTTACTTCGTGGTACGTTGCACCATTTCGCATATTGATGTACATATCTTTATTGCCAGCAGTGAGTTCAATGGTAGCTTCTTTGGCTGTCATGACCCTGTTAGTGCCTTGCCCGTCGGTATGCTCATAGATAATGAGGTCGTATAATATTTTACCATCTTTACTTTTGCTAGCAGCTTTGAGTACATAGCCAGGGATATCGTAATTAAACAATCCTGTTTGAATATTGATTTCTTGTTTTTTTTGTAAAATATTACTTCTCAACGTTCTTTGCTTGTAATAGGCTGCGGGAACTACATTATTCGCAAAATAAAAAGTAATAACAGCTAGTATTACAGACAAAAAAAACAATGGTTTACTAATGGTTATCAACGACATGCCAGAGGTTTTCATTGCTGTTAATTCGGACGATTCACCAAGATTCCCAAAAGTAAGTAGCGAAGAAAATAATATAGAAAGCGGCAATGCCATGGCTACAAATGTCAAACAGGCGTACCATAACAGTTCTCCTATTACCAATGCTCCAAGCCCTTTGCCTACTAATTCGTCAATGTATTTCCATACAAAGTTCATTAATAAAATAAAAATCATGACAAAGAATACAGACATAAAAGGACCTGTAAAAGCTTTTAATAATAACGAATGCACTGTTTTTAACATATATTACACTTTAAATTCTGAATTAAAATGAAAGGTTAGATCTGGATAGTCACGTATCATCGTATTCAATATCCATGGCGACTCGGCAAGAAACACAGGGTTATCGTCTTTGTCCATTGCTAGGTATTGCCCTCTGTAACGAGCAAATTCTTCAAATGCCTTATTATCTGTATATGTTATCCAGCAAGCTTTATGGATATTAATAGAATTAAAACGGCATGTAGCATCATATTCATTTAATAAGCGGTATTCTATTACTTCGAATTGTAATTCTCCTACTGTACCTACTATTTTTTTAGTCCCTGAATGCTGTAAAAACAATTGTGCTACTCCTTCATCGGTAAGCTGACGGATACCTTTTTCTAATTGTTTAGATTTCATTGGATCTAGGTTTACTAGTTCTTTGAATAGCTCGGGCGAGAAGGAAGGAATACCTTTGAATTGTAGTATTTCGCCTTCCGTGAGTGTGTCTCCTATCTTAAAACTTCCGCTATCGTATAACCCTATTACATCGCCTGGATAGGCTACATCTACGATACTTTTGGTAGAGGCTAGAAAAGTAGCTGGGTTAGAAAAACGCATTTTTTTGCCTAAACGAGTATGGGTATAGAATGCATTTCTTTCAAACTTACCAGAGCATACTCGCACAAAAGCTAGTCTATCCCGATGTTTGGGATCTATATTAGCGTGTATCTTAAATACAAATCCTGTAAATTTTGCTTCTTCGGGTTCTACTTTTCTCACGTCTGTTTCTCGGTGTAATGGGTAGGGAGCTATCTGTGTGAATACATCTAGCAATTCTTGTACGCCAAAATTATTCAATGCACTACCAAAAAAAACGGGTGCTACTTTGCCATCTAGGTAGTCTTGTACATTAAATTTATCGTATACGCCATGTATCAGTTCTACATCTTCTCTTAATTGGTTGGCAAATTTTGGTTCTATTTGTATATCTAATTCTTTATCATAGATATCCGTAAAAGTCTGAATATCTTTTTCAATGTTAGTTTTATTAGGGTTGAATAAATATAGCGTATTGGTATAAATGTTATAGACTCCCTTGAAAGTAGCTCCTATACCAATAGGAAAAGTCAATGGAATGGTTTTAATGTTTAATTTTTGTTCTATCTCATCTAGTAAGTCAAATGGGTTTTGTCCTTCTCTGTCTACTTTGTTGATGAAAGTCATGACGGGTGTATTTCTCATTCTGCATACGCCCATTAGTTTTTCGGTTTGTTCTTCCACCCCTTTCACACAGTCTATCACTAGTATAGCACTATCCACAGCCGTAAGTGTACGATAGGTATCCTCCGCAAAATCCTTATGACCTGGTGTATCTAATAAGTTTATTGTAAAGCCATTGTATTCAAAACTCATCACAGAAGTAGCTACAGATATCCCTCTTTGTTTTTCTATTTCCATAAAATCCGAAGTAGCTGTTTTTTTTATTTTATTAGATTTTACAGCACCTGCGGTCTGGATTGCTCCTCCAAATAATAGTAATTTTTCAGTGAGAGTAGTTTTTCCTGCATCAGGGTGACTAATAATGCCGAAGGTTTTACGTTTTTGAATTTCTTCAATCATATTATAAGGATTAGTGGGAAATGGGAAGTAAAAAAGATAGGTATAGGAATGAAAACTTTCCAAAAGTTCTTAATTTTTGGAAAGTTTTACGTTTTTTTATTAAAAAAAATGGTAATTATCTTGCTGCATTGTATAATTCTTCGGCGTATTGCCAATTGATTACATTAAAAAACGCATTTATATAATCAGGTCTTCTGTTTTGATAATTTAGGTAATAAGCGTGTTCCCATACATCTAGGGCAAGGATTGGATTGCCTTTTACGTCTGCGATATCCATCAAAGGATTGTCTTGGTTAGGTGTAGAAGTAACTACTAACATACCATCATGCACTACTAGCCACGCCCAGCCAGAACCAAAGCGAGTAGTAGCTGCTTTCGAAAATTCGTCTTTGAACGCATCAAAAGAACCAAATTTATCCGTAATAGCTTTTGCTAGATTACCAGTAGGAGTAGTGGAAGCGTTAGGGGTTAGTAATTTCCAAAATAAGCTATGGTTATAAAACCCTCCTCCATTGTTGCGAATAGCAGGACTATAGGTAGATATATTTTTACAAATATCCTCTATACTAGGCGTAGAAGGCAGGTTTAGTTTAGCTAATTCGTTGTTTAGATTAGTGGTGTAAGCATTATGGTGTTTGCTATGATGAATTTCCATCGTACGAGCATCTATATTTGGCTCTAAAGCATCATACCCATAAGGTAAAGAAGGTAACTGGAACATGGTTGTAATAATTTTAGGTTGCAAAAATACAAAACGTTTTTATATATACAACAAAACTAATTTTGTAATTAGAAGAAAATAGCTACGCACAATAGATGATTTTTTGCTGCATTTGTTTATATCTCATTTTTTACTACCTTTGAACTATTATAACTAAAAGCAGGATAATGAATTTTAACTCCTATTTTATCTTGTTTTGGCACTAATTTTTAATTAAATATTTCAAAATGAATACGATTATAAAAATTCAGAATAAAAAAGCGGGATTTGAATATCATTTTTTAGAAACCTATATTGCTGGTGTTGTTTTGTTGGGTACAGAAGTAAAGTCTATACGCAATTCAAAAGTAAATCTAACAGACGCTTTTTGTAGTTTCCATAGAGGAGAGCTTTTTTTACGAAATGCTACTATACAGCCTTATGACAAAGGTGGCAACTACTACAACCATGCACCCAAACGGGATAGAAAATTGCTTTTAAAATCTACAGAATTAAAAAAAATAGTGAATAAATTAAAAGATATTGGGCTTACTATCGTGCCTATAGACTTATTCATGGACGAAAGAGGCTTTGTAAAAGTAACTATTGCCGTAGCAAAAGGAAAAAAACTATACGATAAGAGAGAAGATATTAAGAAAAAAGATATTACCCGCCAAATGAATAGAGAAGAAGCATAATTATTCTTCTAAATAATCCAATTCTTTGCCAAAGGTTTCTTCCATTTTCCATAACGATAGTGCTGCGATTACAAAACATAGTATACCTATAAAGCATGCTGCTGTGACGATGTCAAAAGATTCTTTCCAATAGCCAAGCAAGGCAGTCATGATAATCAATGCACCGCGCACCATATTCGGTACAGAAGTAGTAGCTGTAGCTCGGATATTCGTCCCAAACTGCTCTGCGGTGACAGTCATGAACATCGCCCAATAGCCAATAAAGAATCCAGAAAATAGGCATATATAATACAACGATTGTGCAGTAGTAACGCCACTGTGTAAGAATGCGATACTGCCTACCAATGCCCCAACCATAAGTATAGCAATGGCTTTTTTGCGAGATTGTAACCACTGGGATAATAGCCCGCTAGTAATATCGCCAATAGCCAAGCCTATGTAGCTATACTGTATACATTTACCACTAATCACTTTTTCTGAAATATGCATGGCTTCTCCTATTTCTTTTCCAAATGTAGCTAGTATACCAATAAAAAACCATATTGGCAAAGCTATTCCGATACATCGTAGGTACTTGGATAGTGTAGTAAAGTTAGTAAACAATTGAAATATATTGCCTCTTTTTATCATGCTATTTTCTTTAACACTAGCAAAAATACTGGATTCAAAGATAGATACTCGCAATAAAAGCAACGAAATACCAAGCCCACCACCTACAAAGTAAGAAGTACGCCATGAGTGCAACCATTCGGTAGTAGAATAAGCTGCTACTGCCCCTAATAATCCTATTCCTGCTACTAACGAAGACCCATAGCCGCGTAAGTTTTTGGGTAGGATTTCGGACACCAAGGTGATGCCCGCACCTAACTCTCCAGCTAATCCTATGCCTGCAATGAATCGTAAATACTGGTAATGGGACACTTCCTGCACGAATCCGCAAGCAATATTCGCCAACGAATACGTGAGTATAGAACCAAATAAAACGGATAATCTTCCTTTTTTATCGCCCATAATCCCCCATAATATTCCACCAATGATAAGCCCTGCTTGCTGCCACATGAGTATGTTTTTGCCTACGTCGAATACTTCTTTTTCATCTAACCCAAGCGATAATAACGACTCACTACGTACGATGCTGAATAATAATAAATCATAAATATCTACAAAATACCCTAACGCAGCTACAAGTACTGTGATATAGAAAACAAAGGCCGTAAAGAAGTCATAAATAACAGGATTATTGGGAGAAAGAAATAGGTATTTTATACTACTTGCAAGATTAATCCTTTTAAGTAATTCCCTTCTGGGTGGTAGATATTGATAGGGTGATCGGCTGGCTGGCATAAGTGTTCTATGATTCTTACGTCTCTTCCCACTTCTATGGCTGCGGCAGTGACAGCACCTTTGAATAAGTCACTTGTGATGACCTGTGAGCAAGAAAAAGTAAAAATAAAGCCTCCTTTTTTCACTTGCTGAATAGCCATACCGTTGATACGTTTGTAGGCTTGTATAGCTTTGTGCTTGGCGGATAAGTGTTTTGCAAATGCGGGAGGATCTACGATTATAATATCGTACTCATTAGGGATTGTTTTTAGGTAATGCAATACATCTGCTACTTCACTGGTATGCAATTCGGAGTTGATGTTTGTATTTAATTGTACGTTATCATTGCCGAGGCTGATAGCTGTTTTGGAAGCATCTACGGATACTACTTTGGTTGCTCCTGCACACAAGCCATATACCGAGAATCCAGCAGTATACGAAAATAAGTTTAGTACATTACATACTTCGTTATTAGTACCTAGATAATTTTGTACGTATTCATGCAGTCGTTGTCTATTGTTACGTTGGTCTAAAAAGAAGCCTGTTTTTTGTCCTTTTTCCCAGTCAATGCTAAATAAATGATTATTTTCATTAATAATAAAAGGTAATTTAGCGGGTGTTTCTCCGACTAGATAGCGGTTTTCTATTCCTTCCAATATATCGCCTGACTTATCAAAAACACCACCAATAGTAGTATGGGAATGGTATAATTGATGTAGTGCTTCTTGTATTTTTGGTAGGAAAGCTTGTAAGCCACTTGTATGGCATTGTATCACGAAATAGGTAATATTATCCACATTGGTGTATACATCTATTATCAAGCTAGATAAGCCATCTCCTTCGCCATGTATTAGTCTATATGCCGTAGTAGAAGTATTGTTTATTAATCCTATGTTACGTCGTAGAAGGTACGCTTTTTCTATTTTATCTAGCCAAAAAGTATCCCAATTCGTCACTTTACCAAAGTGTAGTATACGTACAGCTATGGAATTAGGCTGGTAGATGCCTGTGGCTAGTATATTGCCGTTGTAGTCTACTACTTCTACCATTGCCCCGCTTGGCAAGTCCGTAGGAATAGTATATAATGCTCCTGAAAATATCCAAGGATGTTGTCGTTGTAAAGAAACTTCTTTATTTTTTTTTATCGTAAGTTGTTGCATAATTTAGTTAGTAGGTATATTATTCTTTGTTTTCAGCAGTAGATTTATAGTATTCTTCTTTGGTGGTAATGGTGACGGTGGTACTATCTTTTAGCTCGTCTTTGATAGCTTTGTAAGGCCCTATCACTATCTTTTCATTGGCTTCTAATCCTTGTATTATTTCTATGTATTTATCGTCTTGTATGCCTGTTTTTATGGGTTTTTGGTATACTTTATTGTTTTTTACTACGAATACTATTTCGCGCATGGTTTTAGTGGCATCGTCTAGGGTATCTGCTTTATCGGTAGTTACTGCATTGATAGGAATGGTAAGGATTTCTACTTTTGTATCCGTGATAATATCTACGGTAGCCGACATGCCTGGACGGAAGGGAGTAGTATTGTTTTCCTTTATTAAATCTGTGTACGAGCTTTTTAGTATCGTTATTTTTACTTCGTATTGTGCTATTTGATCTGCGGAAGTTTTGGTCATAGCATTCGTATTTTTAGGCGAATTAGCTATTTGGGTTACTATTCCTTTGAATTTCCTATTGTCATACGCATCTACTTCTATCATCGTACTATCGCCTTCTTTTACTCTTACTACATCATTTTCATTCACTTCTACCGTTACTTCCATTTCGGATAGGTCGGCTATTATCATCATTTCTGTACCTTGGGTTTGGATAGTTCCTAGTACATTTTCTCCTTTTTCGATTTTTAGAGAAGAGATTGTACCACTTTCAGGGGCATAGATACGTGTTTTTGCTAGTCCTTTAGATGCTTCTCTGTACGTGGCTTGCCCACCTTCTAGCGAAAACTGTGACCCTCGTATGGTTTGTTCTGCTGCGGCTATATCTTGAAGTAAGGAGTTGTATTCGGCTTCACTTCTTTCTAGCTCTACTTTGGTGATAGCTTGTTCGGCGTATAATGTTTTACTTCTATTGAGAGAGGTTCTGCTTGCTGCTGCCTGCCCTTTTAGCTGTGTGAGTCGGGCTTGGGCTTGCATTACAGAGGCTTGTAGCTGTTTTACAGAAGCAGAAGCACGTTCTATGCCTGATATACTCATATCGGGGTCTAGTACGGCTAATAATTGCCCTGTACCTACTTTATCGCCTTCTTTTACGTATAGTTCCGTGACTTTGCCAGAGGTTTCGGGAGCAATTTTTATTTGTTTTTTTGGAGCTATTTTTCCACTAGCAGATACTACTTCTAGGATAGTTCTTTTTTGGGTAGCTTCGATGAATACAGCGGTATAGTTTTCTTTTTTAAAGAAATAAAAATAGCTTCCTATGCCTGTTACAATCAGTAGTAAGATGGAAATAAATATCCATTTTTTAGATGTTTTCATTTTTATTAATAAAGTAGTTAGCGGGCAAAGATACTATAATTTATATATACCAACTGCTTCCTCCTATACTATTTTGTGTAGCGCCTGTTACCGATGCTAATGTATTGATAGTATGTGTATGGCGTAATATTCCCAAAAATGCAAAAGCCAATGCTTCTTTGAAATCTACTATTTTACTTTCAGGAATTAAGATAGTAGTAGCAGTTTGTTTTTTTATACTTTCTATCAAATAGGTATTCCACGCCCCGCCACCTGTTACCAGTAGTGTATCTATTGTATAATTATTGCAAGTAGTGGCTATTTGTAATGCTATGTGCTGCGTAATAGTATGAATGGTGTTCTGTATATTTTCTTGTTCATATCTTTGTAATAAAGGGTTTATGCATTGTTCTACCCATTCTCTTCCTAACGATTTTGGCGGTTTTTGAGTATAGAAATCTAATGCATTTAGTTCTTTGTATAAATCTTCCATAAGTACACCAGTAGCAGCTATTTCACCTCCTTTATCGTATTCCAAACCTATTTTTTGGGTTAGTTTATTTAGTATAATATTCGCAGGGCAAGTATCCCACGCTATTCTATTGCCTGTTTCATCTTCTAGGGATATATTCGCAAAACCACCTATATTCAAGCAAGCAGTATATTTATTAAATAATAACGCATCTGCTACGGGGACAAGCGGCGCACCTTGCCCTTGAAGGGCCACATCTAGCCGTCTAAAATCGCCGATAGTAGGTATTTTGGTAGTGGCTGCGATAGTCGCCAAACAGCCTATTTGTAACGATACACCTTGTGCAGGAGCATGGAAAATAGTATGCCCGTGAGAAGCTATAATAGTAGGTTTGGGTAGATTATATTTTGTCAAAAAAAGGTTCACTTGCTCTCCAAAATACCTTCCTACTTCTACGTCTAGTAATGCCATATTCCAAGCTGATAAGGTAGCTGCATGTTGCCATTTTTGTTTCCATTCAGGTGTATAAGCTATGGTAGTGGCTTGTTGTATCGTATATTCCCAAATAGTTTCGTTTTTTATAAAATGACAATAAGCAATATCCAATCCATCGCAAGAAGTACCAGACATTAACCCAATAGCAGTATAAGATACCATAGTAAAATAAAGTGTTGTAATAGATAGTGTATAAAAATTCATGCAATTATAAAAGAAAAATACACAATAGTAGTATATTTGCAAAAAAATAAAATGCTACTTACCAAAGAATCTATTAATAGTTACCTACACGAAAACTTACAGCAGATAGCTTGGAATACCTTACAACAAACTTGCCAAAACGCTGTATTAAGCGGTGGCAAGCGTATGCGTGCTTTACTAGTAGGCATAGGAGCAAGCAGTATCACAGCTAGTATAGATACTAAAAACCTGTTTCCTGCAGCTGCTGCTATCGAACTTTTTCATGCTTTCAGCCTCGTCCATGACGATATTATGGATAATGCTACCCTACGCCGTGGCAAACCTACCATACACACTACCCATGGCGTACCTACTGCTATTCTTACTGGTGATTTTTTGTTGATAGAAGCCTATCAGCAACTTTCCTTACTGCCGATACACGTAGTAGGGAGTGTACTACAACTATTCAATACTACTGCCAAAGAAATATGTATAGGGCAACAGATGGATATGGAATTTGAAAAAAAACAACAAATAAATCTAGATGAATACCTCCAAATGATAACCCTAAAAACAGCAGTACTAGTAGGGGCAGCTTTGCAGATAGGTGGCATACTTGCAGGCGCTAGTGTACCACAGCAAGAAGCATTGTATACTATCGGCAAAAACATAGGACTAGCTTTCCAAATACAAGATGACTACCTAGATGTGTATGGCAACGAAGATTTTGGAAAACAAAAAGGTGGCGATATTCTTGCACAAAAAAAATCTTTTCTATACCTAAAAACAAGGCAGATAAGTAACGAAATAATGCAAAAATCTTTCCAAAATATCTACCAAGATACTACGCTAGCAAATGCGGATAAGATAAACCAAACCATCGCTATATACGATGAGATAAATATAAAAAGTCACACCATAGAAAGTATAGATTGGTATAAAAATAAAGCACTAAAAATTATCGCAACGTTGCCCAACCCTAGTATATTAAAAAATAGTATGGACAGCTTGTTTATTTCTATTTAATTTTTTTCAAGAAACCAATAAAACAGCATCAAAGTTATTTTTTTAACAAAAATACTGTTTTTTATTAAAAAAATTATTATTTTTGTCGGTACATTATTTATATATTTCAATTATGTTAAAAAAAATCTCTATTGTATCTTTTGCAGTTGTAGCAGCACTACTAAGTAGTAGTGTGCAAGAAACTTCTGTTCATGCTTTCCCGAGTGGCGCACCAGTAGGGCAAACAGCCTCTCCAACTGACGCTTCTAACTGTACTTCTTGCCATGGTGGTACTGCTACCAATGTACCAGCTTTGGGCGTTATAACTTCTACGATACCAGGTTCGGGATTCGTTCCAGGTACTACCTACGCTGTCACTGTTACGGTAAGTGGCTGTGGGTCAGGTGAAAAAGGGTTCCAAGCATCTCCTCAAAATAGTAGTGGCATGTTATTTGGGACGTTAGCAGCAGGCGCTACTACACAACTCGTGGGCAGTGGCAAATACATTACCCACCTTAATGCTCCCATAGATGCTACGCATACTTGGAGCTTCGACTGGACAGCCCCAGCAACAGGAGCAAACGGTACACTGTATGTAGCTAGTGTGTGCAGTAAGCCTAATACAAAATTATGTTCTTTACCACTTACTAGAAGCCTTACCACTGGCATAGATAATACAGAAGCTACTATCGGATTTAAGATGAATAATTCTGCAGAAAATAAAACTATCACTATCGCGTATACCATGAATCAAAATACAGACGTGGTATTACAGTTAGTGGATATGCAAGGTAAAATAGTGGAAAGCCAGACTTTTGCCAAAGAAAACGGCGAGCAACAGCATACGCTATCTACGTCCAATGTGGCTACTGGAATATATATCCTAAAAGCACAAATAGGAAAACAACTAATAAGCAAAAAAGTTGTTTTATAATAAAAATAGAAAGCTGCCTTTATTTAGCAGCTTTTTTATTACAATTGTTGTGCTATCACATAGCCACACGCCCACGCCCATTGAAAATTATACCCACCTAGCCAGCCAGTCACATCTACACATTCACCACCTACATAGCAATGTGGCATTTTTTTTATTTCCAAAGTAGCCGTTACTAGTTCACTGGTAGCAATACCGCCGCGCATTACCTCCGCTTTTTCATAGCCCTTGTCGCCAGCAGGCTCTACTTCAAATAGATGAATGTATTTATTAATAATTTGGTATTCTACTTTACTCAACTCTGCTATTTTTTTATTCAAAGGCAAATATTCTCTAAAACTCTCTACTAAGCGGTTAGGAAGTAATGGCTGTAATATACTTTGTAAGGTTTTTCTGCCGTCCAAATGTAGTAGCCCTTGGATATGTTTTGGAATAGAAAACGCAGGGTGCAAATCCATGTGTATAGTTTTGGCTAATCGCCAATAAGAAGAAATCTGCAAAATAGCAGGGCCACTTATTCCCCAATGGGTGAATAATATATTTTCTTCAAAAGTAATAGTGTCCACTTTTACCTTTGCAAAAACACTAATACCCGCCAGTTTTTCGTACCATTCCCTATCTTGGTGCTTCACTACTAGCGGCACTAATGCAGGTGCAGTAGTGTGTAGTTTCAAATCCTGTTTTTTAGCTAATTGTAACGCAAAATCAGTTGCCCCCATTTTAGGAATCGGCAATCCACCTGTGGCAATAACTAGTTTTTTGGTGAAAATTTGTTTTAATACCCCATTCTCTTCATAACGAATAGTATAGCCATGCAGCTCAACAGCTATATCTACTACATCGATAGTGTATAAAATAGTTTGGTTTTCACATTCTTTCAAAAAAGAGTTTACAATATCTTTTGCTTTATTAGTAGTAGGAAATAATTGTCCTAACGTTTTTTCTTTGCCTTCAATACCATGTTGCTCAAAAAAATGAATAGTATCTTTCACTGTCCATTGCTGCAATATCGTATCGATGTATTTTTTATCTGCTCCTATAAAATTAGCCGCAGTAGTATGTATGTTCGTATAATTGCACCTGCCACCGCCAGAAATCAATATTTTAGCGCCTGCTTGGCTATTTTTTTCTAATACTAGCACTTTTTTACCCCTTTTCGCTGCTTGTGCAGCACACATAAGTCCACAAGCACCTGCCCCGATAATTACCGCATCTAAAGAATCCATATATATAAAATAAAAAAGCAAAAGTAGCAATATCTACAATTATTTTCACGTGCCTATTCATTTTTATTATTTTTGCAAAATATTTAACCCCATCTCATAATGAATATTGGTTTTGATGCCAAAAGAGCTTTTAACAATAAAACAGGATTAGGATATTATAGTCGTTGGGTGATGAATAGCCTATCCGAATACTACCCCGAAAATAATTATTACGCTTATACGCCACGCATTAACCCCGAAGTAATGGTAAATGGAGAACAAAACATTACGGTACGAATGCCTCGCTCGTGGTTTCATAGGACTTTCCATCAGTTTTGGAGAACCCTAGCATTGCCTTCGTATCTAAAAAATGATAACATAGAAGTATACCATGGACTCAGTAACGAACTACCAAGTAGCATAGGAATGTCGTCCAAAATACGTAAGATTGTAACTATTCATGACTTAATATTTTTGCGTTATCCAGCGTATTATAATTTTATGGATAGAAAAATTTACCTCAAAAAAGTAAAACATGCCTGCGATACTGCCGATGTAATCATCGCTATTAGCGAATATACCGCCAACGATTTAGTGAATATACTAGGCATTCCTCGCAGTAAAATACAAGTAGTGTACCAAAACTGCCCTGATGTGTACAAACAAGTGTTTAGCGAAAATGCTATCCAACAAGTAAAACAAAAATACTTTATAAAAAACCCTTATTTATTGTGTGTAAGTACAATAGAGCCACGCAAAAATCAAGAATTATTAGTCAAAGCTTTTGACCAAATAGAAGATAAAGACTTGAGCCTAGTGATAGTAGGAAAAGACGAAAGCTACTATGCCCTACAACTCAAAGAATACCTACACAAACGAAAGTTAGAAGAACGCGTAAAAATAGTGAGCTATGTACAAGTAGACGACTTGCCAAAACTATACCAGGGAGCTACGGGATTCGTATTTCCTTCCAAAATAGAAGGGTTGGGACTACCCGTACTAGAAGCCTTACACAGCAAAGTGCCTGTACTCACTACCGCAGGTACAAGTATGCAAGAAATAGCCCAAAATGCAGCATTATACTACGAAAAAGACAACCTACACGACCTACAAAAACAACTACATACACTAGTATACGATAGTACCGTAAGAAGCACACTGATACACAATGCTGCCCAACAAGTAGCTTTATTCGACTCCCAAAAACTATGCCAACAAATGATAAATATTTACACTAATTAAATCTATTTATGCTATTAAAAATTATTATTTTAGTATCTTTGTTGTTTATTAATCCTAGTAATGGAAATGCTCAACTATCTGCTAATCTAAAACAAGCTAGAAAAGACGTAGCAAAACTAACTTCGGCTAAAATGGCTGGTAGAGGCTACATAAAAAATGGACATACAAAAGCAGCAAAATACATCGCTAAAAGATGGGAAAAAATAGGCGTAAAACCTTCTTCCCAAAACAATAACGATTATTTTCAATATTTTGATTTTACATGCAATACCATTACCACCGCACAATTAAGCATAAATGGCACGAAACTAGTACACGGCATGGAATACATAGTACATGAAGAAAGTGGAGCAGGAAGTGGAAATGTTAAAAGTTATTACCTAGGTTATGGCATAGATAAAGAAGAATATAGCAAAGCAAATGGAAAAGTAGTAGTAGTATACCAAGGCTTGCCAGATAGTATATCTTCTATCCCTGAACGTAAAAAAGTGTACCAAGAAATAGCAAAAACAGCTACTAAAATAGCATTGGCAAAAAGTGCAGGCGCAAAAGCAATTATTTTACTAACTACCAAACTCACCGCTTCGCTAGATCAACAAAGCTTGGATTTTCCTATTTTTCAGATACAAACCAATGCTACTATACTGCCTTCTTTACTAACAAAAGAAACAGACATAAAATTTCAAATAGAAACTAAAACACAGCCCGTACATTCGCAAAACGTAATAGGATATATCCCAGCTACCACCACTACCGATTCCGTTATTATTATATCAGCACACTACGACCACCTCGGCAAACAAGGCAAAATATACTTCCCTGGTGCCAATGACAACGGCTCTGGCATTGCTACATTACTACACTTTGCAGACTATTTTCATGCCCACCCTTTACAAAAATACAATGTAGTATTAATAGCATTTGGAGCAGAAGAAATAGGCTTATTAGGTTCTGATTTTTATGCTAATAAACAACCAATATATCCGCTAGAAAAAACTAAATTCATACTCAATATAGACCTAATGGGAGCTGGCGAAGAAGGAATCACACTAGTAGGAGGGCGAGAATTACCAAACTATGTAGCACAAATGGAAACCATCAATAAAGATATACAAGCAGTTCCGACTATAAAAACTAGAAACAATGCACCAAATAGTGATCATTATTATTTCCTAAAAAAAGGAGTAAAAGGGTTTTTTATCTATACAATGGGAGGACCAAAACACTACCACGATGTAGAAGACACTGCCGATCACCTTTTGTTTTCAAACTTTGATAAACTTTCTCTACTATTAACCAAATTCATAGAAGGAATATAATTTCAAAACTATAACCATTAAAACAACGTAAACAAATGAACAAAAGTATTTCAGAAGCATTGTACATTACAGCAAAAAAATATTTTCCTGGTGGAGTAAATTCTCCAGTACGAGCGTTCAAATCCGTAGGAGGAAGCCCCATATTCATCGAAAGAGGAGATGGAGCGAATATATGGGACGCAGACGGCAACACTTACATAGACTTTTGCTGCTCATGGGGACCTTTAATCCTTGGGCATAATAACCCAAAAATCAGAGAAAGAATAATCGCTACCGTAGCAAATGGGACTTCCTTCGGTGCGCCTACTAGACTAGAAAACGAACTAGCAAACTTAATACTATCCAACCATTCTTACATCGAAAAAATACGTTTCGTAAGTTCGGGTACAGAAGCAGTAATGTCGGCTATACGACTGGCTAGGGCAGTAACAAGCCGTTCGAAAATAATAAAATTTGAAGGCTGCTACCACGGGCATGTAGACGCACTATTAGTAAAAGCAGGGTCTGGATTAGTGACTTTCGGGCAAAGCTCCTCCACAGGCATACCAGTAGGCTATACCAATGAAACCATCGTAGTACCGTTGAATAATAAAGAAGCAGTAGAGCAAGCATTTGAGAAATATGGCAGCGATATAGCAGCTATTATTATAGAACCTATACCAGCGAATAATGGACTACTACGGGTAGAAAAAGAATTTTTAACGTACTTACGAGAGATTACCAAAAA
Source organism: Bacteroidia bacterium (assembly GCA_043765495.1). Taxonomy (GTDB): domain Bacteria; phylum Bacteroidota; class Bacteroidia; order JAYUJA01; family JAYUJA01; genus JAYUJA01. The sequence goes on from JAYUJA010000097.1 coordinate 22,128, forward strand.
AAATGAATCCTTGTTAGTATTTGACGAAGTTATATCAGGATTCAGAGTAGGACTAGAAGGTGCAGCAGGGTTGTACGACGTAGCGCCAGATATTATTACTTTTGGAAAAATAATAGGCGGTGGATTGCCAGTAGGAGCATATGCAGCTTCTACCTTCATTATGAGCCATGTAGCACCCGAAGGAGCGATGTACCAAGCTGGCACACTTTCAGGGAATCCAGTAGCGATGGCGGCAGGAATAGCACAGCTGACAGAATGTAGCAAAAAAGGATTCTATGAACAATTAGAACAAAAAACTAAAAAATTCACAGAAATAATCAACACCTACGCCATTGCAAATAACTATGAATTCAAAATAGATAGTATAGGATCTATATTTTGGTTGTGCTTTTCTACTGAAAAAATAGACAATGCCGATGCCATCAATCCAGATATGAAACGTTTTAATATATTGTATAATTATCTGTTAGAAAATGGCCTATACCTAGGGCCATCAGGTTACGAAGTAGGATTTATATCTGCAGCCCATACCGAAGAACAATTACAACAAGCAGCAGATACCATGAAAAAAGGATTAGAAATAGTATTTTCCACCCAATAATTAATTTTAGCCTTTTATGCGTTCTTTATCTCTCTTTATTTTATCTTTTTTATTAAAAGGTAGCATGTTATTCGCACAAAGTCAAGATGCGATATGGCTTTCTAAAATAAACAACCCTCCGAGTAAGTTTTTAGATAATACCTCTATCGGCTTCTCACTATCCGCTACGCCTATTACTTTCGCGACACCAGTAGCACTATGGGGCATCGGTAAAATAAAAAAAGATAAAGTAATGCAAAACAATGGGTTAGAAATGGCAGGCAGCTTACTACTAGCAAATATCACTACCTTCGCACTAAAACGTATCGTAAAACGAGATAGACCATTTATCCAAGATCCTAATCTTATTATAAAAAAAAGAAATGCTAGCGGATTTTCTTTCCCATCAGGGCATACTACTACTGCTTTTGCTACTGCTACCTCATTAGTGATAGCCTACCCAAAATGGCAAGTAGGTGTACCAGCTTACTTGTGGGCAATGGGAGTAGGCTACTCGCGTATGCGCCTGGGGGTACACTACCCTACAGACGTGCTAGTAGGAGCTTTGATAGGTATAGGAAGTGGACTACTATCGCATAAAATCAATGTTTGGATTCATAAATAAGTACTATAATATATGCAGAAAATAGGATTATGCTTGTCTGGTGGAGTAGCTCGTGGTATAGCACATATAGGAGTTTTACAGGCTTTAGAAGAATACAATATCTATCCTAGTCATCTTTCGGGGGCTAGCATGGGAGCTGTAGTAGCTGCCCTGTACGCTGCTGGCAATAAACCCAAGGATATACTACGCATCGCCACACGGATATCTGTCTACAAACTATTCAAATTTAACTGGCCAAGCATGGTGAAAGGAGATATGGAATTGCTGCGACAAATACTAAGCGAGTACATTGAAGTAGATAGTTTTGAAAGCCTGCAAAAACCATTGTATATTTCTGTTTCTAACCTAAATAAAGCAAACTATGAAATTTGGTCTTCTGGATCACTGTTTGATGCTATTATAACCTCGTCCAGTATACCCGTTATATTTCCTACTATGCAAGTAAAAGGAGACGTGTATGTAGATGGTGGACTGATGAATAACCTACCCATCGAACCACTAAAAAAACACTGCGATGTAGTACTAGGTGTGAATGTAAACCCCCATTATCCCGAAGATGAAACCTACAACGACTATAAAAGCCTGATACAACGTTGTAGCGACGTGCTACTGTGGCAAAATACACGCCATAGAATAGCGATGTGCGATGTAGCAATAGAAGTAGAAGGTATAGAAAAATATAGCCCATGGGGATTCAATGAATATGAAAAAATGTTCGAATTAGGCTACGAATCTACGTTGAGACGCATACACCTTATCCAAGAAAAAATAGAAGCAATAAAAGAAATAGTATAATAAATAAATGTTCTGTTGTGAAAATTAAATCCTACATACAATAAAAAGACTATTTTTGTGCGTATAAAAAATTAAACTATATGGTAGCAATACAAGATTTATCAAGAAAAAATGAATTAAATGATGTAGAAATGGATTGGTTGAATCAAAAGATAAAAACCTACCCTTACTGGCAAGCAGCTCACATTGTAAGAGCAAAATTCTCTACAACATACCCACTTGATTACATATACATTACGAATAGAAAACATTTCTTTGAATTGCAAACCACTACAACAATAGCCGCACCTGTTAATAGTTTACTAACGCAAACATCTCACCAAGAAAAAAATATTACCCCACAAGCAGACAAGGAACTCACTCATTTGATTCCAAAATATCCGTATGCTTATACCCTAAAACTACTACACACAGAAGCAATATTAAAAAACCCTACCACACCAGTATCCTCTGAGGATATTCATACGTTAAGCCTGTACGCTCCAATCCGAAAAAAACTGTTCGATAGCTTACAAGATTTGAATTTAATACAATATCCACGACCTGTAAACCCCATAATACACGACTTACAACCCTCTATTACACTAGAAGAAATAAAAAGTCCAATAATAGAAGAAATAAAAAGTCCAATAATAGAAGAAATAAAAAGTCCAATAATAGAAGAAATAAAAAGTCCAA
>JAYUJA010000098.1:0-2204 GCA_043765495.1 Bacteroidia bacterium
CAACTAATGGTATACAGGTTAGTACTTTTTCTATCTTTGCAGAGAATAATTTATTCATTAGAAAGCCGATTTTAGGTGTTGTTAAGAACTACAAAATTACCCTTTCTTTTTTAATCAACATTTTTTATCGGGTAGAGTAATAAAAACATTACATTAATAGGACTACCAAAAAATTATTCCTTATACATATGATGATGTATGTTGTTTTTCAGGAGAATTAATTGGAGTTAAAAAACATAATAAGTGGGGTTTTATAAATAAAACTGGAAAGGAAATAATCCCGTGCATGTATAATTATCTAGAAGATTTTTCAGAAGGATTCGCCTTAGTTGTAAAAGATTATAAAATGGGGTTAATAGATACAACAGGTAAAGAAGTTATCCTGTGTAGTTATGATATTATAACTGGTAATTATGATATTACAGGTGTTAGTTTTAAGGCTAGTAGGTATGGTATTAGAGGTACTAGTTTTAATGAAGGGTTACTTGCAGCTCGGAAAGATAATAAATGGGGATTTATAGATAAAACGGGAAAAGAAATCATTCCTCTTATATACGATGAAATAGTTAGTTTTTTTTCCAAAGGGGTAGCTAGAGTTAGAAGAAAAGAAGAAAAATTTCACATAGATAAAACTGGACAAAGAGTAAATAGGTAGTATAAATACAAATAATTTAAGATAAAAATATGTCAAAAAATGCTTCTATTTATTTAGATAATGCTTCTACTACTGCCCTAGATACAAGGGTAAAAGAAGCTATAATAGCCGCAATGGACGAAATCGGAAATCCATCTTCTTCCCATAATTATGGTAGGAAAGCCAGAGCATTAGTAGAAGAGAATAGACGCACCATAGCCCATTACCTACACGTAAGCCCTGATGAGATAACTTTCACATCAGGAGGTACAGAAGCAGCGAATACTGCTATACAAGGTGCTATCGAAAATCTGGGCGTAAAACATATCATCACTACCCACACCGAGCACCATGCTATACTACATACTGCCCAGTACCATTACGTAAAACAGCACATAGAAGGGCTACACATAGTAGAAATAGACGAGCAAGGCTTATACAACCCCGACCATCTACAGCAATTGATGCAGATGTACCCAAAAGCATTAGTAGGCATCATGCATGCTAATAATGAAATAGCTACGAAAGTAAACCTAGAAATACTAAGCCAACAATGCAAAGCTGCTAACACATATTTACTATGCGATACTGTGCAAACGATGGGCTATTATCCATTTGATTTCCAAGCTACTAGTCTTGCTTTTGCTACGTGTTCGGCACATAAGTTCCATGGGCCCAAAGGAGTAGGTTTTTTGTATACAAACCCAAACAACATGATTACCCCTTCCATGCATGGCGGCTCACAAGAAAGAAATAGACGAGGCGGTACAGAAAATATATACGGCATAGTAGGAATGGGAAAAGCAATAGAAATAGCAATGCAAGAGATGGAAGAAAATAAAAAACATATTCTAGGCATAAAAAACTACACTATTCATAAACTAAAAGAAGCTTTCCAAAATACTATTATATTCAATGGCGATATATCTGAAAATAGCTTGTATAGAGTGCTGAATATGTCTTTCGTACCATTTTATGGGGAAGAAATGTTGCTAGAAAACTTGGATATACAAGGCATCGCAGCATCTGGCGGAAGTGCTTGCTCGTCAGGCACATCTATCGGCTCACACGTCATAGCAGCATTGCCACAAACGAAAGTAAACACCCCAGCTTTGCGATTATCTTTCAGCAAATATACTACTATACAAGAAATAGATACCACCATCGAAGTACTAAAAAAGTGTTGCAAATTCAATACTATAAACGAATTAGATAAGACTAAATAAATACTCTACCCGATGATTTTTCTACTATGTTTATAATCAATTGTTTTAATTTCCATGATTGTTTCAAATTTTTGTACCCACTTATCTAATTCTGCAATTAGTATTGTTTCTTGTTTTCTAATATAGATCTCTCATTATATCCATTCCCTTTCTAAAAAAACTTTTTGCTTACTCTACCCGATGATTTTTTTAAAGCGTTGATAATGAGATGTTTTTGTTTTGACTATTTGTGGTAGTTTTTTTATCCGTAAGTTCAAGTAATAAATGCAACTTTGGGAGCAATTTTGAAAGACTTTAGTTTTGTAAAAGAGAAAATAAATTCTCATTTTCTTTTTTACCAGTTA
>JAYUJA010000099.1:0-6087 GCA_043765495.1 Bacteroidia bacterium
ATAATGAGTATGACCATTTTTTTACTTTTGTGCCCAAGCAGTGAGGACAGTCCATACTATTATTTTTTACAAAGATAATAAAAACATTACATTAATAGCGCTACCATTTAATTAATAAAAAGTTAATAAAAAACTTGATTTGCTAGAAAAAAAAATGTATATTTGTACACTATAGAAAAACCAATTTATTACAACCTATCTTACTGTATTACAATGATTATTGTATCTAATGTAGCCTTACAATTTGGCAAACGTGTACTTTTTAATGATGTAAACCTAAAATTTACACAAGGCAATTGCTATGGAATTATCGGTGCTAATGGCGCAGGTAAATCTACTTTCCTAAAAATACTATCTGGCGAGATAGAACCCAACAAAGGAGAAGTAATCATCAGCCCAGGCCACAGAATGTCCGTATTAAGCCAGGATCATTTTGCCTATGACCAATATCCCGTATTACAAACCGTAGTAATGGGCAATAAAAAGCTATGGAACATAATGGCCGAAAAAGAAGTATTGTACAACAAAGCCGAAAACCTTACCGATGCAGATGGTATACGCCTAGGAGACCTAGAATCCGAATTTGCAGAAATGAACGGCTGGGACGCTGAAAGCGATGCAGGCAAGCTACTAGGAAATCTTGGTATCCCCGAAGACCTCCATTTCAAGCAAATGGCAGAGTTAAGCAGCAACGAAAAAATACGTATCTTACTAGCACAAGCCCTATTCGGTAATCCTGAAATACTACTCATGGATGAGCCTACCAACGGCTTGGACATAGACACCGTACTGTGGTTAGAAAATTTTCTAGCAAATTACGAAAACATAGTAGTAGTAGTATCCCACGACCGTCACTTCCTAGATACCGTATGTACCAGCATAGTAGATGTAGATTATTCTAAAATAAAGATGTACACTGGTAACTACACATTTTGGTACGAAGCAAGCCAGCTAGCCCTAAAACAACGACAAGACGTAAACAAGAAAACCGAAGACAAGCGCAAAGAATTACTCGATTTCATCACCCGATTCAGTGCCAACGCCGCAAAATCCAAACAAGCTACCAGCCGTAAAAAATTACTAGAAAAACTAAACATAGACGATATAGAAGCTTCTACCCGTAAATATCCAGCTATTATTTTCAAACCAGAAAGAGAATGTGGCGACCAGATACTTACCGTTACTAATCTATCCTCTACTTCCGAAGATGGTACGGTACTATTCAAAAATGTAAGTTTTACCATCAATAAAGGAGACAAAATAGCCATCATTTCCCGTGATACATTTGCAGTAAGTAGGTTTTTTGACATCGTAAACGGACAAAAAGAACCCGATGGCGGCGAATACCAATGGGGAGTAACCATCACACCAGCATACTTGCCACACGATAATAGCGATTTTTTTCAAAGTAAAGACAATTTAATAGACTGGTTAAGACAATTTTCTACCGATAATACCGAAACATTCATCAGAGGTTTTTTAGGCAAAATGCTTTTTTCAGGAGAAGAATCCCTAAAAGGCTCTAACGTACTATCTGGAGGAGAAAAAGTGCGTTGCATGATAGCTAAAATGATGCTTACAAGCCCTAACGTACTAATGCTAGATGAGCCAACGGATCACTTGGATCTGGAATCTATTACCTCATTCAACAATAGTTTGACGGATTATAAAGGAATACTACTTTTCTCGTCTCGTGATAGACATTTTACCGAAACCATCGCTAACAGAATCATCGAGATAACACCAAATGGTGTAATAGATAGAATAACCAATTTTGAACAATACATCGATAGCAACGATATAAAAGAACTAAAAACAAAACTGTACGCAGATACGCATTTTACCCATTCCTAAAAACACCCACAAAGCCTCCAAAATTTTGGAGGCTTTATGCTAAAAAAAATAATAAGTAATGAATTTTATAGTATATTTGCGCCCAGTTTATACTCAAACATACACATGAACAAAATTGCTATTTACCTAACTATTACAGCTATTACGCTAGCAAGTGTAGGGTGTTTTTTTAAGAAGAAAAACGGAGAAACTACATCTAGTTCAGATACCACCAATGCAAGTACTACAGCCGCTGCAGGTGCACAAAATGCCCCTAAAAAACCATTGGCAATAGAGGGCATCAACGTAGGTAATAAAGCCCCAGAAATAAGCGAACTAAATACCGATGGGCAAGAAATAGCACTTTCCTCCTTGCAAGGCAAAATGGTACTAATAGACTTTTGGGCATCTTGGTGTGGTCCTTGCCGCCGCGAAAACCCTAATGTAGTAGAAACCTACCAAAAATACAAAGACACAAAATTCAAAAATGCAAAAGGATTTACCGTATACAGCGTATCCCTAGACCAGAAAAAAGACCTGTGGCAAAACGCTATCGCCAAAGATGGATTACTATGGAAAGAACACGTATGCGATATGAAAGGTTGGTCAAGCGCCCCAGCAACTCGATACGCTATCAACCAAATTCCCGATAACTTCCTCATCGATGGCGAAGGAATAATACAAGCAAGAGGATTACGAGGTGCAAATCTAGATGCAGAATTAGCAAAATATATCAAAAAATAAATCACAATTTTATACTTCCAATACCCCTAAATCAACTATGTTAGAACAAGTGATGGAACTCACTAAACAACAATTAGGCGACCAATCCAACCACCAAGAAATAGCTGGAGCAGCTTCTCAAAACATCATCCAAATAATTCAAAACCAAGTAGCAAGTGGTGATATAAGCTCTATACAAGAAATGCTTTCAGGTAAAGCAACAGACACTAATAGCCCAGTTGCTCAAAATTTGGCTTCTTCTGTTAGTAACCAATTAAGTAGCCAATTCAACCTATCTGCTTCTGTATCAAGTGGCTTTGCAGAACAAGCGATAGGTATGGTAATGAATATGTTAAATAACAAAGTAGCTGGACAACAAGGTACTGCTGGCGGAGGTGGATTAGATGTGATGAGCCTAGTAGGTCAGTTCATGGGAGGTGGTAACAAAACTGCTGGTGCTAGTGCTGGTGGTGGATTAAACCTATCTGACGGACTAGATCTAGGAGATATCGCTTCTTTGGCAGGACAATTCCTAGGTGGAAATAACAATACTGCAACCCCAAATCAAGGACAAGCTGCTGGCGGTTTTGACTTAATGGGATTGGTAAACATGTTCATGAAAAAATAAGGTTCTAATATTCACTAAATTAACATAATCCCATTACTATGGCAGGTACACAAACCTTTACCATGATTAAGCCTGATGCAATAGGCAATCAATATTCAGGAGCTATCCTAGATAAAATATTACAAGCAGGTTTCCGTATAAAAGCATTAAAATATACGAAACTTACACCAGAACTAGCAGGCAAATTTTACGAAGTACATAAAGAAAGACCTTTTTATGCAGACCTAGTAAAATATATGTCTTCTGGAAATATAATAGCAGCTATTTTAGAAAAAGAAAACGCTGTAGTAGACTATCGTACCCTAGTAGGTGCTACCGACCCATCGAAAGCAGACGTAGGTACAATAAGAAATTTATATGCTACCTCTATTGAAGCTAATGCAGTACATGGTTCTGATAGTGATGAAAATGCAACCGCAGAAGGTAAGTTTTTCTTCTCCGAATACGAAATATTTTAGTAGCCTTTATAGTCCCGCTAGTAATGTACTAGCGGGATTTTTTTTCTAACATAAAAGCCCATATACAAATAAATTTCTAGTAGAATGTATAGAATATGATATATTTATATACTTTTGCTGGTGAAACATTCTCTCAATTCCCTAATGGAAATACTCGTCATTATCGTACTTATTATGACAGGTGGATTTTTTGCTATGACAGAAATAGCACTAATATCCTCCCGTAAAACTCGCTTACAAGAAAAAGCAAAAACAGGAAACACTTCCGCAATAGAAGCCGTCACACTTGCCAATAATCCTGAAAGATTTTTATCTACTGTTCAAATTTTTATAACACTAATAGGCGATTTAGTCGGTGTATTTGGAGGTAGCCAGCTTACAGACAAGTGGACAGAATCCATCAAAGGGTGGCATATAGCTTTTTTAGACGGGCGAGAACATAATATTGCATTAGCACTTATCGTTACTTTTATTACCTTTTTATCACTAGTAATCGGAGAATTAGCCCCGAAATATATAGGAATGAGCAACCCCGAAGGTATTACTATTCGTTTTGCTAAATTAATGCGTTTTTTCTCCAAAGCAGCACACCCTATCGTAGTAGTGCTAGAATGGGCAGCAAATTTGATACTAAAATTATTCGGTATAAAACCAAGTGACGATCCACCCATTACAGAAGAAGAACTAAAAGTAATGATAGAAACAGGCTCTCGACACGGCATAATAGAAGAAGAAGAAACAGAAATCATAAAAAGTGCATTACGATTTGGCGATCGTACCGTAGAATCGCTCATGACCCACCGTAGCGAAATAGTATGGTTAGACATTCACGAAACCAAAGAAGAAGTAAAAAACATCGTATATACCCATACCTACAACCACTTTCCAGTATGCGAGGATACGTTGGAAAATATACTAGGAATCGTATCCATCAACGAAGTTCTAGCCCTAGTAGATATAAATAACGATACCATCGACCTAAAAAGTGTGATGCACCAGCCTATTTATATCCACGAAAGTATGGAAGCATTGAAATTAATCGAAGAATTCAAAAAAGCAAAAGTATACTGTGCCATCGTAATAGATGAATATGGCGAGCCACAAGGAATAGTAACGGTATACGATATTATTGAATCTATATTTGGAGAAATGCCAGACGCTACCGACCCAGAATTTGAAGAAACCGTATTCCTACGCGAAGATGGTTCATTATTAATAGATGGTATGATGCAGCTAGATGAATTAAAAGAAGAATTATCCCTCGAAAGATTACGCCTAGACGATATAGGGAATTATAAAACACTGGCAGGATTCGTAATGCACCAGCTAGGCAGATTGCCAAAATTAGGCGATAAATTCCTGTACGATGGTTATTCGTTTGAAATAGTAGATATGGATATCATGCGAGTAGATAAAGTATTAATTACCAAATTAGACAAAACAAGAGAAGAATAATAACCAACGTACTATTTTTTCAAAACACCTAATTGCATACAGTAGTTAGGTGTTCTTTTTTTTGAAATTAAAATTTAGATATACTATTACATGAAAAAAAACAAATTTACAATAGGTAAAATAATAGGAACAAGTATTTTAATATTGCTACTAGGAATAGGGATAGCTTGGTACAACTCCACTACCATACGGAACTTTGTAGGAAGGAAGATAGCTACTAGTGCTATTTCTAACCCTGCCCCGCCGCCCAAACGACAGCATGCAATACTCGATAGTGCGTACCTAAAACAATTCCACAATGGAGATATAATGCTCCGCCGAGGGTTTGGACTTATTACAGAAAGTTTATTAGATGGTATGGAAGGGAAATACCCAGTAACGCACTGCGGCGTACTCTACAAAGGCGAGCAAGATACGATGTGGCAAATAATACAAGCCGAATCCAACGATGTAGCAGAAGGCGTATACAAAGAAGATGTACGCATATTTATTGTTAATTCTTTTCCTAAAAGCCTAGCAGTAGTACGATTAAAAGCACCGAAACCCCAGCAAGAAGTATTCATGAATAGTATATTGTATTATTTAGATAAAAAAGCCCCCTTTGATTATGATTTTAACGACCAAGATACTTCTCAACTTTACTGTACCGAAATGATAGATTTATCTCTACAAAAAGCCACTAGCAAACATCTACTACCCATACGCACATCAGAAGCACATTTTGAAGGGCCAAGTTTTGATAATTTTTTCGATACTACGAATTTTCATATACTATTTAACCAAACAAAAGTGAAATAGATAAAATAAAAATTCTGTTATTCATCGTCACAATTAAAGCTGTTATAGGAAGTAAATCTATGCTCATAGTATTTTGTTTATAAATAATTTAGGTACTATTTGGTGGATTCAAGTAATAAATGCAACTTTTTGTTATTGTTGTAATTTTTGTAAATATACTTCATTAGGTGTTAAATAACCAAATCTTTTCCT
>JAYUJA010000100.1:0-6028 GCA_043765495.1 Bacteroidia bacterium
ATACTAAAAACACGGCTTTTGATAAACTATATACACAATCTGCTAGTTATGTGAATGATTCGATACGCTTCAAGCTTTATAATCAAATGGATAGTATACTCGTAGAAGAAGCTACTTTTGTGTCTATTCTATACGATAGGATTCTACGTATAAAAAGCAATAAAGTAAAAAACTTACGCACCAATTCATTGAATAATTTATTTCTAAAATCCGTAGACATAGATTTAGTTACCCAAGCAAAATAATTTATTTTCCTACCATGAATATACAAGGCTCTTTGGGCAATATTAGTTTGTTTTTTATCCAATAACTTACTGTTTGGGTTTTTATAAAAGCAGTAGCAGAAGTCAAGTTTATCCCTACTCCTATGTATGTGCTAGATTGGCATGTCTGTAATAGGCTATCCCACAATACTTGGTTGCGATAAGGCGTTTCGATACATAGTTGGGTATAATTTTTGGTAATAGCGTCTCGTTCCATCTCTCTGATTTTCTTTATTTTGTCTGTTTCTAGTTTTGGTAGATAGCCGTGGAAGCTAAAGTTTTGTCCACTGAATCCTGAACCCATCAAAGCCAATAAAATAGACGAGCCGCCTACTAATGGGATAACAGGGATATTTTTAGTATGTGCCATGCGTACCAAAGCATTACCAGGGTCTGCGATACAAGGGCAGCCAGCATCGGATAAAATGCCTATATCTCCTATCAAAAGTATGGATTCGAGGTCTGCAATTTCGGCAGCAGTACTATGTTCATTCAAGTTATAAAACACACAAGTAGAAATATCTTTGGAAGGGCATACTTTTTTGATAAATCGCCGTGCAGTACGTGTATCTTCTACTACGAAAGTATTTAATTTGTTTATTATAGATATATTAGAAGGGATATAATCCATCGTAGTGGACTCGTCTGTAAGAAAGCTGGGTAGTAGGTATACCATAAATAAAGGGGATAAAAAATGGATAGATAGAAACAAAAAGGCTACTCGGAATGGAATAGCCTTTTTGGTAAAAATTATACTTCTTTTTCTTGTTCGTGCTCAAATTCGGCTTGTAAGATAGCCATAATGTCTGCTACTTGTTCTTCTTCTAGTTCTGTTCTTCTTACTAATTCTTCTGCGGATAATTTTAGTACAGATTTTGCGGTATCACAGCCTATATTTCGTAGTTCATCTATCATCCAGCTATCTATTTCATCTGTAAACTCGTTCAAGCTTACGTCATCTACGTCTATTTCTTGTACGCCATCTCTGTATACATCTATACGGTAGCCTGTTAGTTTTGCAGCTAGTTTTATATTCATACCATTTTTTCCTATTGCTAATGAAACTTGGTCTGCTTCTAGCCATACACTTGCTGCCATTCTTTCTTCGTCTATCGCTACCGAGGATACTTTCGCTGGGGATAAGGAACGAGCGATGAATAATGGTAAATTGCTAGTATAGTTGATAATATCTAGATTTTCGCCTCTTAATTCTTTTACTATCCCGTTTATACGCGAGCCTTTTACTCCTACACACGAGCCGATAGGGTCTATCCTTTCGTCATACGATTCTACGGCTACTTTTGCTTTTTCACCAGGAGTCCTAGCGATAGATTTGATGGTTATCAGTCCGTCTTGAATCTCTGGTACTTCGTTTTCTAATAATTTTTCTAGGAAAGAATTATCTATACGAGATAGCATTATTACTGGTTGTGTGTTTTTTATTTCTACTTTTAAGATGATAGCTTTGATAATATCTCCTTTTTTGAATATATCGGTAGGGATTTGTTCTGTACGTGGCATTTTTAGATCATTACCATCTTTATCCACGATGATGAGTTCTCTTTTATTCATCTGATTTACTTCTCCCGAGATTATTTCACCTACTCTATCTTTGTATTTATTAAAAATAGCAGACTTTTGATTTTCTAGTATTTTTACTTTTAGTGTTTGGGCAAACATTAAGATAGCTCTACGGCTGAATGCTCTAAACGGAATATCCTCGTATACTTCTTCGCCTAGTTCAAAATCCGATTGTATTTTAATAGCTTCGGAATAAGGTATTTCTAGTAATTCGTCTTCCCATTTATCATCTGGTACAATCACTCTACGACGGATAATTTCTACGTCACATTTTTCATCATCTACATACGTGATGACGTCAAAGTTTTCATCTGTACCAAAACTTTTTACAATCATATTGCGCAATACTTCTTCCAGTATTTGCACCATAGACTCACGGTCTATGTTACGGTCTTGTTTGAATTCCGCAAAAGCGTCTCCAAGAATAGCGATAGCTTCCATAGTAGGGTATCTATTTTTTAAGTTTTATTTAAATAAAATAACTGCACTGATTTTTTTGATGGATTCGAAAGGTAAATGGATTACTTTTTCTATTCCTTTCTTTTGTTGCGTTTTAGATACATTTCTTTCCAATGTTATGCCTTCATTTTCTGTCACATTGGTTAGTTTTGCTTCTATTTCTTGCCCGTCTGTCGTATTTACTATTACTAACTTGTCTTTTACTTTCACATATTGACGGAAGTATAGCAATGGCTCTCCTAGCCCGTGCGACGACACTTCTAGCGAATATTCATCTAGGTCAGAGCCATATATTTCTCTCAAATAACTTTGTAGTTCCATACAGTCTTCTACATATATACTGGTATCACAGTCGATGCTGATGCTGATATCGTTCGCAGGGCTGATTTGTAGAACCGTTAGGAATTTATCTGTATCGGTATAAAAAAGGTCTATCCTACTTTTTAATTCTTCGTAGATTAACATATAATGATTTTTTTTATTTTTTTACAATAGCAAAGGGAACCTATCAGGCTCCCTTTATATTTATGCTCAAAAATAGTAGTAATAATAATGCTGCAAATGTATAACTTTATTTTAGAATAAAAAAATAAAATTAAGAATATAGTAATCCATTTACCACATATTTGCCAATAATATCAAACTCTATGTTTGCATTTTGATTTATTCTTAACGTATGAAAGATAGTGTTTTCGTAAGTATAGGGTATTATTGCTACTTCGAAGGTCATACATTTGGTAGTATAGTCGTATACTGGATTCACTACGGTAAGGCTTGTACCATTGATAGTGATAGAGCCTTTGGATACGATTAGTTTTGCATACGTGGTAGTGGGGTCGCTTACTTTGAATCCAAAATGCCAGCTACCATCTATTTCACTTATGTGTGTACAGGTAGCTATAGTATCTACATGCCCTTGTACTATATGCCCGTCCAGCCTACCATTCATCAGCATACAGCGTTCTAGGTTTACTTTATTTCCTATTTTATAATCTGCTAGTACTGTTTTATCTAATGTTTCTTGTATAGCAGTTACTTGGTATTGTTTGTCATAGATACCCACTACTGTAAGGCATACACCGTTATGGGCTACACTTTGGTCTATTTTTAATTCGGGAGTAAGTTCGGATTCGATGTAAAAATTTCGGTTAGAGCCATCTATTTCAATAGCAGTGATTACGCCGACAGTTTCTATAATTCCTGTGAACATGGGATAAAATGGAATAAAAGTTATAATTAAATTATGGATCTACTACAAAAGAAAATACAGTTTGTGCCCAGTATGGAGATTCTTCATTTGGGTATAAAAAAGGTGTACTATGCTGCCCATCATTTACAGATGAGCGAACGTATATCGTATCTCCTACGTTGAAAGTATTGGTATTTATATTATTACGAAATATATGCCAGCCATACCAGTTTTCATACGGGATCGTAAGGTTTCTAGCATTGGTGAAATTGTTTTTATTGGTAGAAAATAGCAGTTTAGACTCTGAAAAATCCGCAAAAGCAGTAAAATCATCTTTGTATACTACTCCCCATAGTATATCGGTGTTGTAAGGTATGTGAGCGGGATTGTTCCAATCTTGGTTATCGCGATGGTATTGGTTAAAATAGTTGCTATCGGTATTAGCATTATCCAGTGCTACCATGTATTCCATTTCAGGATATTTGTCGGGCTTGGCACTATTATTTTTCTGACTATTCCTAGCTCCTTCTAGTATCCAAGTAGCTATATTGGTTATATCTTTTTGTGGAAGTTTAGAGCCTATGTTGTCATTTGGCATTCTATCGTTGGTATTTACAAAGCAGCAGTTCGTTATCCGTTGGTATAGTACGGAGGCGGTAGTATCAAAAGGCACCACTCTGTATCGGTAGTCTTCTGCTAGGTTGTTTTTGATGATGCCGTGCCACACCAGCGTACTGTACGAAGATTCTACGGTACGAAAGTCAGGTTCAAAATGCCCATCGTGGCAGCCTGGCAAAGCACATTTAGTAGAAAATATTTCGGTATGCAGCCCTAATAAAGAACTAGAAACAGGCGCTACATTATTGGTAACAGTGGTGGTGGTAGTTTTCCAATTAGAAGGAGGTGGTATTTCTTTTTTGCAGCTAATAGGAATCCCAATAACAAGGATTATCATTAGCAATGGATAAATAGGACGCATGAGGCTGGGTTGTTTGAGTGCTTTTACAAATATACATAAATAATACTTTGATTAAAAAATTTATATTTTATTTCTCGCTTTTATTTTTTATTACTTTTGCATCTTTACAACTTATTATTATGAACGCATTTTCTCCTATATTAATCCAGCTAGTAGTAGCCATAGGCTTCGTTGTAAGTACTATGTTAGCAACGCACTACCTAGGGCCTAAACGTAAATCTGCCAAAAAATTAGAAAATTTTGAATGTGGTATTGCATCGAAAGGAAATGCACGTTTACCTTTTTCTATTAAATATTTTTTGACGGCTATTTTATTTGTACTTTTTGATGTAGAAGTGATATTTTTCTATCCCTGGGCAGTAAACTTCAAATCTCTTGGCATGACTGGATTTATTGAAATGCTTATTTTTATGAGTTCTTTATTTTTAGGATTCCTTTATTTAGTAAAGAAAAAAGCTTTCAAGTGGGAATAGTTTTGAGTAAATTGTTATACTTGTCATAGTTGTTTTGTTCTTTCTATATCTTTAATAGCTTTTATACCAGGTAGTTCTATGCCTTCCAAGTATTCTAGCATCGCCCCGCCACCTGTGGATACGTAGCTTACCTTGTCTTGTAGCTGAAACTGTTGAATAGCCGCTACCGAGTCTCCACCGCCTATGATAGAGTATGCATTATTATTCTCTGTAACTTGGGCTACTGCTTCGGCTATTTTTTGTGTGCCATTTTTGAAATTCGAAAATTCGAATACTCCCATAGGGCCATTCCAAAGTATAGTACTGGACTGTTGGATAGCATCTACGAATAGTTGAATACTTTTTTCACCAATATCCATTCCCATATAGTCAGTAGGGATAGCAGCAGCATCTACATGTTTTATAGTAGCTTCGTTATCAAATGCATCGCCAGCTACTACGTCTATTGGTAATAATAAGGTTACATCTTGGGTTTTGCACAATTCTATTATTTCTAACGCAGTAGTAAGATACTGGTCTTCTACTAACGATTTTCCAATATTTCCGCCCATTGCTTTGATGAATGTAAAAGCCATTCCACCTCCTATCAGTAACGTATTTATTCTAGGAATTAAATTTTTTAGAATAGCTATTTTGGAAGATACTTTTGCTCCACCAATAATAGCCAAAACAGGCGGTTTAGAGTTGTATAGCATCGTATCAATAGCTTTTATTTCTTTCTGCATTACCATTCCAAAATACGCATTACTACCAAAATAAGGCACGATAATAGAGGTACTAGCATGCGCCCTATGTGCTGTACCAAAAGCGTCATTTACGTATATATCTGCTAATTCTGCTAATTCTTTTGCAAATTCTGTGTCTCCTTTTTCTTCTTCTGCATAAAAACGAACGTTTTCTAATAGTATTATCGTTCCCCAAGGAGCATTATCTATCGCTAGTTTTACATCGTCCCCTTTACAGTCCGATAAAAATAGTACTGGGAGCTGAAGTATTTCTTCTAATTTATGAGCCACAGGCAGCAAAGAATACCGAATGTCTATTTTACCTTTGGGACGACCTAGGTGAGAAAGCAAAATAACTT
>JAYUJA010000101.1:0-5985 GCA_043765495.1 Bacteroidia bacterium
ATGGTAGCGGGCTGTATGTAGGCGACGCTGTATGCTATGGCTACTTTTTCTATTTCTAGGCGTAGTATTTGTCTTTGGGAAGGCGTTAGTTTTTTGGAATCGTTGAGCAAAGGTAGGTTTATTTCTTTGGGTAAAATGACTGCCGCAGCTACTACTGGCCCTACTAGACAGCCTCTACCAGCCTCGTCGCAGCCTACTTCTAGTACATTATGTATGGAGTAATAGGGCAATAATGCAACAATAGGATTACGACTCTTCATAGTCCCAGCTATTGCTTGTTTTGCCATCTTTGAGTAGTATTCCTTGTTTTTTCACGCCTGATCGTATGATGTCTACTATCGTATAGTCTTTTATTTCTTTGGCTTTGGTGTAGGTATGTAGTATCGTTTCCATTAAGTCTTCTAGCATATTCGTATCTTTTCCTTTTTCTTCTAATAATCCTAAAATATCCCTTACAAAAACGATATAATGATGGGATAATGCTTGAAGCGTAGTGGCACTTATATCAGCGATGTCTATCTGCCCTGTACGTATGGAGTTTATTACTTTCACTAGGTCGAATAGGTGGGCTATGGATACAGCGGAGTTCATATCGTCGTTCATACCATCATAAAGCCCTTTTATACCGTCTTGTATTCTTTTTTCGAGGCTTATACTTGGTGTATTGTACTGGGTAGGAAGTACGATAGTATTCATAAATCGCCATGCATTGATTACTTTTTTATAGGCTTTTTCGGAAGCTTTTAGGGCGGTATTAGAAAAATCTAATGTGCTACGATACTGTGCTTGTAGGAAGAAAAAACGAATAGTCATAGGGCTATATGCTTGTTCTAATAATGGGTGATTGCCTGTAAAAAACTCCGTAGGGTAGATAGAATTTCCTAGCGATTTACCCATTTTTTTGCCGTCCATGGTGAGCATATTTGCGTGCATCCAATAGTTTACTGGATTTTTGCCAGTAGCTCCTTCGGATTGTGCTATTTCACATTCGTGGTGTGGGAAGGTAAGATCTATGCCGCCGCCGTGTATATCAAACTGTTCTCCTAGGTATTTTTTACTCATCGCAGAACACTCTATGTGCCAGCCTGGGAACCCTACTCCCCACGGCGAGTTCCAACGCATAATATGTTCTGGCTGTGCGTTTTTCCATAGTGCAAAATCCAGTGGATTACGTTTTTCGTCTTGTGCTTCTAGTTCTCTTGTATTTGCTATTAAATCTTCTATGATACGCCCTGATAGTTCGTATTTTTTGCCTTGTTGGTGGTATTTATTTACATCGAAATATACGGATCCGTTGCTTACATATCCGTATCCGTTGTTTACTATTTGTTCTATCATTTCTATTTGCTCGATGATATGCCCAGTAGCACGTGGCTCGATACTTGGCTTACTTACGTTCATTTTTTCCATCACAGCATTGTACATATCCGTATAGTACTGGGCTACTTCCATAGGTTCTAATTGCTGTAATCGGGATTGTTTCAGCAGTTTGTCTTCTCCATCGTCGCTATCGTTTTCCAGATGCCCTACGTCGGTGATATTACGTACATAACGAACTTTATAGCCTACGTATTTTAGGTATCTAAATAATAAATCAAAGCTTACTGCGGTGCGCACATTACCGATATGAGGGATATTATACACCGTAGGACCACACACATACATGCCTACTAATGGGGAGTTTATGGGAATAAATTCCTCTTTCTGTTGTGTAAGTGTGTTGTATAGCTTGATAGTAGGGAAAGACATAGTAGGATATATAATTTTAATTAGGAAGCAAAGATATTGTTTTTTTAGATTATTGTTTTTATTAATTAAAAAAAATGTTGGAATTATAAATATAATGCAACGTTCTATATAGAATATCCAAAAAGTGGCTGGTATGTAGTAATAATTTTGTATGTTTGTGGTGTATATTACTGCTGCTGTTGGTGGTAATTTTAAGGAAAAAATCACATTGCACACAAAACAAAGCTACATGATAACAGAATTCCCTACCATAAAAACAGAAAAGCTCCTACTTCGTCCATTTATAGAAAGCGACCTTGAAAAGGTTTTCGAAGGACTTTCCCACCCAGACGTAATTACCTATTATGGTGTAAACTATCACACACTAGAAGACACAAAACAACAAATGAAATTCTTTGCCGACCTTGAAAAAAATGAAACAGGAATTTGGTGGGCAGTTTGTTCGCCAAATAATAAACTATTTTATGGAGCAGGCGGATTAAATAATTTCAATAAAGAACATAAAAAAGCAGAAATTGGCTTTTGGCTACTCTCTGAATTTTGGGGAAAAAGTATCATGACCGAAGCAATGCCGCTAATTTGTAATTATGGTTTTGATACCCTTGGAATACACCGAATAGAAGGATTCGTAGAAACTGAAAATACAAAGTGCAAAAAAGCAATGGCTAAACTAGATTTTCAATACGAAGGAACAATGAAAGACTGCGAAATTAAAAATGGAAAATTTATTAGTTTGGATATTTATGCGAAACTGGATTATAAATAAAAACCTATTATACCGCTAAAAAAATGAAAAGTAAAATTATATTTCTGCAAAAAGTGGTAATTCTATCTTGGATATTTCTAGTTTCTAGTTATGATAAAATAGAGGCACAAATTATGTATACTGATATACCTGATGCTACTCCCAATGCTACCTATCCTTTGGATTTGAATAACGATGGTATAGTTGATTTTGTGATACAAGCGTTTAGTTCTAGTACAGGGATTGGGCAAATGTGTACCCCTCAAAATAATAATGCCTATGCGGGAGAATTTGCTGGTGGGACGTATTTGCCTTGGGCACTACCTGAATACAATAGTATTTGTCCGTCGCTAATGACATGGTACGGCGCTACCAACCCTGGTACGATGAGTGTAGGTACAAATGTAGGAAACTGGGTAGGACAAACAGATAAATACCTAGCACTAAAAATCATCGTAGGAACAGATGCCTACTATGGCTGGGCACGATTAGATGTAGCAGAAACTTCCTCCTCGTTCACCATAAAAGATTATGCGTATGAAAGTACTACCAATACTTGCATTCAAGCAAAACAAGAAACCTTACTTATTCCTGAAATTAGAACCAATAGCGGTTTTCAAATATTCCCTAATCCTTTCCACTTTTCGACCACTATACAAACAACTGGTAATTTTAAGCATGCAACTATAACAATTTCTAATTTATTGGGGCAGACAGTGAAGCAAATAAATACTATTTCTACACAAGCTATTATTTTAAGTAGAGAAAACCTTCCGAGTGGAGTATACTGGGTTCAATTCACCGAAGATAATAAACACCTACTAACCCAAAAATTAGTAATCATAGACGAGTAGATAAAAGATAAAAAAATGAATCTACCAACTGCAACTAGACAGCTATATCCACACGAATACAACAGTATGGAATAATAGGACAATTAGAAATAGAAGAAATATCTTTTGATGAAATAGTAGAAAAATACAAGAACAGTATTTAAAACAAAAAAAAGGGTAAGCTACCTGTATCACACCGCTACGACCATTCACCCTTGCTTCCTTCCGAACCTGGGGGATTCAACGGGAGCTGATTGTACAGGACTTACCCGCTGCAAATATAGCGGTGTTTTTTTGTATAAAACAAATTTTTAGCCTAAAAAAAGTAAATAAATAATTAAATTACTGATTAACAAGTAATTAATTTTATACAATAGATATGTTTTGTTTCGTAATTACTAAAAAATTACCTTTGCGCAAGGGCTACTTAATAGTCTTTTTTATATGGAAAAGAAACAAAATAAATTAATTAACTATAATGCAAATGGATTTGACCCATTGGTAAATGGTAAAAAGCCACCGCAAGCCATTGATTTAGAAGAGTATTTATTGGGTTGTTTGTTGATAGATAGAGAAGTAATCACGGAAATAGTAGATATTATAAGCGTAGATATTTTTTATCTACCAGCTCACCAAATTATATTCGAAACCATTTTAGAACTATTCAATGCCAGCCAGCCTATCGATATGACTACGGTAGTACAGCAGCTGCGTGAAAAAGAACAGCTAGACACTATTGGAGGGTCTTATTACATCGTACTATTGACGCAAAAAGTGACTTCTACGGGTAATGTAGAATACTACGCTCGAAAATTAATAGAAAAACACATCAAAAGAAGCCTAATAAAAGAATGTGGAAAAATAAGTACCGATTCTTTTGAAGAAGGTACAGATGCTTTCGAACTACTAGACCAAGCCGAAACAAAGATATTCGGCATTGGAGAGAATAATATAAAAAAGAACTATAATAGAATGTCGGACTTGATAGGAGAAGTAAAAAAGCAGATAAAAGAAGCAGCCGACAAGCCTGATGGTGTAAGTGGTGTACCGTCAGGGTTCACAGAATTAGACAGGATAACGTCAGGGTTTCAAAATTCGGATTTAATCATCATCGCAGCCCGCCCAGGTATGGGGAAAACAAGTTTCGTACTTTCGCTAGCTCGTAACGTAGCCGTAGATTTTGAAAAACCGCTTGCATTTTTTTCGTTAGAAATGAGTGCCACCCAAATAGTAATGCGACTAATATCGTCCGAAACTGGATTTGGCAGCGAAAAACTACGCAAAGGCAAACTAGAAGATTATGAATGGGAACAGCTAGACCATCAAATAAAACGACTAGAAAAAGCCCCTATTTTTATAGACGATACGCCTTCGCTATCCATATTAGAGTTCCGTGCAAAAGCAAGAAGACTAAAATCCAAACACGGCGTACAGCTAATCGTAATTGATTATTTGCAACTAATGACCGTATCCGACAGGGGAATGAATAGAGAGCAAGAAATATCCCAAATATCTCGTTCGTTGAAAGCCATCGCAAAAGAATTAAATATCCCTATCATAGCACTCGCCCAGCTAAGCCGTGATGTAGAAAAAAGAGGAGGTGCAAAAATACCGCAACTATCCGACTTACGAGAATCTGGGGCTATAGAGCAAGATGCAGATATAGTAATGTTTATCTACCGACCCGAATACTACAATCTGGATCAAGATGAAAAAGGAAATAGTACAAAAGGAGTGGCAGAAGTGCACATCGGCAAACATAGAAATGGAGCATTAGGAAATCTACAATTACAATTCGTTGATTCATTGGCTAAATTTAAGGATTTGGACATTTATGACGATCATGATGCTTCTGTGACAATGGCTAGTAACTCTGATTTCGATGAAGATATAACTAGAACAGTAGAATCTAAAATCAATAACAATGCTCTCCCGCCACAAAACAACGGCGAGGTTATGCCTTTCTAAAAAAATAATATTCCTTTCCTACAATAAAAAATAAACAAACTATATGCCCGCTAATATCCCCAACCTAGAACAAAAAAGAGTAGTAATAATCGGAGCTGGCTTTGCTGGGTTGAGCATAGCACGTGATCTGGTAAAACAAAATATGCAGATTGTATTGGTAGATAAGAATAATTACCACCAATTCCAACCGTTGTTTTACCAAGTAGCAACCGCTGGGTTAGAACCAAGTTCTATTGCTTTCCCGCTACGAAAAATATTTCAAAACAAGAAAAATATTCATATCCGTATCGCTAACGTAGAAAACATATCTACCACAGAACAAAGGGTGTATACCAGCTTGGGTCCTATCCGCTATGACTACCTGATTATAGCTACTGGCTGCGACACTAATTTTTTTGGCAATCAGCAGATAAAAGAAAATTCTATCCCTATGAAGTCTATTTCAGAAGCTTTGCAGCTGCGAAATGCTATTTTAGAGAATTTTGAAAAAACACTCACCATCGCTACCGAAGAAGAAAGAGCTGCTTACATGAATATCATCATCGTAGGAGCAGGCCCCACAGGCGTAGAACTAGCTGGTACGTTAGCAGAAATGAAAAAACATATCCTACCAAAAGACTATGCCGAATTGGATTTTACTAAAATGAATATCCAACTAGTAAGCTCGGGCGATAGAGTACTAGAAACCAT
>JAYUJA010000102.1:0-5967 GCA_043765495.1 Bacteroidia bacterium
ACTCCCCGTTTAGATCAAGTAAAATCGGTGATGATAGGTATACGAAATCCTAAAAATGGCACACAACACCCATACGACAATGAAACTGGCAATCCTATATGCCTAGAAGTATGGATAAATGAACTACGACTAACAGATTATTATGAAAAAGGAGGTTGGGCTGCTAATGCTAGAGTATCCCTTAAACTAGCGGATTTGGGTACAGCTAATTTCTTTGTAGGAAAAAGTACCTTCGGATTTGGTAGTATCGAAAAACGCCCAGCCGAACGTAATAGAAGCAATACTACACAATATACTGTAAGTACAAGTTTGGAATTAGGTAAGTTTTTTCCTCAAAAATGGGGAATATCTCTTCCAATGTTTTGGGAGCGATATGAAAGTTTTAGTAATCCGCAATTTAACCCTTTGAATGGAGATGTAGCATTTACAGAATCCATGAATATACTACAAACTGCGACTAGTAAAGAAAATCTACGCCAGTTGGCACAAGATTACAACAGACGTAGAAGTTTGAATTTCAGTAATGTACATAAAAACAGAATAGGATCAGGAAAAATATATCCTTGGGACATAGAAAATTTTGATGCTACCGTATCTTTTAACGAACTATTCAAACACAACCCCACAGTAGAGTACGACCTACAACGCACCCACCAAGTAGGATTAGGATACGCATTCAGCCCAAAAGCTAAAAGCTGGACACCACTAGCAAAAACTAAATCTAAACTACTAAAAAGTAAAGCATTAACGATTATAAGAGATTTTAATATCGGATTATTACCGTCTCGTGTTGGATTCCGATCGGATATTAATAGACAGTTTTCTACTAATAAAATGCGTGCCAATACCGAATTTCCGTTTGTGATAGATCCTACTTTCTTCAAATCCTTTACGTGGAATAGACAATATGACCTAAAATGGCAATTAACCAAAGCATTAGACCTTACCTTCACTGCTACCAACCAAGCCCGTATAGATGAGCCAGAAGGTAAAATAGATACGAAAGTAGAGAAAGATAGTATTAGAAGTAATTTTAGAAATTTTGGCAGAACTACGAATTACCAGCACAATATAAATATTACCTATAACGTACCGATAAATAAAATACCTCTATTGGATTGGATAACAAGTAATGTAACCTATACTACTGCGTATAGCTGGCAATCCGCTAATTTGGTGAACGATGCCCTAACGAATACGCTAGTATTCAACACGTTTGGAAATACAATACAAAATTCCAGAAAAATAGGTGGGACGTTGAGCTTTAATATGACTAGTTTATACAATAAAATACCTATCTTAAAGAAAATAAACCAAGATACAGGCAAGCCAAAAGATAAAAAAGGAAAAGATAAAGACAAAGAAGACGAAGATAATCCTAAAACTAAAAAAGATATAGTAACCAAAGACGTAAAAGACGATAAAAATCCTAAAAATGCAAAAACAGTAGTCAAGAAAGCAGAAATACCAAGAGCAATTGTATTCGCTGGAAAACTTATCATGATGTTACGAAATGTATCCGCAAACTATAGCCAAGACAATGGAATGATACTACCAGGTTACAAGCCTCGTACTACTTGGTTAGGAATGAACAATACGACAGAGTTCGCGCCTACCTTCGGCTTTGTTACAGGTAATCAGAAAGATATACGACAGCAAGCCGCAGCCAATGGTTGGTTGAGTATTGACCCACAATTCAATAACCAATTTACCCGAACTGCTAGTAATAATTTCTCTCTAAATGCTACCATAGAGCCATTTACAGGATTACGAGTGCAAGTAACGGCGAATCGTACCCAAACACAAAATAATACACTAGTGTATAGATTCGACCCTACTACGAATCAGTTCATAGAATTTAGCCCGAATGAAACAGGAAGTTTTAGCATATCCACCAATACATGGAATACAGGCTGGGAAAAACCAGATACCGCAAATAATTATTTTTCCAAGAATTTTGAAAAAATGTTGATGAGTCGTTCTGCTATTTCGAACGAATTAGCTGCTGCCAATCCTAATTATAGCGGAATAGCGATAAATGGATACGCAGAAGGATATGGTGCCAATAGTGCAGACGTGTTATTAAACTCATTCATAGATGCTTATTCAGGAAAACAAGCTACCAAACGAAAACAAGCCATATTCAGTAAAATACCAAAACCAAATTGGAAAATTACCTTCGATGGCGCTAGTAAAATACCTTTCTTAAAAGAATATTTCAAGTCGTTTACTATTTCCCATGGCTATAAATCCACGTTTAACATAGCATCTTATAACAGAGATTTGAACTATACCGAACTAAATGGAGCAAGTGGAGCGAGAGATGTAAATGGTAATTTTATTGCTAGAAGAAACATACTTACAAGTACTATATCCGAACAGTTTTCTCCACTTTTGGGTATAGATATGACATGGAAAAATAGCTTGGTGACGAAAGTAGAATTTAAAAAATCAAGAGATATGAGCTTGAGCCTACAAGGTAACAAACAAGTAACAGGCAATTATACTTCTGAAATTATCATCGGAACAGGCTATACCATCAAAGATTTTGAACTACCATTAGTGACTTCCAGTGGCAAAACAATCATAGCCGACCTTAACCTACGTGCAGATGTAACTATCCGAGACAATAAAACAGTAATATGGACAGTACCATCGCTTACTGCACTCAACCAAAACGTAGCTACTGGAAAAGTAACCGCAGGAATGCGAAACGTAGCCATAAAAGTAACAGCAGATTATATGATAAGTCAAAAAGTAATGGTAAGAGCATTCTACGACCAAACATTAGTAAAACCAAAAGTAGGGAACTTCCCAACCAATAATATCAATACAGGAATTAGCTTACGATTAAGCCTTTCTGAATAAATAAAACCAAAATAATACACTTTTACTACGCTATATTCATACCTAGCGTAGTTTTTTTATTTTTAAATAAATAAGAAAATCCGACAATTATTTATTTAACAAAAAAACAATCAATATTTTACACCTAAAAATAAAAATAAAAATCCGAATTTGTTGTTTTTCTGTATTTTATTATCACACTATACTACCTTATATTTGCACTATAATTAATCCATATAGTTTTTATAAATACCTTTACCGTTATGAAAAAAGTAATTTTTATTTTCAATCTACTAGTACTTGGTACTAACTTACAAGCACAAACCACCCAATGGCAAAAAGTATACTCCCCAGAAATGCCAAGTGTAACTACTACTAGAGGGTTTGATTTTTTTCAGGCGAAAGATATTGTTGTAGGAGGAGGTGATCCTATTCCTGTAGAAACGAATATCGTATTCATCAACGAGGATATGCAAGGCGGCTGTTTTCCTACCCCACAGGTTTCTTATTTTAACAGTGTGAAGCTAGCAGATGGCACCCCAACGATGAGTAAAGTTTCTTTCTCCCATGATAGTGTGAACGTCACGATTGCAGCCATGAAACCTACGCCATATGCACAATCCTTTTCTGATCAAGAATATGTATTAGCAGGAAAAAAAATCATTAATTTTTATGATTATAATAATACGAATGATAGCAACCTGATTCAAATAGTAAACCAAGAAGGAACTATTATATGGAAGCATACTCGCCCAGAATTAATAATAAACCAAATAAGCGAATATACTACCTATGTAAAAGATGTAACGAATGGTTATAACAACGATGGTCTTACTTCAGGTCCACAATATGTAGCAGTAGGACACGCATTTGGTTCTACTACTTCGCCTGTTCCAGTAGCTCCTTTTGTATGGAAAGTGGTAGGGCAAAACAACCTTAATATACCTACTGGCACAGTCATAGAGAAAATATTACATAGTGCAGGTAATGGTAATTACCATACCTATCCAGAAGCTATTATTACGTTGAATAATGGAGATTATGCTATCGTAGGAAAAAGATTTGCTATTAATAGTAATGGCAACCCTACCGAATTGTACATAGCACGTTTGGATAATAATATGGATATTATATGGGAAAAAGGTTTTCCATACAGTAATGAAAATACTGCTACCAAAGTGCTAGAAACAGCAGCTGGCGAACTAGTGCTTACTGGTACTAACACCAGAGAATACTCTTCTACTAATGGCAACGATTTATTTATTCTAAAACTAAATGCACAAGGAAATACTATCTGGCAAAAAAACTATACCCCATTGAATACTATGGGAATGGCAAACGATATTATCGCTACTGCTGATGGTGGCTACTTACTAGCAGGACAAATAGATAGTATGTTTTTTGATCCAATAAATAATTATAGTTATAGTAGCCGTAGTGTAGCTATACTCGTAAAAACAGATGCAGGAGGAAACGAACAGTGGAGTAAAATATACCTACCCGATACAGTATATGGCACAGGATTTTTAAATGTAAAAAGAGCTCCTTCTGGTGGTGGATACGTAGCCGTAGGAAATGCTTATTCTAATTGGGCATTTGGAGGGATAATACCACCACCAGTAACAAATAACGGAACAGGAAATGCAGATGCAGCAGCTCCAATAAGAAGTAATGCTCCAATGACCTATGTAGTACGTACCGATGCACAAGGCAATGCAGCTACTGCTGGTATGAAAGAAATCACTATTTTACCACTAGCAGTATATCCAAACCCCACTACTGACGTGCTGAATGTAAGCCTTTCTAGCATCAAAACAAAACTAACCCACTACCAGCTATATAGCAACGATGGAAAATTAGTAATAAGCAATAAAATAGATAATAATACAGGAAATTTAACGCTGTCTATTAGCCATTTAGCCGCAGGTAACTACCAATTGATTATCCCAACAGGTAATACGTATTATAGAGCTAGTATCGTAAAAAACTAAAACTAATAAAGCATTCAAATAATTAATAACTTCTACAATCAGCAAAGAGATTAAACTCCTTTTTGCTGATTTTTTTATGCCTAAAAAAATCAGATTTTATCCATTACTTTTTCTACTGTTTGCCATAATAAATCTGCTGTTTTTTGCCATGAATATTTTTTTGCTTGTTGGAATCCTTTTTCTATCAATGTAGCCCGTAGAGCATCATTTGTAGTTATTTTTTCCATTCCAGTAGCAATAGAGTCGATGGAATAAGGATCTACGAATATAGCTGCATCACCCGCGATTTCTGGGATAGCTGTCAGGTCACTCGTAAGCAAAGGCACACCACATACATAGCTTTCTAAAATAGGCAACCCAAACCCTTCAAAAAGTGGCACAAAAGTAGTAGCAAAAGCCGCAGGAGTGAGTTGTGTAAGTAATGCATCACTAGCCCTTCCCATAAAAATAATATCGTGCTGGTATTCTAGAAAAGTATCTATTTTGTACGCATAATCTTTTGTAAACATGCCGCCTACTACCATTAATTTCATGGGAGAATTTGTTTTTTTCTTGAATATATCAAAAGCTTGTAATAGCCGTCTCACATTTTTTCTTTCATGCAACGAGCCTACGTATAAAAAATAAGGCTTCCCATCGGTATATATATCTCGAATAGCTTTTATTTCATCGGCAGATATATTAGTATACTGCTCATTAATACCATTATACACTACGTCTATTTTCTCTTTGTCTATACCATATTTTACTGCAATATCTTCTTTGCTATACCTAGAAACCGTTGCTATACAGGTAGCTTTTTTAGCAAATAATGGAAAATTATTTAGCAAATATTTACGCGCCGAACCCTCTATCCATTCAGGGTGGTGTACGAAATTCAAATCATGCAATACCATAACACTAGGCACATTAGTACGCATAGGCAAATATCCATCAGTAGAAATATAAAGATCTATTTTGTATTTTTTTAGTAAAAAAGGAGTAGCATAATCAAAGAAAAAATGCCACAAAATAGGATGTCTTGCTGGTGGAAAGCCAACAATGGGAACAACATTTTGGGAGAAAACCAAATCTTTGGAGTAAGGTCTGTCAAAAATAAAGTAAAACGTATGTTCAGGGTGTTTTTTAG
>JAYUJA010000103.1:0-2149 GCA_043765495.1 Bacteroidia bacterium
TCAGGGATAACAAAAAACTGATTATCGGAGTTATATTTAGATATTAATTCTGTTCCTTTTTCCGTAAGATCTACACTATTTAGTTTTTCATCTATAATAAAATACAAATGCTGATCTATTTTTTTCATTTCTTTTCCATTGTCTTGCAAGTATTCGTTTTCTGTTTTTTGCAACAATGTTTTTATCCCAGTTTCGCTTAAATATTGGATAAGGGCTTTATGTTTTGGAAAACCTCGGTAGCATTTTAATAATGCAACTCCTGCTTCTTTTTCGTTCTTACTTGCTACTAATTTTTTGGATTCAGCTAGTAAGTTACTTATCATGGTACGCTGTACGTTTACCAATTGTTCTACCGGTCCTTTCAGTGCTATAAACTGGTGTACTTCGCCTTGTGGAGTGGGGCCAGATATAATCAAAGGTGTTCTTGCATCATCTATCAATACCGAATCTACCTCATCTACGATAGCGTAGTTATGTCCTCGCTGTACTTTTTCTTCTGGTGTACGCACCATGTTATCTCTCAAATAATCAAATCCAAATTCATTGTTCGTACCATACGTAATATCACATGCATACGCATTACGACGTTCTGGAGAGTTTGGTTGGTACTTATCAATACAGTCGATAGTAAGCCCGTGAAATTCAAATATAGGTCCCATCCATTCCGAGTCACGACGAGCAAGGTAGTCATTTACCGTCACTACGTGTATTCCTTCTCCTGGCAAGGCATTTAAGTACAATGGAAGAGTAGCTACCAATGTTTTCCCTTCTCCAGTAGCCATTTCTGCTATTTTGCCTTGGTGTAGCGATGTACCTCCTATCAGCTGTACGTCGTAGTGTACCATATTCCAGGTTACAGGGCTTCCAGCAGCTAGCCAAGTATTCTGATAAAAAGCTTTATCGCCTTTGATGAGTACATTCGCTTTATAATCCGCTAATACCATATCATGCTCATTAGCAGTTACCTCTACTTCTACATTATTGGTAAAACGGCGTGCTGTTTCCTTCATTACAGCAAAAGCTTCTGGAAGGATTTCTAGTAGTATTTCTTCTATTTTTTTAACTTTAATTTTTTTGATTTTTTCTATTTCTTCAAATAAATCGTCTTTTTCTTGCATAGGAATATCCGCATTGGTTTGCAGTTCCTTGGTTATTTCCAAAATAGCTTCTTGCTCTTCTTGAATATAATCCGCAATTCTTTTTTTGAATTCTGCTGTCTTATTTCTTAATGCATCATTAGAAATTTCTTTTAGTTTTTCACCAAATCCTATTGCTTTTAGCTTGATAGGTTCTATTTCTTTGATATCCTTCTCGTACTTATTTCCAAAAATCTTTCCTAATAGATTAGATAAAAAACCAGACATATTATGTGTATATTATGTGTATATTGTTATGAAATTTGCTGCAAATGTATAAAAAATTTAGGTAGTCGTTAATTTTTATTTTATTATTTGATTTTTTGCTACCTTTGCGACGGGTTGAATTATTAATATTGTTAATAATCAATCTTTTGTTGTATATAACTTTATAACTATGTCCTTTCAAAGACGTTTATTCTTATTTATAGCTGGGATTTTATTAGGCGCTATCGTTGTATATTTTAGTTTAGTAGCTAATAAATCCGATGGCTACTTTAGCGATTGGCTACCTAGTAATAGGGTATTAATCAAGGTTCGAAGCACTCCTGTGGTGTTTACAGACGAAGCAAATACACAGCTCGCATGCTATGGCGTAACTACTAATGATGTATTGATAGTACTAAAAGACTATGCCGAAGTGGATTTTAGTAAAAGCAACGTACATGACCAATCTTACCCAGAATACTACTTACAAACCAATAATACTGCCACCAAAATACAAACTGTGTATCTGAAAATGGAAAATATAGGAGCAGAGAAAACCCACAGAGTAATTATCCAAAAACTAACTTTTCATCCTACCTTATCTACTGCTTGTTTATGAAAAAAGAATTTATTTTTATAGCTATGAGTTTGTTAATGAACTCGTATATAGCATTCTCACAAACAGATTATGAAGAAGATGCGCCTTTTATAAAACGTTGCTATAGCGGCGGTACAGTAGGTTTAAGTCTAGGAAATTCTTCTTTTTTAGAAATATCTCCTTTGTTTGCATACAATGTAACCCCGCA
>JAYUJA010000104.1:0-23806 GCA_043765495.1 Bacteroidia bacterium
ATAGCATCATTGCCTACTACTACGTGTACACAGCCAATGACAGGGAATATACTAATAACTAATACCTGTGCACCTATCGCTAATACAGATAATAGCCAAACTCCACAAAATACGCCAGTAACCTTTAATTTAGTAGGAAACGATAGCGACCCTGATGGTAGTATTGTTCCTTCTACCGTAGATTTAAACCCTACCTTATCTGGTATCCAAACTACGATAACAGTGCCTACCCAAGGTACTTTCACTACAAACCCTAATGGAGATGTAACTTTTCAGCCATTCCCTACTTTTACAGGCGTAGCTACTACCCCGTATACAGTACAAGATAATGCTGGAAATGTTTCTAATGTAGCAAATATAAATGTAACTGTATTGCCTGCACAAAACCCCATCGCTCGTGAGGATAGAGATACTACTTCCAAAGGAGTGCCTGTTACTATTACTATTTTAAATAATGATAACGATGAAGACGGTAGCTTAAATGCTAGTACAGTGGATTTGAATCCTAATGTAGCGGGTGTACAAACTACTCGTACTGTTCCTGAAGGTGTTTTTACTGTAAATACAAATGGTATCGTTACTTTTACCCCAAATCCTACTTTTGTAGGCATTACTGCAGTTATTAGATATTCTGTAAAAGATAACCAAGGTAATACTTCTAACCTCGCAGATATTGTAGTAGTCGTATTAAATACTATTCCACCTATCGCAGGAAATGATGCTACTACTACCCCGTTGAATACGCCTACTACCATCAATATCCTAACCAATGATAGCGATGCAGATGGTAATATAGTTGCTAATACCGTAGATTTAGACCCTGCTACCCCAGGAAGACAAACACTATACACTGTACCAAATAAAGGAACATTCGCGGTAAATCCATTAGGAGTAGTGGTATTTAACCCATTCCAGAATTTTACAGGGCCAGTTACCATACCTTACACTATTGCGGATAACGATGGCAATACTGCACAGGCTACTATTACTGTAACTATCCAAAGCAACCCACCAGTAGCAAACCCAGACAATGCCACTACTACTCCGAATACTCCAGTAAATATCAATGCATTAAGCAATGATAACGACCCTGATGGTGTAGTAAATCCAGGTACGTTGGATCTGAATTTAGCTTTACCAGGAATACAGACTACTATTTCTATACCAGATACAGGTACTTTTACCACCAACCCAGTAAATGGAATTGTGACTTTCACACCAGCAAACGGATTCGTGGGGCAAGCTATCACTCCTTATGTAGTACAAGATATGGATAATAATGTTTCTAATATTACTTTTATTACTGTAAATGTAAATGAACCTATACTACCAATATTGCAGAATGATGCTACTACGACTCCTGTAAATACACCCGTAACACTAGATGTAATAGCAAACGATAACGACCCAGATGGACAAATAAATGTTGTTACCCTAGACCTTGACCCAGACCAACCAGGTATCCAAACAACCTATACAGTACCAGGTAAAGGAACTTTTGTTATCAATAATAATGGAGAAGTAGAGTTTACACCAGTTCAAAATTTTACAGGGTTAGTTCAAATTCCTTATATCGTAAAAGATGATCAAGGAAATTCGCCTATCGAGCCAGCTATTATTAAAGTAACAGTAGGAGATGCAAACCAAGCACCAACAGCAGTAAAAGATGTACGTAATACGCCTAAAAACACGCCTATTACATTCAATCCTTTGACGAATGATACGGATCCTAATGGTGATGCTCTAAACCCAGCAAGCATAGATCTAGACCCTACCCAAGCAGGAATACAAACTACTACTACCATAGCAGGGCAAGGAACATTCGTAGTAAACCCTACTACAGGCGAAATCACTTTCACACCATTCCCTGAATTTACAGGTACAGTAAGTTCTATATTCTATACCGTACAGGACAACAGCGGAGCTATCTCTAATACAGCAGAAATAGTTATTACTGTAAACCCAGGTGCAGGACCAGTAGCAAACGAAGATAACGCTACCACTCCCTTGAATACTCCTATCACTTTCCCAATACTAACGAACGATGTACCAGCAGGTAGCCCATTGAATGTAGGAAGTGTAGACCTTGACCCAGCAACCCCAGGACAGCAAACAACCCATACTACGCCACAAGGAACATTTACGTACAACACTACTACCAATCAAGTAACCTTTACACCAGTGAATGGCTTTGTAGGAGAAGCTACTACCCCGTATACCATACTAGACAATAGTGGTAACATATCCAATACTACTACTATAAAAGTAAACGTATTGCCAGTCCCAGTTATCGGAGTAGCAAAATCGGCAGTACTTACTTCTGTACCAGATGGTTCTTACAAAATAGTATACACAGTTACGGTTAAAAATTTAGGAAATGTAGATTTACAAAATGTAGAAGTAACAGATAACCTAGTACCAGTATTCCCACAGCCAGTTACCTACACCATCACACAGCTACCAACTACTACTGGAAACTTGAACGCAAATACAGCTTACAATGGAAATAGTAACATCAATTTATTAGCTCCAAACAGTAGCCTAGCAGTAGGAGAAACACAAACCATTACTTTTGAATTAAACATCAAAACAAACGGAAAATTTGGCGAATTTGCAAACATTGCAATCGGTACAGCTACTGGCACCAATGGCATAGGTACTACGGTAGATACCAGTAATACAGGTACAAATCCAGATCCTAATAACAATGGAAAACCAAACGATATAGGAGAAGCAAAACCTACTATCATCAAAATTCAAGACATATTCCTACCACAAGGTTTCTCACCAAATGGAGATGGAATAGATGATACTTGGATAATAACAGGAGACAACGATGGAGATACGAAAGTACAAATATTCAACAGATGGGGAAATATAGTATACAGTTCAGATAGTTACAACGATGATTGGAATGGAAAAGCTACTTCAGGTATTAAATTTGGAGAGCAACTACCAGACGGTTCTTATTATTATGTAGTAAAAATAGCAGGCAAAGAAAAAGAATACGTAGGATATTTGACCATAAAAAGATAGTAAATACCAAAGCTGCCTAAAATATAGGCAGCTTTTTTTATGTGTAGGTTTGTATACATTATAATAGAGAGTTTTATATATTTGCCTTCTATTTATTTATTTGCCTTATTATTATTTATATGAATTTAGATTTCAATAAAAACGAAGATTATTTACGTTTATTAATAGCAGAATTAAACCAAAAACTACAAAAAACCTATCTAGGTGGTGGACAGAAGCGCATAGACGACTTACATAACAAAGGAAAAATGACCGCCAGAGAGCGTATCGCCGCATTAGTAGATAGTGGTAGCCAAAGCCTAGAAGTGGGTGCAATGGTAGGAAATGGTATGTATGCCGAACATGGAGGCTGTGTAGCTGGAGGGGTTATAATAGTGATAGGATACATACACGGAAGACAATGCGTAATAGTAGCCAATGATGCCACGGTAAAAGCAGGTGCTTGGTTTCCTATTACTGCAAAGAAAAATATTAGAGCCCAAGAAATTTCTATCGAAAATAAATTACCTATTATCTATTTAGTAGATAGTGCGGGTATCTACCTACCATTACAAGAAGAAGTATTCGCGGATAAAGATCATTTTGGTAGGATATTTAGAAATAATGCGCAGATGAGTGCCGAAGGTATTATCCAAATATCTGCAATAATGGGAAGCTGTGTAGCTGGTGGAGCATACCTACCCATCATGTCCGACGAAGCATTAATTGTAGATGGCACAGGTACCGTATTTCTAGCAGGAAGCTATCTAGTAAAATCTGCTATTGGAGAAGATATTGATAACGAAACACTAGGAGGCGCTACCACCCATTGCGAACTATCAGGCGTTACGGATTATAAATGTGTAGACGATACCGCTTGCATACAACAAATAAGAGCCATAATAGAAAAAATAGGGAGTAACGAAAAAGCAGGATTTAGTAAAATAGAATCCAAGCCACCCATTCACAAAGAAGAAGAAATATATGGCATATTTTCCAAAGATAAGCCCTATGACGTACGAGAAATAATAAACAGGCTAGTAGACAATTCTGAATTAGAAGAATACAAAGAAAAATACGGGCAAAGTATAGTATGCGGACTCGCTCGCATAGATGGCTGGGCGGTAGGTATTGTAGCCAACCAACGAACTATTGTAAAAACCCGTAAAGGAGAAATGCAACTCGGAGGAGTGATATACAACGATGCAGCAGATAAGTCGGCTCGTTTTATCATGAATTGCAATCAAAAGAAAATCCCACTACTATTCCTACAAGATGTGACAGGTTTCATGGTAGGATCTAGATCAGAGCATTCAGGTATTATAAAAGATGGTGCTAAAATGGTGAATGCAATGGCAAATTCCGTCGTACCAAAATTCACGGTAGTAATGGGAAATTCCTACGGAGCAGGTAACTATGCTATGTGTGGAAAAGCTTTCGATCCCAGATTCATGCTAGCGTGGCCCACTGCTCAAATAGCGGTAATGGGCGGCACACAAGCAGCAAAAACCCTCCATCAAATACAAATGAGTACTCTGAAAGCAAAAGGAAATACCATCACCAAGGAAGAAGAAGAAGCCCTATTCCAAAAAACAGTAGATAGATATACCGAAACTACTTCGCCGTACTACGCCGCTGCCAGACTATGGGTAGACGCTATCATAGACCCCCTAGAAACCCGCAAATGGATATCCATGGGCATAGAAGCAGCCAACCACGCCCCTATTACCAAAAGGTTTAACGTAGGCGTAATACAAGTATAAAAACACCAATATTACTACTAAACCATTACTGTCATGAATATACTTACTATTGGAGTACTAGCTCCAACGTTTATCGCTGTGGATACCAACAACCAGCCTTTTGATTTATCTTCGTATAAAGGCAAAAAAATCGTCCTTTATTTTTATCCCAAAGATAATACTACTGGCTGCACAGCACAAGCTTGTAATTTGAGAGACAACTACGATGCCTTACAAAAAGAAAATTATACCATCATCGGCATCAGCCCAGACTCTACCAAAAGCCACGAAAAATTCGCTACCAAATACGAACTCCCTTTTTTATTAGTAGCAGATACAGACAAGCAAATATGTGAACTATACGGTGTATGGCAACAAAAGAAATTCATGGGCAAAATATACATGGGCGTACAGCGTACTACTTTCCTAATAGACGAAACAGGAATTATCACCCATATTATACAGAAAGTAGATACCAAAGAACATGCAAAACAAATATTAGAAATACAATAATGGCAAAAATACTGTGTACTTGTGGGGAAAGTATTTACGTTGATAATTAAGGAGGTGGAGGATATTATCCTTATTGGATATTAAATTTATTGTTTTATATTTGTTGTAAGATATATGTTTTCTTAATAATAGCTAGTAGTATGGAAATAGATACAGATAAAACCTATACAGGTAAAATAATTTACTGGAATCTTATGTATGGATTTTTAGAAACACCTGAATTGGAAAAAAATATCTTTTTCCACTGTAAAAATATTCCTGAAATAGTAGCTCAAAAAATTCACTTATTAGATATAGTTAGATTTAAAGTTCGTATCAGTAATAGTACTGGTAAGTCATCTGCTAGTTCTATTAAGTATAAACAAAAAGCTAACTTAAATGAATACCAACGCAAAATAGGAATTATTTATGATTGGAATGGTCGATTTGGTTTTATTAAATATCCCACAGAAGGAAAAAAAATATTTCTTTTTCATACAAGGCTTTTGCATTCTAAAAATATTAAAAACGGTCAATTAATTGTATTCAATCCTGTTATTTCTAATAAAGATAAATCCCATCTATTTGCTTATTTTGCTTACCCAATAACGCATGAAAAAAACCTTGATTTTCTTCAAGAGCAATATTCTAATTTTGAAATACCAGAGCTCAAAGAATACATTAATAAAATAGCACAAAATAATACACAACTAACTATTCCAGAAAAATTCGAACTAGCATTATTAAATCTTGGTACTATTTCTACTACACAACAATATCTAAAATTAATTACACTACTTCAAAATTATAAAACCGAGTTTGACTATATTCCTGATTATAGTCTATTAAGTAAATTCTTATCCGATACGTATTTAATACAATTGTGGGAAACTAATCAGATAGATTCGTATAACCTAGAAACCATTAAAACGTATTTCATCACCGCAAGCGCGGATACTAAAAGGCTAATTGCTGTAAAAATATCTATACAAGATAGGGAAACAATTTTATTCGCTTATTTTGATTTTTTACAAAAAAACAGAAAAATTGAAAGATTAAATAATGATGTAAAAACCTTGTTAAGTATTGTTTATCGTAACGAAGAAACTAGATTACCAACTTTGTTTGAGAAAATAAAAGCAAAACTTATTTCCGTTTTGCAGCCAATTGAGATTATTGATTTATGGTTGCATGACTTTATAGATGATTTGCCACAAAGTTACATTGTTTCTCATTTTGACATAGATAACTCCCATCTCGTAAAATTATTAATACAAAAGAAAAACGAAAATGGACAATCCAAATACAAAGAATTAATCTACAAAATTTATGAACAATATTTTCTTACTGTTTCAAAAAAAGAAAATTTTGATTTTGATGAAGAATTTGTTCGATTAATCAAGCGCTTACAGATTTTTGAAAAAGAATATCCAGAGTATTTTCTATACATAATAAATAGTATCCGAATTATATTAAAATCCTATCAAAAATTTGTACTTTGGATATTTGGTATAAACATAGATTTTGATGCTTTGACTTATTTACAAAATAACCAAAACGAAATAAATCATTATTTTAAGATTAAATTCTTTTTACGCTTCTCACAAGAAAATAAACAAATCTCAATTACAAAATTATTACAGGAAATCCCAATTGATCAAAGTAAATTAGTTGATTTTGTAATTAATTATGCTTGGAATGATCTAGTCTATCCAACAAAAAAACTTGAAATAGAAGATGAAATAAGTTTTTTGACAGATGTTGTAGAATTTAATAAAATTTGTAGTCAAAATATAGATATTTATTATCTAGCAAATGAAATATATAATTCCGTACCATTGTATAATGAAATTCATTTAAGGCTTTGGTTATACGACTTTACTGCTAATTATGAGTATGTTGGATTTCGTGATTATTTCAAAAAATTAACCTATAAAGAACAAGAAATATTCAAACAAAAAGGAAATAAAACAAACTGGGAACAAACCACCGAACAAGAGATTATAGAAGTAGTACCATGCTCAAAATACCAACTAAATGCAGATAATACAATAACTTATTTTGCTGTACTAGAAAATATTTATTTTGGTAGTGGTTTTATTAAATTAAGAAAAGAAGATAGCAAATACACCGATTTATTTCTTGTGCCATACTCCAGCATTGGCTTGAATGGTATACCATGTAGCCATGTTTTTAATACTATCCCACTCACGATTATAGTAAATTTCAATACCATTGAAAATGTGCAAGGGCTAGACGAATTGTTTAGTAGTATACACACCGCAGAAATCGTAAAAGCGCTAGGAATAGTTATTAATCCTACTGGTGGTTCACAAAAACAAAATAAATCGTATGTAGAAGATATAGTTTTGAGAAAAGAAGTAATTAGTTTTTTGAATGAAAATCAAGTAGCAAATATAATTACTACTACTGTTTATGAACCCAAAAACTCTTACAGAAGATTAGATACTCTTTCAGGTATTGATACGTATGAAAAAATACAACTCTTCACAATTGAAACAACCGATGGATATGCAATTGTTTGGGAAAATATCGATTTTTCAGACGATAGAGCAACCTATGTTTTCAAGAGTTCAGTAGAAAATCATAGCCTTCAACTACAAAAAATAGTACATGCAATTGCCTCGTTTTCGCAATTTCGTTCCACACTATCTAGTACCAAAGAAGAAGAAAAGTTACTTATTTTTAAACATGATTTTGGTTTTATTCTATCCATTCGTAAGCAAAGAGGACAAAACGAAGCGTTCTCTAACTGGTTATCCAAACTTGAAAAAGCATTTCTCCAACCTATTCCAGCACTTCCAACTCCTGACGAATTACAAGAAATAGAAAATTGGTCGCCAGAAACTCCGCATACCGCTCGTGTAAATAAATCGTATCATACACCTACATCAAACCCACATAATTCAAAAAAACAAGAATATACGTATAAGAAATCTGCTGTCATAAAAGAAGATGAATTAGCAACAACTGATTTTTATGAAAAACAAACCTTTACACCTCCTAACGATAAGCAATCAACTACGGAAAATAATAACAACAATACAAGCAACAATACAACCAACAAAAAAGAGACTAAAAATCGAAAGTCACTTCTAGAATCACTTCAATCGTTCAATACCTATTTTGCAGATTTTTTGACAACCCAACCACAACCAACTGAAACCCATCTACCAGAAGAAGATACATACCAACAATACTATTATGAAACAGATGATGACTATAAAAGAGATGCTTTTTATGCAATAACTGGTGAGCAATATGGTGATTATGACGATTGTAGAGAAGCAGGCGGTGATTTTGACAGCCTTAAAGATGCTACAGGGCATTAAATACTATTTTATATATTAAACCATGGAAAATAATTCAGAACAAGACATTGAAATTCAATTGCAAGAAGAACTTCATCAGTTAAAAAAAGCTATTGAATATATCCAACAAGCAAAAATATCTTTTGCTCAATCCCAACAAATGCTAAATAGTACGCAAGCAAAAATCGAAGATAGGATAAACGCAAATGAAATACAGATAAAAGATGTGCAAATAAGTATTTTGGATTGTACAAAAAAAATAAAAATGTCAGCTTTTGAATCCGAACAAATGCTGGATACTATGCAAGCAAAATGGGTAGAGATGGTAAGTTCTAATGAAACCTTAACCCAAGAGTTGCACGAAAACATAAAAAAATGGACACTCCAAACAAAAGTTTCTTCCATGGAATCCCAACAAATGCTCGACAGTACACAAACAAAATGGGCAGAAATATCTGCTTTACATAAAACATTAATACAAGCATTTCAAACTAGTATTTTAGGAATGGAGGATAAATCCAAAAATGTGCAACTAGATATAGAGAATAAGTTCACTAATAAATTCGGTGCCATAGAGCAAGATATTTGGGAATTAAGGGATAATAAACCATGGATTACCGAAATCAATACACTCAAAAATCAATTAGCAACCCAACAAAAAGTAGTGCAAATCAATACAACTAATTTTGATACACAAATAGATAACTTAACTAGGCAATTAAAATCCAACAAAATCCTTAACTTCATCTTGCTAGCAGCTATCCTAATTTTATTTCTAGTTTTTATAAATAAGGGATAAATAGCAAAAAAGGGAATATGCAGTATATAGCATATTCCCTTTTTTATGTAATAAGTATGGATTTTTATATTGCTTGTAAAGCGGCGTTTACTGCGTCAAAATTTGGCATATCACCAGCACTTTCTAACACTTCCGCGTATACTACATTTCCTTCCCCATTGAGTACGAAAGCCGAACGCTTTGCTACACCATTTAATCCCAAAATCCAATTTGCATAAAACGAATCGTAGGCTTGGGAAGTAGTTTTGTTAAAATCAGAAAGTAAGTCAAAAGGTAATTTTTGCTCTTCTTTGAATTTCGCTAGCGAAAATGGTAAATCTACCGAGATACCTACAACAGTAGCATTCAAGTTGGAATAAAAAGCAATGTTATCCCGAGTTTGACAAAGCTCTGCTGTACACACGCCTGTAAATGCTGCTGGAAAAAACAATACTACCACGTTTTTACCTGCTAGTCCTGAAAGAGTGATTTCTTTCATTTCGGTATTCAATAATTTGAAATCTGGGGCTTTATCGCCTATTTTTAATGCCATTGTTTTGTTTTTTTATATAAAAATGTAAAGAAATATACTACCTGCAAAATTACCTTTATTTTTATTAAAACCAAAGGTAAAAAAAGACAAATAGTTTTAGTACCATTTCTTTGTACAAAAAATAAAAGCGACCTTATTACTAAAGTCGCTTTTATAGGTATTTTTATTATAAGAAAATAGTATGTTATACTTTATTCAAAATTTCAGGTGTAATTTGGCCAGCAGTTAAGCCATTCTTGTTACGTAATGCAAGATCTACTACAATAGGAGAAGATACGAATAAAGACGAATACGTCCCTACTATTACTCCTACTAGCATCGCTAATGCAAAACCACGAATAGAATCTCCACCAAATACCAATAATATGAACAATACGCCTATTACCGAGATACCTGTGATTACAGTACGGCTTAATGTGCTATTCAAGGCATTATTAATAACCACTTCTACGCTATCTTTTTTGGTTTCATTATCAGCTAGATATTCACGGATACGGTCAAATACTACTACTGTATCATTGATTGCGTACCCCACTACGGTAAGTAATGCTGCTATCAAAGCCTGATCTATGTCTAGTGCTACTGGCAACCAGCCGTGTCCTATGGAGAATAATGCTAATACGAATATTACCACATAAGCAAGTCCAGCAATAGCGCCTATACTGAATTCAAATCTACCAAATCGGAACAATAAGTACCCAAATATTACTAATAAAGACAAGCCTACGGACCACATTGCAGAATCTCTAATATCTTCTACGATAGACGAACGTACTATTTGAGAGCTTACTATTTTGCTTCCTGCTGTTACTTGATTTGCGTTGGTACTTATTATTTCTTGTACTTTTGCATCGGTAGTGTTATTGGTATCGTCTAGTAGGTAAGTAGTTACTATTCGTACTTGGTTATCTCCACCATAGCTTTTTACTTGTGTAGCTGCTTTTGGTAATGCTACTTGTAGTTTAGAACGTAAAGCATCTTCTGAAAGAGGCTTGTCTGCTTTTACTACATAGCTTCTTCCTCCTTGGAAGTCTACACCGTAGCTAAACCCACGTACACCGATAGAAAGGATACCTAATGCTATAATCACTGCAGAAATAATATAGAATTTTTTACGTCCTTTGATGAAGTCAAAGTCATTGTCCATCATTAGTTTTTCAGTAGCTGGTATCCAGAATTTTATGTCTTGTCCTTTATTCATCAGCCATTCAAATATTACTCTTGTAAGGAAAATAGAAGTAAATAACGAGATAATAATACCTGCTACTAATGTTACCCCAAAACCTTTGATAGAACCTGAACCGAATGTCAATAAAATAACTCCTGTCAATAAGGTAGTAATGTTCGAATCTAATATAGCTGGGATAGCTCCTTGCATACTAAATGCTTCGTCGATAGATAGGCGTAAGCTTTTTCCATCTCTTAAATTTTCTTTCACTCTTTCGTATAATAGTACATTCGAATCCACTGCCATACCGATACTCAATACTACCCCTGCTATACCTGGTAGTGTAAGTACTGCTCCCATAGATGCCATTACTCCTATTAGGAAAAATAAGTTGATTGCTAATACTACTGCTGCTACCATACCTGCTTTGTTATAGTAAGCTATTACGAATACGAATATCAACAATAAACCTATTAGCGAAGATAATAAACCTGATTTTGCTGCCGATGCTCCTATTTCCGATCCTACTTTTGCTCCTTCTACTACTCGGAATGGTGCGTCCATTTTACCTGCATTCAATATATTTGCTAAATCTTGTGCGCCTCTATCGTCCATACCTGTAATCTGTGTTCTACCCATTGTAATTTCAGATTGTACAGTTGGTGCCGAAAATACTGCTCCGTCCATGATGATGGCTACTGCACCTTTTGGGTTTTGGGAAGATAGGTCTTTGGTTACTTTTCTCCATAAAGAAGTTCCTTCTCCTGTCATTTCTAACGATACTGCTGGTTTGTTTCCATCTCTATCTGCTCTTGCACCCGATATCATATTACCTGATATTACTGGTTTGTTTGCTCTTATAGCGTTTTTGCTAGCTAGTTTTATAGCATACAATCCGAACACGCGTGATCCTAAACCGTATTCTTCTTGTGCACTCCATACAAAACGTACATCTGCTGGGAATACTCCTTTTATCGCTGGTATAGCTAGGTATTTGTTTACTTGTGCGGTATCTTTTGCATTAGAAACTCCTACACAAGCACCTTCTGCATATTTATACTGTCCTTGGTTATCTTTGTATACATTAGGGTTTAATACTACGCTTAATGGATTTTCTTTTGCGTATTCTTCTTTTGTTTTTTCTTTGTTAGCGGTATCTTTTGTAGCCACAGCGGTAGAGTCGTTAGTAGCTTTGGTACTATCGGTTACACCACCCATTATTTCTGCTAATTTTTTATCTGCTGCGCTTTTGTATCCATCAAATTGTTGTCCGTTTAGGTAGGTTTCCCAAAATTCTAACTGTGCTGCCGAGGTAAGCATTTTTTCACTACGCTCTTGGTCGTCTGCTCCTGGTAGTTCTACTAGTACACGTCCTTTTTGAGGAAGGCGTTGGATAGTAGGAGATGCTACTCCTAGCTTGTCTATACGTTGTTTTAGTACATTAAAAGAGGTTTCTACTTGTGCAGATACTTCACTACGTAGTACATTTACTACATCGTTGTTGCTCATGGTAGATTTTATTTTATCTCCCATGTCTCTATTTCCAAATATGGAAGGAGAAGCTAATTTATCGTTGGGTGCTATGGCTTCAAAGTTACTTGCAAAAAGTGTAATAAAATCACTTTGAGGGTTTGCTTTGTTGTCTGCTCTAGCTTTTTGAATAGCTTTTTGGTAATTAGGATCTTGGCTACCTGACGATAGGTTCGTGATGATGTCAGGGATAGAACTCTCTAACGTAACACTGATACCTCCTTGTAAATCCAGCCCCATTTGTAAAGCTTTCTGTCTAGTTTCGGCACTAGTACGTCCCATCCACGCTTCTTTATTAGAAATGGAATCCAAGTACCTACGGCGTAAATTTGGGTTTCCTTTGGCTTTAACGGTGGCTTCGTCGTCTATTTGCCCTGCCTTCCATGTGTAAGACAATTCATAAAGACAAGTAATACTAAAAATAATTGCCAAAAATGTGATTAAACTCTTTCCTTTCATAATTCAATAATAATAATTTATGCAGTACGTATTAAATGTTTTAAGCGGGCAAATGTATAAAAAATAAGTATGTTATTTGCTTTTTATTTTAGATATAAGCCATTAAAAACATAAAAAATTAATAATCAGTGGTTTAGTGTTTTTATTAAACAAAAAATGATTTCATTATTTTTAATGGAATGGAGGCACTAGATAATTCCTTGTGTAGCCAATCTACTTAAATGAAAATTTTCAGTCTGTAAAGAAGTTTTAGGCGATAATGGAAGCCAAACAAATTCAAATCCTTTTTCTAAATGTATGTATCCAGCTTCTTTTTTAGTGGCTATTTGTTCGTTATTGTATTCATTATGTGTAAAATCCCACGTTCTTATTAGATCTACTTTTTCTTTTTGTAGTAGAATAGTCGTAGCTTTTTATAGTATTGTTTTTTTATCCTTTTGGGATAATTCAGGAGAATAGATGTCTTGTATTAAGTACCAGATACCATTTTTATATAAATTAAAGAAATACGTTGCTACTATTTTATTGTTACTGTCTCTGTCATTCATCGTTAATAGAACCTTTTAATACTACTATCTTATTTGATAAATAGTTTTAATTTCCGTCTAAAACTTCTGTAGATACTAAAAAATATAAATTTCAGATCAAATTTTTCTCCATGATTATTTAATTCAGAAGTTTGGAAA
Source organism: Bacteroidia bacterium (assembly GCA_043765495.1). Classification (GTDB taxonomy): domain Bacteria; phylum Bacteroidota; class Bacteroidia; order JAYUJA01; family JAYUJA01; genus JAYUJA01. Next base: position 13,756 of record JAYUJA010000104.1, read on the forward strand.
TATAATTTCCAATTATAAAACCGTCCATATTTAGGAATCTGGTACCTCCCATTAATTCTAGTTGTTGATCCTCCCCATAAAAATTTAAAACAATACTGTAAGGAATCAGAACTCATCGAGATATCACATTTCTCTGCTTCTAATTCAGTTTCTTTAAAGCCATGTAAAGATAGGGTATAAGATGTTTTATGATCTTCAACAAAAATATTAGTTTGTTTTAGAAAAAAGTTCATCCATCGTGTATTATTTTTTATTAAGTTTTCAATAAATTTATTACCTAATTCAATTAAATTATGTTGTTCAACAAATTGTGATTTAGTTGTATTTCTTACACATATATTTGATTTATAACTAGTAACCCATTTAGATACAGATATTGTAGAGTCATGGTTACTATTTATATCCCATTCATCGTTAGTAAATAATATAATTGGTGTAGTATCTAGTTTTTCAAAAATATACCTATGTACAAAATCAATTTTATTTATTTCATCATTCATATAAAAATTTTCTTCGTTACAAAACCAAACAAAACTTGCAAATGGAATGGTATACTTTGGTTTTAATATACAAACTTGTCTTTCTATTTCTTTAATTTTATTTGCAGCAAATTTTTTTCTAATCTCTGTATCTTCTTTATTTCCAACCCAGTTAGCGTAAGAAAACTGAGTAAACAAAACATCAATTTTATTTGTATTTATTTTAGATTTCATTTTAGCTATTTGCTTATCATATTCAAAAACACAATCATTAACATTTAACACGGTGTAATCTCCTGCTTTAATACACATCCAAGAATCTCCATCAGTGTGTGGTACATTTAGTATTTTAAAATCAGGAGCAAGTTCAAACCATTCTGGTGGTAATTCAATACAATTTTTAAAACCCAATTTTTCACAAAACTGAATTACTTTTTTATCTTTAGTTTCTTGGAAAAGTATTGTAATTTTTTTTCTTGTCGCTGGAGGAATATTTTTTAAGTTAGATGGGCTAAAATGATCTGGATGTTCATGTGAAAACCAAATATGTGTTATGTCATTAAAATCGTTGTAGTTAAATTTTGTAGGTTCTATTAAATTCCAACCTTCGTAGAAGGCAGAGCCTTCAATCCATGGATCTGTTATTAATTTTATATTGTCATGATAGAGAATATATGATGCATGATTTATAAATTTAATTTTAGCCATAATCGTCTGTTTTATGAAAGTTATAAAATATAATATATTGATAATGAGTTTAATACAGGTGTATTTAGAATTAATATACACATAATAATCAATAATAAAATTGTATTTATTACCAATTCAGTCTGCAAATATACAAAAAAGAATAATTTATTTATTCTCAATAAATATGTTCATAATCATAGGGAAAGTAAAAGTGCGATATTTTTTAATAGTTTGATTAACGCAAAGATAGTAAAACAACATAAAGTTACAAGAAAATAAAATACTACCCATTATACAGAATAAAAAAAGCCCTTTGATAGGAGCTTTTTAGTTTTATAGGTATATTATACAATAGATTCAGTGTTTATTTCGTCTATTTCTTCTTCGTCTTCTTCGCGTGGGGTTTTTGCTATGGCGGCTATGCTATCTTTGCGTTTTAGGGTTATTAGTTTTCCTCCTTGTGTTAGTCGTCCTAGGGTTTTTAAGTCACTTACATGTAATCGGATAGTTACACCATTTTGTGTGATAATCATAATATCGTCTTCATCTGTCACTTCTTTTATACCTACTAATTTTCCTACTTTATCTGTCACTTTTAGGGTACGAGGGCCTTTTCCGCCTCTATTCGCCACTCTGTATTCGTCTAGGCTAGTTCTTTTTCCATATCCATTTTCGGATAATACTAATATGTCTGGTCTATTTTCTGCTTCTGGATCTATACAAATCATACCTACTACTTCGTCGGTATCATTTTCGAGGCGCATACCAGTAACTCCCGCTGCTGTACGACCTGTAGGGCGCACATTGGATTCGTTGAAACGATTTGCTCTTCCAGAGTAGGAAGCCATTAGTATATCCGATTTACCATTCGTCAAGCGGGATTCTAGTAGTTGTTCTCCTTCGCGGATAGTGATAGCGTTTATACCATTGGTACGAGGGCGAGAATAAGCTTCTAGGCTAGTTTTTTTCACTGTTCCTTTGTTCGTACATAGTATGATGTAGTTATTTTTTAGATATTCTGCATCGGAAAGGCTTTTTACATTTACGTACGCTTTTACTTTATCTGGATTTTTTAGTTCTCCTGCACTTTCTTCTTTATTTCCAGCATCTAGGTGTATTAAGTTTTGTATAGCTCTTCCTTTCGATGCTTTTGTACCTTCTGGTATTTCGTATACTCGCATCCAAAAACATTTTCCTTGTTCTGTGAACAATAGCATATAATCGTGGGCAGAAGCAACGAATAAGTGTTCCAAAAAGTCTTCGTCACGGGTAGTACTTCCTATTGATCCTTTTCCGCCTCTGTTTTGGGTTCTATATTCGGATAGTTGGGTACGTTTTATATAGCCTAGGTGGGATATAGTCACTACTACATCTTCGTTAGGAATGATGTCTTCCATTCTAAATTCATCGGCAGCATATACTATTTCTGAACGACGTGCATCGCCATATCTTTCTTTTACTTCTAATAATTCTTTGGTTATGATATCTTTACGTAAATCATTGTTTACCAATATTTCGTTTAGGTAAGATATTTTTTTCTGTAATTCATCGTATTCGGTTGTTATTTTATCTCTTTCTAGTCCAGTAAGACGTTGTAACGTAATGTTTAGGATTGCTTTGGCTTGTACCTCGCTTAAATTATACGTTTGTATTAATCCGTTTTTAGCGTCTTCTGGGGTTTTGGATTTACGGATAAGGTTTATAATAGAGTCTAGGTGATCTAGTGCTATTAATAAGCCTTGTAGTATATGTGCACGTTTTTCGTCTTGTTCTAGTTCGTATTTGCTTCTTCGTATTACTACCTCCATTCTATGGTCCACGAAATGGTGAATCATATCTTTTAGGTTTAATAATTCTGGTTTGCCTTTTACTAGGGCGATATTATTTACACTAAACGAACTTTGAAGCGACGAAAATTTATACAAACTATTCATTACTACACTGGTGATAGCGTCTCTTTTTAGTTCGAATACTACACGCATACCATCTCTGTCCGATTCGTCTCTTAATTCGGATATGCCTTCTATTTTCTTTTCGTTGATTAGTTCTGCTATTTTTTGTAGTAAGTCAGATTTATTCAACTGGAAGGGGATTTCTGTTATTACTATTCTTTCACGCCCTGCGTCCATTTGTTCTATGTTGTACTTTGCGCGTATTACTATCCTTCCTCTACCTGTTTCGAAAGCATTTTTTACACCTTCATAGCCATATATAGTTCCTCCTGTTGGGAAATCAGGGGCTTTTACGTGGGTCATTAGTTCTTCTATCGTTATTTCTGGGTTTTGGATATATGCTACGGTTCCGTCTACTACTTCGGATAGATTATGTGGTGGCATATTAGTAGCCATTCCTACGGCTATTCCTGATGCACCATTTACTAATAAGTTTGGAATACGAGTAGGTAATACCGTTGGTTCTTCTAATGAATCATCAAAATTTGGTTTGAAATCCACCGTATTTTTATCCAAATCGCCAAGCATTTCTTCGGATATACGTTTTAATCTTGCTTCGGTGTACCGCATAGCAGCAGGATTATCTCCATCGATAGATCCAAAATTACCTTGCCCATCTACTAGTGTATAACGCAACGACCAGTCTTGTGCCATACGCACCATTGTATCGTATACAGAGCTATCGCCGTGTGGGTGGTATTTTCCCAAACATTCTCCTACTATACGAGCCGATTTTTTATGTGCTTTATTGTACGTAACTCCTAATTCGGACATGCTAAATAATACTCTTCTGTGTACTGGTTTTAGTCCATCACGTACATCGGGTAGCGCACGGGATACAATTACAGACATCGAATAATCAATATACGCAGACTTCATTTCGTCTTCGATATTGATACGAATAATTTTTTCGTTAGGGTGAGCTTTTGACATTTTTTGTTTTTTTTAGAACATTCAAAGGTAACAAAAATAATGACTATACACGTACTAAAGTCTAAAAAAAGCTAAAAAAGTGTCTATTTTTTTAATATATAAATAAAAAACTACACATTACTGTTGTTTTAATCCCATTTATGTAGTACATCTACAATTCTGTTGGAGTAGCCATATTCATTATCGTACCAACCTGTTATTTTTATTTGCTGCCCTACTACTGATGTAAGTTCACTATCCAAAATAGCAGAATGGGCATTTCCTATAATATCGATGGATACGAGTGGCTCTTCGGTGTATTCTATAATACCTTTTAGATACGTTGTAGCGGCTTCCTGGAATGTTTTGTTGATGATTTCTTTGGTAATACCTAACGTGGAAGTATGGATAATAATGTCTACTAGCGAGCCATCTGGCACGGGTACTCGTATGCCTACTGCGTCGAGTTTACCTTCTAGGTGTGGGAATAATGCGGTAATAGCTTTGCTTGCTCCTGTGGTGGTTGGTATGATGGATTGGGAAGCTGCTCGCGCTCGTCTTAAATCTTTGTGGGGTGCATCTACAATTGATTGATCGCCTGTAAAAGCGTGTACAGTGCTTATCCAAGCAGAGTCTATTTGTAGAATAGTTTCTAAAACTCGCAACATAGGTGCTACGCAGTTAGTAGTACACGAGGCATTGGATAGTAGATGTATTTTTTTGTCGTATAAATATTGTTCTTGCACGCCTAGTACTACCGTTAGTATATCGTTGGATTTTGGAGGCGCGGATAGTAGTACTTTTTTTGCTCCAGCTGCGATGTGCATACTAGCGGATTCTTTATCCAAAAATCTTCCTGTGGATTCTATTACTACATCTACGTCTAGTTCTTTCCAAGGCAATAATGAAGGGTCTTTTTGGGCATATACTTTTATTTTTTTATCGTCGATGCAAATATAATCTTCTTCTACGCTTATTGCTGCATCGTATTTTCCATGGATAGAATCGTATTTTAGCAAATGGGCAAGCGTAGGTGCTGTAGCTAAATCATTGATAGCAACTAATTCTAATTCTTTGTTTTTTAATATAATACGGGCAACTAGTCGTCCGATTCTGCCAAAACCATTGATAGCAATTCTTTTCATGTGGGTAATAAAATTAGGTAACAACCTAGCAAAAGTAATAAATAATTTAAGTATTTAACAATAAAAAAACGCTCCATAGTTTTATGGAGCGTTAGGGTTTTTTATATTATAGATAAAAGAGGCATCTAATTAATGCAATACGTTTATTTTTTTCACTACTGTTTTGTCTCCTACTTGAATGTTTAGTAAGTATGTACCTTGTTGTAGGTTGCTACAGTCTGCTTGTAATGTATGAGTACCTATTCCTACTTGCATTTTTTGACCTGCTTGTACTTTTTTACCTACTAGATCATACATTTGCATACTCACAGTCTGGTTTTCGGTGGATTGGAAGCTTATTTGTAAAGAATTATTTGTAGGATTAGGGTATACTTCCAAGTTGCTGATTCCTGTATACTCATCTATTCCTAGTAAGTTGCTTCCGATATTTACATCATCTAAAAAGAAATTATTATCTTTTCCTGCTGATGTGTATTCAAATTTGAATCGTACATTCGTCTCATCTGCAAAATTTGCTGGAATAGTTACTATTTGTGTTTTCCAATCTTGGCTACTCATTGGGTAGTAAGGCGACTCTTGAAAACCTGCTGTGTATAGTCTAGTTGCGGCTAATGTTGTTGCATTGGTAGCATTAGGGAAAGTTCCTCCACTTAATAAAACCCAATTTTTACCACAATTTTTAGATATATATACTTTCAATAAAGAGCGATTAGGATTAGTAATAAGCGCACTAGCGTCATCATTTGGTACTAGTGTAGGCTGGTTGGTAGCGCCTGTATACGTGAATCGTAGGGTAGGGCTAGATACTCCTGTTAGGTTATATGATGGGCTTACTAATTCGTCTATTTCTCCTTTTTCATTATTTTGATTTTCTAACATAAGAGAGTATGGACGTGTGCCTGCTCCTGTATTACTTGGCGATAGTTTCCAACTTACTGCATCGTTACCATCGTTGAATATGTACCAATCTGCGATGTCTGCAGGTCCGTCGAATGCTTCTGCAAAATAGTCGCTTCCACTGTACTGTGCTGTAGTTGGGCTTACTATTACTACGTTTGGTGTTGTAGCTGTACCTGATCCTTGTGCATTACTTGCTTCTAGTGTTGCACTGTACAGACCTTGTGCTGGGTATTGTACTCCATTAGGGGTTGCGTTACTAGAAGTAGCTGGATTTCCTCCTTCAAATGTCCAATTATACGTACTTACTGTACCATTAGATACTACGGGTGTAAAATCTATGTTATCTCCTTCGCATATCATTTTACGATTCGTATAGAAACTAACCACAGGCTTACAAGTAGTAGGGCCGTCTATTACGCCTGTTCTTCTTAAATTTTCGGTGGAGTGTAAATAACGTCTATAATTAGCAAGTGTAAAATCCATTATTTGTTTTTGTCCTTTGGTAAACATATTTTGCTCATAGCCAGCGGAATAATCCATATAGTTCATGAACATTTCTCCATTAGGACCAGTAGATACACACGCTGGATTGGAAGTATTATCCCACCAAGTACCTACTAATTTTGGGTATATATTGAAAGCAGCAACTAGATTAGGACCGCAATGTTGTGGTGTATCGTTCACACCATCATCGCCAGAGCATTTAGTAGCCCCATCTCCCCATATATGTCGCAATCCTAGCCAGTGTCCTGCTTCATGGGTTACGGTTCTATTTCTATTGAATGCATCGTATCCTACTTGGCTTTGATCTAGTACTATTCCTTGTCGTGAATCCACTGTCGTACCTGGGAAGGTTGCAAACCCTGCAACACCTAGCCCTCCTCGTATTGTTTTGTCAATATGCTGTACTACCCATATATTCAAGTAGTGTTGGGTATCCCAATAGATTAATTCTTTTACGTTATTTTCGGCATAATACGTTTGGGTAGATTGGGTACGGGTGATGCCATTCGTACAATTTCCTTGGGGATCTAACTTTGCCAAACGGAACTGTATCCAGCAGTCTGCTGCCAAACTATCAAAATGTGCTGGTGCTACTTCTGGATTTAGTTTACGATAATCTTTGTTGATGTACGTTATTAGTTCTTGTACTTTCTCATCTGTCACATTACCTATCGCTCCATCATGGATCACGTGTACTACTACGGGGATTATGCGTAAGGTGTCTGTTTTGTCTGCAATAGGGTTTGCTAGATACGTTTGTAATGCTTCTTGGTAAGCTTGGTAATTTTGTTGGTAGATAGGGTCTTGCATATTATGTTGATGCGCTTCATCTGTTCCACAACTTTTTTGTTGGGCTTGCAATCCTCCTAGAAACATAGTAGCCATCAGCAGGCAACTATATAACGATAATGGGCTACTTTTCATAAGTATAAAATGATTTAATATAATGGGTTAATCTTGTATTATTTTCAATATAAGTGTGCAAAGATATAAAAAAAGAAAATATCTTTTACAAATTAAGTATTTAAAAAACCTAAAATATTTTTGATAATAAGATGTATTTTATGTGGAGCGTTTTTTGGATTTGCAATTCTATATTTTAATTACTTTTCTATGAAATTAACAGATAACAATTCCAACCTGCCTACGCACAAAGCCCATTTAAATAAAACATTCCTAGAAGAGTTGAACCATAAATTATGGACTACGAAAGGGGCGATATTTATAGCCAACGAAAGACTATTAAAACAAACTAATCTTTCTAATACCACGTTGGCTTTGTTGTCGATGTACCTTATTATTGCTGGTTTATTGACTATCTACCCTCTGACAGAAAATCTTAAATCGTTGCAAAGTTATATTTCTATTGGTACGACAGCTATTTCTATATTGGTACTGGTATTAAGCCAGATAGAGAATGCTGGAGACTATAAATTAAGGGCGCATAAGTTCCATGATTGTGCATTAGAGTTAAGCAGTCTTTACAATGAAATACGAATATTTAAAACCCTAAACAGTAATCCCAAAGAAGAGGATAAGAAAGATTTTTGTGAGAAAATAAATGTAAAATATCAGAAGGTATTGCATAAATATGAGAACCATAAAAGCATAGACCATGATTTATTCAGAGTACAAAATAGGCATTTTTATGAATTAAAAACGGTAGATGTATGGCTTATTAAATTCAATATCTACATAGAAACTAGTTTGCTGTATCATTTGTTGATAGCCATGCCCATTCTCATAGGTTGGTATGTAATTCATTAAAAGAACTTAATGCTAGATATACGCCAATTCCTATCAAAATAATTCCTACTACTTTATTTATTTTTTGCATAATAGTATCGTTTAGGTAATCCCGTATTTTGTAGGCAGAATATATTTTTACTAAATCAATAACTGCAAATCCCAATAAAATGGCAATGAGGTAAGAAAAAACTTTGTTGGTATCGCCTTGGTATTTATTAAAGCTCAAATTTGCTTGCGCAAACCATATTATGAATACATTAGGATTGAACGTATTGATAAAAAAGCCTTTCAATGCTAGCGTAGTATACGATTCTTCTAATGTATTTTTATCCACTTCTACCGCTTTTTTTTCTTTTTCATTCCCTAGAAATTTAGTTATTCCAAAACTAATAATCAAAGCCCCTCCAATAATGCCAATATAGTTAGTATTGAAATATTTTTTAAAATAATCTGCACCAAAATAAGCTACTAACATATACATTATATCACTCGAAAACACGCCTATATCTAGTGCTAACGCTGCTGCGTATCCTCTTTTAATACTTAATTCTATCAATAAGAAAAAAATAGGACCAAATGAAAAATTTAATAATAATCCTATAAGAATTCCGTCTTGGATAGCTTGGTACATGAGATAGTGGTATTATATGGCACAAAAGTATAAAATAATAGTTATCTTTCTATACTTCGTAAAAAAGCCAAAGAATGCGTGTATTTATTCTTGCTAGCATTCCATATTCCAGTAGTATCTAGTGTATCTATCCGTACTTCTCCGCTTGCATGCAATAGATTATTTTTATCTACTAAAATCCCTACATGGGTTATCTTATTGTTTTTATTAGAAAAGAAAGCTAAATCTCCTTTTTTTCTATCGTTCCATTCGATGGCTATTCCTTGTTCTGCTTGTTGATTCGCATCTCGTAACAACGCAATACCTTGCAATTTATAGATAATTTGCGTAAGCCCAGAACAATCTATACCGAATATAGAACGCCCACCCCATAGATAAGGAGTGCCTACATAAACCGATAAATCATCACAAGTAGGGAGGTTATGACTTATTTCGATATATTCTATTTCATTTATTTTTATTTTAGTATCTAGGATAGGAAGGTTAGAACCAATAGAAAGATAATGTAGCTTATTGGTATTTTTTTCTTGTAAAATAGTGATAGCAGAAGTAGTAACAGTGAAAGTATATTCCTCTCTGTTTTCTAAAAAGATATATTGTTTATTATCTACCCAACCTTGGTAGCCATCGTACTCACTGGTGATAAAGCTCCATTTTTCCTCTATCGTTTCAATAATCAACAGTTCTCCAAATAAAATTTGATTTGTGATTTCAGATGTGTCACTAGGTTCAGCGTGTACTGGTATGCTAGATAGTGTACAGATAGCAATAGTAGAGTTCATAAAAAAGTTCATAAAAAAGCAAATATAATAAAAAAAATCCACCTTGTTGAGAGGTGGATTAGTATTTTATAAGGTGATAGATATAGCTAAACTATTATTTAGAAATAATTTTTACCATAGTTCTACGATTTTTTTGGTGCGTAGCTTCGTCACAACTTTCTGCTTGTTTTTTGCTGTCTGGTCCTTCACATGGGCAAGTCAATACTTGGCTTTCTCCATATCCTCTAAATGTAATACGAGCTGGATCGATATTTCCGATTTTTCTATCTGATTTGATAAATCCTATTGCTGTTTTTACATATTTCTG
>JAYUJA010000105.1:0-5959 GCA_043765495.1 Bacteroidia bacterium
ATGAAAAAACATATCCTACCAAAAGACTATGCCGAATTGGATTTTACTAAAATGAATATCCAACTAGTAAGCTCGGGCGATAGAGTACTAGAAACCATGTCGTCAGTAGCTTCTGCAAAAGCGTTGGAATTCCTAGAAAAATTAGGCGTAAATGTACTGCTAGATGCCAGGGTAGTAAGCTATGATGGACATAACGCTATCCTAGACGATGGCAGGATTTTACCATCTAAAACAGTAATATGGGCAGCAGGTATAAAAGGAAATTCGCTACAAGGCATCGATACACAACAAATACTACCTAATGGAAGAATAAAAGTAGATAACTATAATAAAATACTCGGCTATGAAAACGTATTCGCAGTAGGTGACATCGCATGCATGAGCAGTACGAAATACCCTAGCGGACACCCCCAAGTAGCCCAAGTAGCATTACAACAAGGCGATGTACTAGCAAAAAACATGGTAGCTTTATTAGAAAACAAACCCATGAAAGAATTTCAATACAAAGACCTAGGCTCTATGGCTACTGTGGGTAAAAACCTAGCTGTAGTAGACTTACCACAATGGAAATTCCAAGGGTTTTTTGCTTGGTTGGTATGGATGTTTATCCACTTGATAGCTATTCTCGGAGCTAAAAACAAAATATTAGTATTCATCAATTGGTTATGGAATTACATCACCTACGACCAATCTTTACGCTTAATTATCCGTTCTACTTCTAACAAAAATACTGCTGATGAGTGATACTCCTAATAAATGGCAACTAGGGCAAATACTATTAGTAAATAAACCACTGCACTGGACTTCTTTTGATGTGGTAAATAAACTAAAATTTGTACTATTAAAAACCTACAACGAAAAAATAAAAATCGGACATGCTGGCACGCTCGATCCGCTAGCAAGTGGCTTGTTAGTAATATGTACTGGCAAAAAAACAAAAGAAATAAGCGATATACAAGACGGCTTGAAAGAGTATACTACTACCCTAAAACTAGGAGCTACTACGCCTAGTTTTGATGTAGAAACCGAGGAAGACAACCAATACCCTACCGAGCATATTACCAAAACACTAGTATATCAAGCATTGGATAAATTCATAGGCAAACAAGATCAAATACCTCCTATCTACTCGGCTGTAAAAACCAATGGAAAAAGAGCGTACGAATATGCTCGCAATGGCGAAGAATTAGTACTACAACCCAAGCAAATTACCATCTATGAATTAGAAATAAAAAACATAGATTTGCCGTTCCTTACCTTACGAGTAGTGTGCGGCAAAGGTACGTATATCCGCTCCCTAGCGCGAGACATAGGCACAACATTGCAGTCGGGCGCATACTTGACTTCGCTGGTAAGAACTCGTATTGGGGCTTTTGGACTAGAAGATGCGAAAACTGTGGAGGAAATGGCAGAGATAATAATGAATAATGAATAATGGAGAAGAAAGATTAGATAAATAAATAATTTTTGAGATGCTGTATTTACAGACAAATATTGTTTTAACTTGCTTAAGAAAAAGTGTAATCATTAAATCCATTTTTTTATGCAAAAATATACTCTACTTTTATTTATTTTATTCTCAAATATTATTTCTGCACAAGTGTCTGGGGGCGGTTGCACGAATGCTGCTGCTATTAATTATAATGCCAATGCTACTCGCGATGATGGGTCGTGTGTGCTGCCAATTAGGGGTTGTACGGATCCATTTGCTACTAATTATAATCAAAATGCAAATCAAAATGATGGGTCATGTGTATATCCAGTCGAAGTATTAGGCTGTACAGATAGATTTGCTACTAACTATACTGCAAATGCTACTCGGGACGATGGAACGTGTATTTATTCTGCCACAGGCTGTACGGATAATTTGGCTATCAACTATAATCCACGCGCTACTATCGACGACGGTACGTGTATAATCCGAATACCAGGCTGTATGGAACCTAGGGCTACTAACTATAATCCTGCTGCAAATTTTAGCGATGGTACATGTAACTTTCCTCCAAGAGGCGGATGTATGGATACTAGTGCTAATAATGTAGACCTTTGGGCTAATTATGACGATGGTAGCTGTACATACGACGTTAAAGGTTGTACCGATCCTATTGCTATGAACTATAATGCAAATGCAAACATATTCGTACCAGGTAGCTGTATATATCGTATAAGGGGCTGTATGGATATTAATGGTATTAACTATAATCCGCTAGCCAATACGAGTAATGATTCTTGCTATTATCCTTGCAATTCTTTTGCTACTCCTAGTGCTGATGTGACAGAAATATGTGCAGGGCAGGCAGTACGTTTAATAGCCAATGGAAGTATAGATTCACTAGAACGATGGGTATGGCGACAAGGCGACTATCTAGGTGCGATTGTTACTGATAGTGTTGTATATCCTACTAGTGCTACTACTTATTTTTTGCAGTCTGTGGGTGGTAGGTGTACTACTAACTTGGGAAGAGTAAGTATCATTACTCTGAGTTATACTGTACATTATCAATCCATAGTAATATGCAATGGCGAAGTAGCAAACGTAGGGCATGATAGACTCATAGGGCAGGCAGGCACGTATAAAGACACTACTTCCCGTGCGATAGGCAATTGTGATAGTATTACTATTACTAGCTTACTACTACAGCCCCATTGTGGTGTGGATACTATTGTGGATAACTTATATAATGGGCAAACTAATTATATTTGTACTACACTAGATGCAAATATGATACACCAAGGGCTTACTACTACTATTATAGATTCTAATAATAGGAATTTAGGCACTTTTTCAGTCATAAATGATACTTGCTTCCGTTATATAGCTACTTCTAATAGTATAGGCGATGATACGGTGGTTATAAACATCTGTGATGGAAATAATATTTGCAAAAGCTTAATTCTATTCATTCATATCCAAGAACTTCCATCTATTATCGGCTGTGATACTTTACCCCTCAATAATGTATTAAACAATAGTGGCTGGGTGGCTGTAATAAAAAGCTCTATCCTACCTAATCAAATACTCCCATGTAACGATGTAAGCCTATCTATCCCGAACATAAAGTTGGATAAGTCGTACCCTTCTTGTTATAATTTTAATGGAAACGATTATGCTATTGGAGCAGCTCCTTCGCTAGATGAGATACTAACGTTTAGTTTCACTAATCCCATAAAAAAAATAAAATTAATATTTGATGGTTTTGATTATACTCCTGGTTTGGTAAGTGAAGCATTAGAGATTTCCTTTGATAACGTAGTACACGACCTACAATATAACGAAGTAGTAGATGTAAGTAATTTTCTGAATAGCTGTGCACAATATACGCCATTGGTGAATTATACTATTACTAACGGGCAACTAAAAGGGGCTGGAACTACTACACTATCTATGGGTGGAGAAATAGTAATAGACAAATCCACACAGCCTGTTCAGAGTATAAGTATTCGTAACCTAGATTTATTATCTAGAGATGGCTGGGGCTGCGTATTCAAACTATGGGTACAGTACGATTTGAGTTGCAATTTTATTGAAACAGAAAATGTAGTCGAAGCACCATCTACTATCCCGTGTGGTGGGATAGACACCATTGCTACTTGCTTTCTTGGGCAGGCACCTCGGTGGGCGTTAGTGACTGATCCTACTACCATCATACACACAGGACAGTACCTTATACAACGACCAGTAACTACCACAGATTATTTTGTTTATTTTGATACCGATACTTTAACTACTCGTATTACAGTACTGCCGCCAGATACTGCTTACAACGACGCTTATATATGCAACAAAGATAGTATACTACTAGCAGGAGCATACCAAGCCCAACAAGGAACCTACGAAGATATATATACTTCTAGGTGGGGCTGTGATAGTGTGGTGTATACTACATTGTATTTATTGCCTATTTATACCATAAACACAGTAGTAGCTATTTGTTCTAATGATAGTATTTGGCTACAAAATCAGTATAGAAAAGTAGCAGGATTTTATTACGATACACTTCAAACTATGAATCAATGTGATAGTATTATCCGTACCCAATTAGTGATTAAAAACATAACAATAGATAATGTAATAGTTAATATTTGTGCATATGATTCTGTTTTATTACAACAAAAATACCAACATCTTCAAGGTTTTTATTACGATACTTTAACCAATACCGTAGGTTGTGATAGTATTATTATTAGTAATTTAGTAGTTTTTGATCGCACATACAACGACACTAACATTTCTATCTGTAATAATTCAAGTTACTTTGTTGGTAAGGGTTTACAAACTCTTTCTGGTATTTATTACGATACTTTAACCAATGCCCATGGCTGCGATAGTGTTATCCGTACTGTATTGACCGTATTATCTGTAACGTATTCGGATACAGCAGTATCTATTTGTGCGCAAGAATCTTATTTTGTGGGTGGAAATATACAAACCTTTTCTGGTACTTATTACGATACTTTAACCAATGCCGTAGGCTGTGATAGTATCCGAACTACTAATTTAACCGTTTTATTAAAAAGCTATGTAGATACTTCTATACACATTTGTCAGGGGGAAAGTTATTTTATAGAAGGTAGTTCTCGTTTTATTTCTAGCACCTATTACGATACTTTGACCAATGGCGTAGGGTGTGATAGTATCCGCACTACCTACCTAGTAGTACACCCTCTGGATACTACACTACTCACTGTAAATATATGCGAAGGAGAAAATTATTTTGTTGGCGGAGCGATGCAAACCCTAGCAGGCAATTACTACGATACGCTAATAAATAGTATAGGTTGTGATAGTATTATCACAACAAATGTAGTAGTAAATACACCTACACAGTATACACAAAACAAGACTATTTGCGAAGGACAAAATTATTTTATAGGTGGGGATTTACAAACCTTATCAGGCATTTATTACGATACTTTAACCAATGCCCAGGGCTGTGATAGTGTTATTATTACCAACTTAACTATTGTTAGCTATCCTTTTTTATACATAGGAGTAGATACTGCTATTTGCGAAAACAAAACACATAGTATACCTATAATTACAAACTCTACTAACCCAATAATGTGGCAAGACGGAAGTACTACACCTAGCTATATTGTAAGCAATGAAGGATTATACATAGCCAGTACTAACAATCAAATGTGTGTGACAAAAGATAGTATGTACCTAACAATACACCTTAATCCAAAAGATTTTTTGCAGGATAGTTTGGTATGGTGCTATGATAATAGTGATGCCATAGTAGTAGTAAATAAACAATATACGCTATATAACTGGCAAGATGGAACCATTACTAATTACTATCGCCCACAGCAAGAAGGAAATCTACAACTAGAAGTAACCGATAGCAACGGCTGTATGGGATACGATACGGTACAGATAATAGACTACTGCAAACCAAACCTGTATATCCCTACTGCTTTTACCCCTGATGGAGATGGTACAAATGATATATTCATCCCTATTACTTATGTATCTTCTTTATATATAACAAATTATGATTTTGAAGTTTTTGATAGGTGGGGAGAATTAATCTGGCAAACTACTAACTGGAACGAAGGCTGGAATGGAATAATCAAAACAGTATTTGGCGACGAGGGCATTTATACTTGGAAAATAACCTACACCCACCAAAAAAGAGGTAAGAAGTATACAGAATCCAAAACTGGCAAAATCACACTCATACGCTAAATAATAATCGGTGGATTCAAGTAATAAATGCAACTTTTTGTTTACTCTACCCGATAAAAATGTTGATTAAAAAAGAAAGGCTAATTTTGTAGTTCTTAACAACACCTAAAATCGCCTTTCTAATGAATAAATTATTCTCTGCAAAGATAGAAAAAGTACTAACCTGTATACCATATTCCTAGCCATATTTCAGCAGAAGATAAACCTTTTTTTTGGATTAGATAAATTATGACAGTAGAAGAACTAAAAGCAATACAACAGCAATAT
>JAYUJA010000106.1:0-23759 GCA_043765495.1 Bacteroidia bacterium
AAAATGCTCATCATCATAGTCGGAGATAAAGATTATTTAGAATTCCCACTCATGCGACTCGGATACGAAATAATAGTACTCGACAACCAAGGGAATGTGTTGAAATAAACTAGCCACATCTTATTTTATACTAATAAAAAAACGCCTACCAATAACTTGGTAGGCGTTTTAGGTTTATTGGAAAGTTGTCTTGTAGCTATTCTGTCTTTATTGCGTTTTCTATTATTGCATTTATTTCTTGTTGTTTCTGTTCTATTTGTACATCAATAAGGTTTTGGCTGTCTATTTGTGATTTTATTTTTTCTACAATTTCGGTTTGTTTAGCTTCGTCATATAAAATTGGAAAATCCTTTACTTGTGAAACAAAAATATTAGTCATATTTCCCATACCTTTTTTAAATTTCTCAACAGTTAATAAAAAATAAGACGATTGCATGTAGTAATGAAAATACTCAACTAAAGATTTATCTTTAAGTTCTATTTTCATTATGAACTGTGAAGTAATTGCATCTTTGTCTGAATTGTAGATTGCTGATTTACCAATTGTACCTTCTCCTGAAGCTGCTAACACTAAATCGTTATATTTTAATGCAATATGTTTTAAGTTATCAAAAAAAGAAAGTTTAATTTCTTTCATTAAATCGTCATTTAAAGAGTTTGTTTTTATGGCATTTGGCATTAAATAATAGTAATCGGTTTCTTCTTCAAATTGTTCAGGCTGAATTTGTCTACCCAAAGTCATAAATTCTGCGAAATCTTTAAACTTGTGTTGATTGAAAATCGGCAATTTTAAAAAATCATACTTTATAGAATGAAATTTAGTTGCAGTTCTAAAATCTGTTGTGTTTTTTATTTGAGAAAATTTAATTTTATATATTTTTTCTCTACTTAGTTTTTCAAACTCCTCCCAATCAAAGCCAAACTCTTCGCCAAATACTTTATTGATTATATCTAACGGTTTTTGTTTTGAGTTTTTTAGGTGGGTGATTTCGGTTTCTATGGGTTGGATTTTCTTTGCTAATTCATTTTGAATTTCTATTGCAATTTTAGGAACTTTAATTTTAGAAACTTCTTCTTTTGATATATATTTTGAAGTATGAACTTTATTGAAATTTGGTTTAAAAACTAAATTGAAATACCATTTTAAGAAAGTTTTACTATATTTTGAATTGTCAACCTTTAAAGCGAAAATATTTTGATTTAAATAAACGTCTCTATCAATTTCAAAAGCCAACCCAACTGTCATAGCATTGGAAAATATTAAATCTCCCTTTGTTGCCTTGAAAAGAGTTTTTTCTTCTTCAATAGCAAATTCAGTTATTTTTTCTAAACATTCACTATTTAGAATAAAAACTGATTTATCAACGTCTTGCATTGTAAGAAACTCGTATTCTCCATACCAATATTGTTCATTAAATTTTGAAGGCGTTCGACCTGACTTTATTCCATTTACAATATCATTATCGACTAAAATATTTTTTAAATAAACGAAGTCTTTTAAATGTAGTAAAGAATAGTCTTTCAAACCAAGTCTTTCATTAATTGAAAGACTTTTCAGACTTATTTTTTTTATTGTCATTCCCATATTACTTCGTTTCTAATACTGTCTAGTATGGTTAATAATTCCGTTTTACGCAGTACAATATCATCGCTTTTATAGCGTGCGAGTATGCCATTTTTAAAATGGTGTATCAGTTCTTTATCTGTTCTTTCGGTATATTGTTCTTTTAGTTTACTTGCTTTGTAATAGGTTTCAAAAATACTTTCTACCAAAGTTTTTTCGGCTTCTTGGCTATCTATTTTGGTTTGCCAATTTTGCACTTCGGTGGTTAGTTTTTCTATTTTCTTTTTTAGGGTGTCGTTTTCTTTTTCAGCAAACTTGGTTTCGGCTGTGGTTAGTTCGGTTTGTGTTTCGGTTTGCAGTTCGGTAAAGCGTTTTATTTCGTTTTCGTAGCCTTCAATTATTGCTTTGGTGTCTAAATTGGTTGGGGCATATTCTATGTCATACAAATCGTTTGGCATTGGGTTTTCGCCTCTTTTGGTACGTTTGTAACCTACATTTTCGGCTTCTGCCATAAAAATATCATAATCCAATTCTTTAGCTACTTCGCCAAAAACCCACCAAGCATTATAAAACCCAAATATTTGGGTGTCTTTGTCGTATTTAGAAATGCTGTCTATTTCATCAGCATATTTGGTCAAAAGTTCTTTTGGTGCAAGTGTAGTATCTTCTGCTGTGATATAGTCTTTCAAGAAACGTTTTATATTGGCTAAAATATTTTTATCGTTTTTATTTTCCATATCTTCTACTACATCTTTTGCCCATTTTTTATTGAGTTTTTCTTCGTTTACAAAATATTTTACATAATCCGTAACTCTTGTTTTTAGCAAACTCCATTCTTTGCCGTATTTATCCCAAACTATATTCCAAGCTTCTACTTGTTTTTTAGTTTTCTTTTGTGCAAAAAGCAAACTGGTTTTGGTGCTGGTAAAAGGCTCAAAAGTTATTTGTGGTAAACTTACTACTGCTTTTACATGGAAATATTTAAAAATAAACAAACGAATATATTTGTTTTCCGTAGTATCGAATACACTTTCGGGCAGTACAACTGCAAGCCTCCCACCTTCTTTTAGGAGCTGGTAATAACGTTCAATAAAAAGATTTTCAGAATTTTTTTTATCGCCAAACACAAAGGCATTTTTTACTTCTCGTTGGGTTTGTGTATCCAAATCAACACTAAAAGGTGGGTTGCTTATGGCTACATCAAATTTGCCGTTTATTTCTTTGTCGTTGTATAAAACGTCTGTATTAGAAGTTTCTAAATAATTAGGGGAAGTTTCTTTTACATAAAAACGAAAAGGTAATAAACCATCTTTTACAAAAATATTAGTAGAACCATCACCGTGCAAAATCATATTTACTTTAGAAGCTGTACCTAAATCAAAGTTTATTTCAGAGCCGTAAAGATAATTCCTTGCCCATTTATTTTCTTGGTAATCGGGTTTGAACAATTCGTCAAAACGCCATTTTACGTCTTTGCTAGTTCGTACTTTATGGAATTGCTTGTATTTTACTTCTTTGGTAATTAGTTTCATTGCCTCCACCAAATACGTTCCACTTCCTGCGCTTGGGTCGATGATTAAAGGTAATTCTCTGTCGGTATTTAGTCGTTCTATGGCTAGATTGTCTAATTGTAGAGCATACAATAGGAAATTTACGACATTCGTTGGTGTAAAAAACTGTCCTTTGTTTTGTTTAAAACCATCACGGGTTATACTTTCAAAGAAATCTCCTAAAATATCTTTTCCATCTAATGAACTTCGTCCTTCTAAAAATGAAAAATTTTCTAGCGATTGTACAGTATAAGCTAGTTTGTTTAGAGGGAATTTATTTCTATTGATTACACTATCCCCGTCAATTTTCTGTTGTTCAGAAACATTGAGTTGTTCTTTTAAAGCTCTTTTATATAATCCGTTTATTCTGTCATACATTTTTTCTTGGCTTTCTACGTTGTCACCATATTGATAAATTTGGAAATCGTATTCTTGCCCATCTTCTTTTTCATATTCGTCTTGTATTTTGGAAAGAATAATATTCACTAATGAATAGAATATTTCGCTGTCATTAGTTCCGCCACCGCCCCAAAGTACATTATGCAAGTTTCTACCCAAATTTTCAATTTCAATGCGATTTATTTTAGTTCTTAAATCGTGTTTTCCATCGCCTTTTATTAATGGTTGTTTTTTGGGTTCTCCATAGCCTGCGGTAAGTTCTGTACCAATAGAGATGAAACCTTCCGCCTCCCAATCTGTATAGGTGGGGTATTTTTCAAAGTCAATGATTATAGCTTTATCAACTATTTGTTGTTCCACTAATTCAGAAGTGTAATACACTAAATATTTTACTTTGGTTTTAAAGTCTTTTTCTTCGGCTTGTGCCAAAGAAAATAATTGTCCTTCAATTTCGCTTTTGTCTTTTTCAAACTTGTCAGGTGCTTTTGCTTCTATAAAAAAGAAAGGATTACCTTTTTCGTCTTTAACTAAAATATCAATTCTTGGTGCTAATTTACTATGTCCACCTTTTATAGAATATTCCTTTTCTATTTCTATGTTCTCGGGTTTATAATCCAACTCATTGACTAATCTGTCAATTAAAAAGGCTCTTACGATTTCTTCATCGCCTGTCAAAGCTTTCAAAACTCTGTTTTGCTTCACTTTTTCAGAATAGAAAACGCTTTTTTTATCAATATTGATTTTGGCAATACTGTTTTTTTGATTTTGTAATTTATCTTCCACTATTTCAGTCCAATTTTCCATTTTTTTCTTTAAAATTAGTGCGTAGCAAAACTACTAACGTCAATAGTAACGCAATACAAATATACAAAATTATACAAATAGTAGGAATTAGATTTATACCTACTAGGCTATTTAGCACACGTTTTGTTAATATTACCCCTCCATCGTATATTTGCCGTCTTTTTTTTGCCATTCTAGTATTTCTAGTATGCTGGATTTTGGTAATGGGCGGTAGATGTGTGGGTATAGTT
Source organism: Bacteroidia bacterium (assembly GCA_043765495.1). Taxonomy (GTDB): domain Bacteria; phylum Bacteroidota; class Bacteroidia; order JAYUJA01; family JAYUJA01; genus JAYUJA01. The sequence goes on from JAYUJA010000106.1 coordinate 4,548, forward strand.
CTGGTTCTCCTCGTAGGTTTTCGTAGGTGATGAAATCTTTTTCTTTCTCCTCGTCTACTAGTAATAGTAGTAGGCTATCTTCTGCCAGAAACAACCTATTCGCTACTGCTTCTACTTGCTGCGGAGTAGAGCAATGGATAAACCCTTCCTGCAAAAAAGTAGGTGGCGTGTAGTGCGTAGTATCTTGGAGCTGTGCCTTCCAGTTTTCTAGTGTTGCGATATGGTATATCATGGCGTTGGTAGTATTGGGGCTGTTTTGTCTACTTTATTGGTTTTATCTTTTTTTGCCTTTTTCTTTTTGGTACTTTTGCTGAAATCTATATTTTTTTGGTACGTAATTCCGATGGCATTGGTGAGTACGTCCTGCTGCGGCTTCCATTGGTACTGTGTCAAATAAAATAGCGAAATAGATTGTTTTTTTCCTATGTCGTAATTTATGCCTAGTATGCTTCTTACTTGTGATACTTTGTCGCCTTTGTTGCTAAAATATAAAAACGGCTCTATGGAAACGATAGCATCTATTTTTGTGCTTAAAGGATATTTAGCTTGTAATCTATTTCGTAACGAAACACTTGGCATATTATTATACGCATAATCCGTACCTAAATACGCAAAACTATACTGTAATAACAATCGGTTAGATAGTTGTAGTTTGTTTAGTTTGTGGCTATACGTAGCTCCTATTCGAATTCTGTTTTTATTTTCTAGGTAAGAAGTCTTAAAACGGTATTGGGTTTCTATGCTCCAATTTTTATTGTACTTATAGCTAGCTCCCACACTTATATACGAGCCGCTGAATTGTAGCACATCTAGGGTACGCACTTGGTACTGCGCACTGAAAGACCATTTTTTTGTCACATCTACGCCTATTGCTGCGGTGTTACGGGTTTGCCAAACTGCTTGGTAGGACTTTATCTGTGCATTACTGTTGTAGGATATTCCTAGTAGTACTAGTAATATATAAAAGGGCTTAATCGTCATTATCACCAGAGGAGTTAGTAGAAGATTCGTTTTCTTTGGAATAATAAAATACTTTAATACGGGCAATATCTCTCAAAAAATCTATTTTTACTATTTCTACTTTGTGTATAGGCAGTCCAGTACGTTTTTGCAAATCCTGTATCATTTCTTTTCTATTGTCTGGCTTGATGAGTTCTATGCGCTCGTAGGTTATTTCTTTCATACTTTCATGATCCAAATACAATTGCTTATCTAGTAAGTATATCACTACTATAATAAGGGCATTGGATACTAACAAAACGCCTACTTGCTCATTAGTACAGAGCGAGGATAAGGAGTTCAACATTCCTAGGGTGATACTTGCAAAGAAATACCCCATTTCTCGTATTGGTATCAGTACAGTACGGTATCGCAACAAAGAAAATATAGCGAATAATCCAAAAGCTAGATTCGTTTTTAGGGTAGTACCACCTAGTAAGTAGCATATAATGAATATAATGGTATTAAATAGCAGAAAAGTAAAGACGAAGTCCTTGTTTCGGTGTCTGGTGTAGTAGATGAATCGAATGATGATTACTACTAATAATAAATTGGTAAGGTATCGGGTACAAAATTCTAGTAGAGTATTGTCTCCAAATAGGCTAGTTAAAATAGGTTCTAAAGCTTCTGTTTCCATTTCGTGATGATGCGTTGAATTTTTAATAAACTGGGTTTTAAATTATTGCTTTTAATGTCTTCTAGTAATGCTACTCCGAGGGAGTATTTACTCATTTTTATTTGTTCCATGTGCCGCGCTTTCAGCGATTTGAGAATTGGGCTACTGAACGAGGTTTTATCTGTTTTTATTTCGGCTACTATTAGTTCTTGAAATGCTATTGTTTTATCATTTTTAGCGTGGTAGCGAAGTCCTACATCTAGGGTTAGTCTTTCATTGAATTTCTTACTTACGAGGGTTATTCTTTTATAAAAAATGGTGAGCTTTTCTTTTAAGTCATCGGCAGTGATTTGCGGATAATTGACGATAGCTTGTTCTGCTTCCGAAAAATTACGATCCATGTTGCTACGTTTTACTCTTCGCTTATCCGTTCTCGTCGCTTTGACTTTGTATTTTACTTCAAAAAAATGAATATTACTATCTACATATTTACGTATTCGCACTTTCATTCTGTTTAGTTTGCCATTGTGGTGGTGCTTGTACAACAGAAAGTCTTCGGTATCAAAATACACAGATTCGTAGTCAAATAATCGTTGATCTTTTATTTCTAACACCATATAGTTATCTCGTATTTCTTCTAGTATGGCTTCAAAATCGTGGATATGAAAAGCGTATTTTACATCTATTCTATTGAGTAACGATACTTTATCCAGCCCTTTTATACTTATGGTTTCGAAAGTAGTGAGAAGGGTATTGATACGGTTTTCTACTTCTTGGTAGTCTTCTAGCATTATTTGAACGAGGTTATAAGCTCTTTGTCTTTTATAGTCACTACTTGTTTTTTGTCAGTAATAGCTATTTTTACAGAGTCGGTTATTTGTTGTAAGTTACACGTAGGGCAGTATCCAAACACCCGCACGGTATAGTTTCCTTTTTGTAACCAATTAAATTCAAATTCGCCGTTGATACCCGTAGTAGTGTTCGCAGCTAGTATATTATTCCCGTCTCCGTAGGATATATATACTTTATGATTCTGTATGTAGCCACTATCTTGTTTTACATTAGCACTATTCACATCGTATGCATACAAGCGACCTTTTATGGTAGCTCTACCGCCTACGCCTTCTTGTTTTTGGCACATTACCAACACACTAAATAGGCAACCTAATCCTATAAAAGAAAATAATTTAGACATGATTTATAAAAATAAAATAAGGATAAAAATAAAATATTCTATACCAATAGTTACGCTAAAATGAAGATACTATTTATATAGAAATAAAAAAATCTAACGAAAGGACAAAAATAGCACAAAATTTTTAATATCCAAAAAACTTATACTACAAATAAATACTACTTGTTTTTTTATAGATGTAATGCTACCAATAGATCATTTATCTGCTTACTTATAGGTTTTATATCAAAATGCTGCTGGCTTAATTCTTTTGCATTGGTACTAATTTGTTTTCCTAATTCCTTGTTTTTGAGTAGTTCGTTCATCCAGTAAGTATATTCTACTGGTGTATCTGCGATAATAATATTTTCCAAATGGGTTACAGGCAAGCCTTCTGCTCCTAGGCTAGTAGTGATTATTATTTTGCCTAGCGATAGTGCTTCTATTATTTTCACCCTAGTACCGCCACCTGTGAGTAGTGGTGCGAGTAGTATACCTTGTTCTTGCATGAATTGTTGCGCATTGTCTACTTTCCCTTTTACGATTACGTTTTTGTATGGTGCATTTTCTAGCCATGGCGTAGGCATGGATTTTCCTGCAATAGCAAAAGTAGTAGTAGGGTTTTGGACTATAAAATCTTTCCACACTTTTTCCAAAAACCATTCTATACCTTCTATATTAGGAAACCAATCCATCGCACCTATGTAAAAGAAACTAATGTACGGCGAGTCAGAAACAACACTAGCGGTATTTTGCGTGCCTACGTATCCGATACCAATAGTAGTAATAGGCGTAGCAATGCCATAATCCGTGATACATTTTTCGTCTAGGGTGGATAGTGTAGCGATGGCATCTACTTGCTGAAATACATCTAATTCGTATTTTTTTAATCTTTTTGCTAGGAAATTATAATAGCTTTTTTGTAGGAAATTAGTCGCATTATTGGCAGCCAGTTGCCATATACTATGTTCTATATTGTGCGCTCGCAGTACGATACGAATAGCGGGATAATGCTTGCGTATAGCTCGCAGGTAAGGAGTAGTATACAAGCCATCGAGTACTATGGTGTCTATTTGGCAGGAATGTAGGAAACACAGTATACTATTCTCTGTATCTATACTATAAAAACGTTGTATATTATAGGATTCGGTAGTAAATAAGTTGAGAAATGCAGGTACTAATTTTACTTTTGTGTCTAGATAAGTGAGTTGGATAGAAGTTTTGCTTACATACTCCACTGGCAAATCGGGGATACTGCACGGGTGTTTATCCGTAGCGAAAGCAATAATACTTACCGTATGCCCAGCCATGATAGTAGCCTCTGTCCAGTTGTTCATGGCTATACACCCACCGTCTACTAATGGTAATGGCGGCTTGTGGCACACTTGCAGTACATGCATGGTTATTTATTATTTGCTTCTAGGCTATTCACTTTTTTGTTCAGCTCTACTAGTTTTGCTTCTAGGGAAGGCAGGTAGCCAGCTTTTTCAGATAGTGATTTGAAATCATCGTCCAGTGCTATCGTCTCTATGTTTTTCACCCGCGACTTTAAGTTTTCGTTCTCCTCCTGTAAAAGATTTAATTGTTTTTCTATCAATGTAAGATCTCCTCCATTGATTCTACTCATAGCTGTTTTAGTTTTTGCATCAATGTAAGTTTTTACCGTACCAAATACAGTAGTGATCGAAACAATAGTAACCGTAGCCGTCCAAAAATCCATAATTTAATAGTGTTATTAATAGGCAAAAATAATAAAATATACAATTCGCTAAAAAGATTTTGTATAATAAAACAAAAAAGCTAATTTTGCCACCCCCAATAAATTTTATATATCTCTCGTTTTATATGGCAATAATAGAAAAAATACGCAGTAACGGTAAATTGACATTAGTAGTAGTACTCGCTGCTATTGGTGCTTTTGTAGTACAAGACTGGGTAAGTGGTCGAGGTAATGGCGCGTTTAGTAAAGCTACACAACAGCCTATTGCCGAAATAAATGGCGAAAAAATAGACCCCCAAATCTATACCGCAAGATTAGCGGATTTGAAAGAAACATATAAAGAACAAGGAAACAATAATCCAGAATTAAATACCCAACTAGAACAGCAAACTTGGCAAGAACTAGTAAACAAATATCTTTTTGATAACGAATATGCAAAAATAGGCATCGGCGTTGGTAAAAAAGAAATTGCAGATATGTTTTACGGGCAAAATGCAGTAGACCAAATAAAACAAGATCAAAATTTCCAAGATACACTAACCCGTGCTTTCGATCCTAAAAAAGTAAAAGCATACGTAGCTACGTTGGATAAAAATCCACAAGCCAAAAAAGTATGGTTAGGTTTTGAAAAAGCTATCATCGAAGAGCGTAAAAGAAATAAATATACTGCCATGCTCAGCAAGTCGGCATACATCACTACTGCAGATGCAAAACGTACTTTCGCAGAGCAAAATACGATGGTAGACGTGCGTGTAGTATCTAAAAAGTATGCTAGCGTAGCAGATAGCACTATCCAAGTAGGCGATGCAGATATTCAAAAATACTACGACGAGCACAAGCACGAACTAGTACAAGAAGAAGAAACTCGCAAAATAAAATATGCCGTAGCAAATATTACTCCATCTATGGAAGATAATATCGCAGCACAACAAGCTATGAGTTCGTTGAAAGATAAATTCGCAGAATTAAGCGACGAAACACAATTAAGCGCTTTTGTAAATATGAATTCAGATAATGGATATAGTAGAGCATCGTACGAAAAAAGAAGTATTCCTATCATCGATTCTTTAATATACAAAGCAGACAAAGGTGGCGTATTCGGCCCACTAGTACAAGGCACACAAGTATTGATGGTAAAATCGTTAGGAATGAAAGAATTTACAGATTCTATCCGTGCAAGCCATATATTGATTGATGCGAAAAAAATGTCTACCGAAGAAGCTCGTAAGCAGTTAGACTCCGTAAAAATAAATGTTGGAAAAGGAATGCCATTTGAATTAGCAGTAATGCAACTATCCGATGATCCAGGCTCGAAAGCAAGAGGAGGCGATTTAGGATTCTTTGGAAAAGGAGCAATGATACCTGAATTCGAAAAAGCATGCCTAGAAGCAAAACCAGGCGAACTAGTATTCGCAGAAACAAAATATGGTGTACATTTAATCAAAGTTACAGGTAGAAAACTATCCAACAAGCCAGAAGTAATAGTACTTGCACGCAATATCAGTACAAGCAAACTTACCGAAGACGCTATCAACAAGCGTATCGTAGCACTAGATAAAGCTACAGATGCCGCTAGCTTCGACAAGCTATGCAAAGCAAACCAGTTCACCCCAATGGAACAAGCAGCTATCCGCAAAAGTCAAAAAAATATAGGCGCTATCCAAGATGCAAGCGACTTGGTAAAATGGAGTTTTACTGCACCTATGAATGAAGTAAAAGACTTTACCTATGCACAAGAAAATGGACAACAAATAGTAGTAGCAATAGTAGCAGGATTACGAAGCAAAGGAGTACCAAGACTAGAAGAAGTAAAAGACGACCTAAAAACCCTTGCTAAAAACGATAAAAAAGCAACTACCTTCATCGCCGAAATGAGCAAAGCAGGCACTAGCCTAGATGCCATAGCAAGCGCACTAAACCTGAAAGTAGACAGTGTAAAAAATATCAATATGGCAACCTATGGCGTACCAGTAATAGGAGGAGACGTACCAGTACTAGGTAAAATAATGGCAGATAAAGATAAAAAAGGACAACTATCCAAACCAGTAAAAGGACAAACAGGCGTATACGTATACGAAGTAGTAGAAAATAGAGAACTACAACCAGCTCCCGCAGACTGGAAAGAAGAAAGAAATAAACTAAACAAAACGCCAAACCAAATGTTCCAAAATCGTGCATTTATGGCATTAAGCAAAAAAGCTAATATTGTAGATAATAGATATTTGTATTAAAAATATATCCGCCAGTTTATTTATACAAAAGGTAAAGAAATAAATAAATTTGGTAAATAAGAAAAAAAAATGTTTCTTTGCCACCCTTATATTGTTTTAATAGATTAATTTTATATTTTAGATAACCATGAAAGTTTGTGCTTTAACAGGTAAAAAGAAGCTATATGGAAATAACGTAGCTCATTCCAATCAAAAAACACGTAGAGTGTTCCTTCCAAATTTAGTAGAAAAAAGATTTTTTATCTCTGATGAAGATCTAAAACGCTACGATTTAGATAATAGAATCTTTTATTTAGAGAATAATAGAAGAGCTGCTGTCCAAAACAATTACATTACATTACGTATATCTACCTCCGCACTTCGCACTATCGACAAAAAAGGCATAGCAGAAGTATTAAGAGGATACATAGTAGATGGTATAGTAAAAACAAAATAATAGTAAAAAGCTGCTTTATAGCAGCTTTTTTTGTGCTCTACTAGGTCATCTGGATAGGGAATTTTTAGCAATAAAAACAGAGATACTTATTTTTATATACTTATATAGTGCATAGCAATACTCTTTTTTGTATTTTTGCGTTATAAATAACGATACTTCTGTTTACTATTTTAATTTTTTGTAATGATAAGACCTTTTCTGTGGTATATAGTTTTATTATTTTGTAACTCACTTTATGCACAAAGTACCTGCGATAAGGTGCAGGGAGAGCAAGGAGCATTCTTCGAAAATAAAAATGCAGTAGCAGAACAAGATTTTAATACCGTAATACAAAGCGTAGCAGCCCAACCTAGCGATGCCGCTAAAATAAACACTATCGCACAGCAATTAGAAGGAAAAAGCCTTGATGTACAACAAGTAAGCATACTAATAAGCCTAGTGCAATACGATGCCGCTAAAATGATTATCTACGAGATGGTATATCCTGATCTGTTTGATAAACAAAATATTACCATGCTACGCTATCAATTTAGTTCTGGGTGCGTATATCCTGCATTAGTAGCTATCACCGCCGAGCAGTACCACCTTATCACTACTACTAATGCCTATGCAGTGGCACAGCTAATCCATAGACAAAAAAATATACCCAATACACTAGAAATACTCACTTCCATAGCTCTGATAGACAGTATAAATACTACTACTGCACAGCAAATAGGAACACTTTTCAAAGCACAGAATGAAAAATTAGATTTCTACACAAAAATACTTCAAAAAAAACAAATTTATATCTACGAATTAGACAAAATAATAGCATCTTTGCAGTACGAAAAATATAGAATAACATTATGCCAGTCTATTTATACTTCTATCCGAGATATAAAAAACAAGCATAAACTAAAAAAACATTTTTCCGCCGTTGGATTTCAAAAAGCATTTAGACCTAATAATTAATCCCCCCATATAAAAACAAAATGAATACAAAATACGAACAATTGCTTGCTAAAAATGAAAAAATAGCAGTAGTAGGACTTGGATACGTAGGATTGCCTATCGCTTTAGCTTTCGCAGAACATTTTGATGTAATAGGATTTGATATTAATAAAGAACGTATAGCCCAGCTATCCCAAGCCATAGACTATAATAAAGAAGAAGGAAAAGAAGCTTTCGAAAATAAAAATATTACCTTCACTACCGAAACAACCAAACTAGTAGAAGCAACCTTTTTTGTAGTAGCAGTACCTACGCCTATTACGGATTTTCACACGCCTGATTTAAGCCCATTGCTAGGTGCATCTCGCACAGTTGGGAAAGTGTTAAAAAAAGGCGATTACGTGGTTTTTGAATCTAGTGTATACCCTGGCTGTACCGAAGAAGACTGTATACCAGTACTAGAAGAACTTTCGGGCTTAAAATTCAACATAGACTTCAAAGTAGGCTACTCCCCCGAGCGTATAAACCCAGGCGACAAGCAGCATACCGTAAGCAATGTAATAAAAGTAGTAAGTGGCTCGGACGCAGAATCCACCGAAGAAGTAGCCAAAGTATACGAAAAAGTAATCACCGCAGGAGTATTCAGAGCCGCATCGATAAAAGTAGCAGAAGCAGCAAAAATCATAGAAAACACACAGCGAGACGTAAATATAGCGTTAATGAACGAGCTTTCTATTATATTCAACAGAATGAATATAAACACCTTCGATGTACTAGAAGCAGCAGGAACGAAATGGAATTTTCTTAAATTCTTCCCAGGACTCGTAGGCGGGCATTGTATAGGAGTAGATCCGTACTACCTTACCTTCAAAGCAGATAGAGTAGGCTACCACGCCAAAGTAATAAATTCAGGTCGATACGTAAACGATTCCATGGGATTCTATATCGCAAAACAAACCGTAAAAAAGATTATCGCAGCCAAAGGAACACTCAATCCAGCCAAAGTACTAGTAATGGGTGTGACGTTCAAAGAAGACGTAAACGATATCCGTAACTCCAAAGTAATGGACATAGTACGAGAACTGAAATCCTATGGCGTAGAAGTACAAGTAAGCGACCCATGGGCAGATGAAGCAGAATTCCAACACGAATACTCTACCCCGCTAGATAATGTAATAAAAGAAGGATACGATGCCATAATAGTAGCAGTATCACACAAAGCATACTCGCTATACGAAGAAGATTATTTTGAAAAAATAAGCACTTCCAAAGGCGTTATTATAGATGTAAAAGGAATGTATAGAAACAAAATACAAAACCTTACCTATTGGAGTTTATGATGCACCGAATCCTTATTTTCGTATTTTTATTCATCGGTATATCGTGCAAAAGCCAAGAAAAAAAAGTAGAAACTATATCCGAATTAGATAAGCAACTATTCACTACACAAGACAAAGAAGTAGCAAAAAAATTGCAAAAAGAACTAATTTCTTATATAGAAAACTTCCCTTCCGATACGCTGTCGCCTGTGTTTTTATTTCGTGTTTCTGAAATAAATATTGGACTAGGCGATACCCTCAAAGCAGTACAGAATATAGAAACTATCCGCAAAGATTACCCTTATTTTGATAGAATGCCAGAAGTGATATTTCGTCAAGCTTATATCCATGATATGATGGAAAAAAGAGAACCAGCAGCAAAATTATACCAAGAATTTATACAAAAATACCCTACGCATAAGCTTGTTCCGAATGCCCAAGAAGCATTACTACTACTACAGCAAGGAGATATTAAAAACCTTATCGATCAATGGAAACAAAAAGACAGCACTTCTATCTCTCCCAAATAACACCATGAAAATACTGGTAATATTTACCTTATTATTACTTACTACACAAGGGCAGGCACAGCGATTGAAACAGCTATTCGCGCCAAGAGTAGCCCCTAGACTAAACAAAATTATCCCCGTAAACCCCGCTAACATAGATATTGTAAGGGATAAATGGGGAGTGCCGCATATATTCGCCCCTACCGATAGGGAAGTAGCTTATGGACTAGCATACGCGATGGCAGAAGATGGTTTTGCAGCTATGCAAGATCTGATACTCGCCGCCAAAGGTAGGACAGGCGAGTACCTACGAGCTTTTTATCTACAACCCTATAAAGATGGAAAATATAGAACTTTCATCGGCGATGGCTACATGATGTTTATAAAATACAGCAAAGATAAAAAATACCCTTATATCGAAACTATCCACCCGTATGGCACTTCCGAACACGCTGAAAATCCATATTACAACGACCAAATGGAGCTTTTTGTAAATAAAAAAGCAAAAGTAATGACATTGGATAAAACAGAAATTTACAAAAACGCAGAAAAAATATACTCTCCTCAATAAGCTTTTTATTTTTACCACCTCCTACCAATGAATAGATTACTTTTTATTTTCCTACTGCTACTAGCTAGTAATAGCGATGCACAAAGATTTAGCAAAATATTCGGCCCGAGAGTCGCACCACGGCTGAATAAAATACTCCCCGTAAACCCCGCTACTATAAAAATAGTACGGGATAAATGGGGAGTACCACACATATTCGCGCCTACGGATAGAGAAGTAGCATACGGGCTAGCGTATGCTATGGCAGAAGATAATTTTGCGGCTATGCAAGAGTTGATACTACCTATAAAAGGACGTACAGGCGAGTACCTAGGAGCGCAAGGGGCAGCAGTAGATTTCCTGTACCAAACATTCAGAATAGACGAAATAGTAGAGCGAGACTTTGAAAACTCTTTCAGTAAAGAATATTTAGCCGTGCTAGATGGCTACGTACAAGGTGCGAACAAGTACGCTTCGCTGCATAAAAAAGACCAATTAGTAAAAAATTTATTTCCTATTTCTACCCGAGATATGATTAAAATATATGCCCTATTGCAATGCGTGGTATGTGGGGTAGATAAAGACGTAAAAGCTATAGTAGATAATACTATCGCTCTTGGTGTAGACGGCCCGAAGGGGTCTAATGCCTACGCTTTTAGCCCAGTAAAAACTACCGATGGAAGTACATACCTAGCCATTAATCCGCACCAGCCCATTGAAGGCGCTTTTACATGGCAAGAAGTACACGTATGTAGCGAAGAAGGCTGGAATATGATAGGTGCAACGCTGCCCATTGGCTGTATCCCGTTTTTTGGTACGAACGAAAACCTAGGTTGGGCGCATACGATAAATAAAACCGACTTGGTAGATGTGTTTCAACTAAAAATGAATCCTAATAGCCCATTAAAATACGAACTAGACGGACGATGGGAAGACCTAGAAGTAAGAACCATAGAACTAAAAGTAAAAATAATAGGCGGTGTAAAAGTAAAAGTAAAAAAAGAAGTATACTGGAGCGAATTCGGCCCTACGCTGAAAAATGACAAAGGATTCTTCTCTATTCGCTTCCCTGCTTTATATGCTTTCGATGCTACGGAGCAATGGTATTGGATGACAAAATCTAAAAACTGGGACGAATTTCGTCATAACCTAGACATGCAAACCCTTGCCCGTCAGAATATCGTATATGCAGATAACCAAAATAATATTTTTTACATAGATAATGGATTATTCCCAAAACGAAAAAATGGATACAACTGGCGAGGCACTATACTAGGAAACAAATCCGAACTACTGTGGAAAGAGTTTTACCCAGTATCTGCTTTACCGCAAGTGAAAAATCCTACATCTGGGTATGTATTTAATGTAAATAATACACCGTTCGACTGTACTGCTCCTAACGAATGTCCTAAAAGTAAAGACTTTGACCCGAATATGGGTTTTTATCCTTATCACAACGATAGAAGCAAGCGATTTCAAGAAATAATCAAAGAAAAAAACAAATGGACGTTCGAACAGTTCAAATCCATAAAATTCAATACCCAAATGCCTACCGATAGTAGTTACTTTGATTTAAATGCCAATATATTATACCGATTGAATGCAGAAAAATACCCAGAATTAAAGCCCCAAATTTTACAACTAAAAAACTGGGATAGAAATGCGGATACCAATAATACTACCGCAGGCTTGTACAACCTAACGCTATTAAACATTCTAAAAAAAGTAAATTTCAATGCTGATCACCGTCCAGAAGATGCTCCTGTAACCGAACTAATGGCAGTAGAAGCTCTTACCAAAGCTACCAAGCATTTCAAAAAATACTACCATACTACCGAAGTTCCATTACGACTATTCCAAAAACACGTGCGAGGAAACAAAGAATACTCCATAGCTGGGCAATGCGATGCGTTGAGAGCAGTGTACCTAGAATCGTACAAAGATGGCAAATACAAGACTTTCATAGGTGACTGCTATACCATGTTTGTAAAATATACAAAAGGCGAGAAATACCCATACATTGAAACCATACACCCATATGGCACTTCGGGGCATAAAGAAAGCCCACATTACAACGACCAAATGGAAATGTTCGCTACTGGCAAATACAAGCAAATGACCTTCGACAAAGAAGAAATATTTAAAAATGCAGAAAAAGTATACAACCCTGAATAAAGCTATGTCCATTTGTCTTTAATTTTTTTGTACTTTTGTAGCATTCTAGGCACTTTTATTGCGTGCGTGTAGAGTATACAATTATTACCCATTTATTTTGAATTTTACTATATGAATAAATTTAATTTTGGTTCAGAACTACCCGATGATTTTTGGGGAGAAGATGTAAAAGCTGCCGTTGCCAAATTTGAAAAAATGCTAAAAGAAAATGAAACATATTACTTTGATTATGATGTATATAGAAATATAATTGATTTTTATTTTACACAAAGAGATGTAAATAAAGCTACCAAAGCCATTGAATACGCGCTACAACAATTCCCTAACAATACTTCTGTACTCGTAAAAAAAGCGCAAGTATTGATGTTAAAAGATAAAAACAAAGAAGCGTTGAATCTTTTGAACGAAATAGAAGATTTTAGCAAAAATGATCTGGAATATCTGATTACCAAAGCAGGAATACATACGCAGCTTGGATTGCATAAAATAGCTATCAGCTGTTATAAAACTGCCATACAACTGCCCAACGCTCCCGTAGAAATACATTTATTCATCGCACTAGAATACTTGAGCATACAAGATACCAAAACAGCGTTGAGCCATCTACAAAAAGTAACCAACGAGCAACCCGATAACGTAATGGCATTGGAAGAGCTAGTAGCGTGCCATAGGACGCTGGACCAACCTCAAAAAGCTATTGTAGACCTAAAAAGTATTATAAACAATCACCCTTACTCTATCCACGCTTGGTTTTGTTTGGCTACTTTCCAAATAGAAATGGAAGATACCGAAAACGCCATCGAAAGCTTTGATTTTTGTATCAGTATAGATCCTAACTGCGTGCCTGCCTACATGGGCAAAGCAAGTATCCACCGCGAACAAGAAAAATACGAACAAGCCATCGCCATCGCCAAAGAAGCCCTAGAAGTAGAAGACGAAAATATCGCTATGGTACATATCTTCATTGCCGAATGCTATGAAGACATTGATAACCCCCAAGAAGCCATTCTGCACGCTACGCAGAGTACCGAACTATCCCCAGATTTGGAAGCTGCATGGGCAGTACTAGCAAGTGCATTGTACAATAATAAACAGTACAAACAAGCATTAAAAGCAGTAAAAAGAGCCCTCAAAATAGATCCTAACTATACCAATGCACTGATAATACTCGCCGATATACAAGCCGATTTACAAAAACACGAAGAAGCCATCGCTACCTACCAGCGAATATTCGAACTAGAACCCAATAATACGACTATCTGGATAGATTATGCTTTTTTATTAGAAAAAATAAATATGATAGAAGAAGCCATCGAAACGCTTCGTCTAGCCAGTATCATGTATGAAGAAATATCCGACTATCAATATTATATGGCTTATTTCTATATGCAAATAGATAAACCTAGAAAAGCAGTCAATCATTTCAAAAAAGGTATCGCCATCAATCCCGAAAAAAGCATAGAAATAGTAGAAGAATTTGATATACTACTCACCAATCCTACCATAAAAAAACTAATGACTCCCAAACTATAACCCGCCATGCGCACCTATGTACAGCTAGAGGGTATTAGCAAAGAATATGCTTCTACGGTTTTGTTTCAAAATGTGAGTATAAAAGTAGAGAAAAATCAAATAGCTATCATCACGGGCAAAAATGGTAGTGGCAAATCCAGCCTTCTACGGCTACTGATAGGCATAGAATCGGCGGATAAAGGGAGTATTTATTTTTATAAAGAAAACCAGAATATACTGCCTACCGATTGGTACAAGCATATAAGTATGGTAGCCCCTTCCATGCAACTGCCGATGGAGCTTACCGTAAAAGAAATAGTGACACTACACAGCAGTTTCAAGCAAATGTATACTACAACAGAAGAGTTTCTACACCATACACATCTATACAAAGATAAAAATAAACTACTGCAACAACTATCCACTGGAATGTTGCAACGCTTGAAACTCGGATTAGCATTTTTTACTATCTCTACTATCTTGGTCATAGATGAGCCTACTTCTAACCTGGACGAGGAACACATACAATGGTACCAAACTTTATTAAAAAACCACCTATACCAGCGTATCGTATTCATTGCTACAAATAATATACCACAAGATGCGCCGTATTACGATTATACTATTACTTTACAAGATTATAAATAAATCATCAAAATTACCATGCAAAAACACCCGTATGTACTAGAAAGAAACTTGAATGAATTGATTTCTTTTTTAGAAAAAAATAATGCTTTTGAGGGAATTGTCGATCCTTTTATAAAAAACCTAGTAGTAGCACAAGAACATGCATTAACGCTAGAAATGATACTAGACCGATTCGAACCCAAGCAAATAAAAACAATCCAAAATACGCCAGAATGGATAAAAAGAATAGTAGACTTGGCAATAGCCCTAGAACTAGAAAAAAAAGCTACCGATTTCCTCAAAAAATAATTTATATTTACCTCAAAATATGAATATAATCTATCTCTAAGCCCTATTTTCATACCAGCGATTTTTGCATTGCTTCTGCTTTTAACAAACATTCTTGGTATTCTTCTTCGGCAGTGGTGTAAGCAGTGATAGCGCTACCCACCGAATACGATAAATAGTGTTTTTCTTGGTTATAAAAAATACTTCGAATGAGTACATTCAAGTCTAGTTTATTTTGGTGGATATAGCCCATCGTACCCGAGTAGGCCTCTCGGCTTACTAGCTCTATACTATCTATAATCTGCAATGCACTTTGCTTGGGAGTACCCGTCATCGATGCCATGGGAAAGGTAGTAAAAAGTAAGTCTATCCAGTTGTGGGTATCGGTGTCTATACTAGCCTGGACGGTGGATATTAGCTGGTGCACGGTTTTGAAACTATATACGCCACATAGCTCTTTTACTTCCACACTATTAGTAGTAGCTAGTATGGATAAATCGTTGCGCACCATATCGGTAATCATAATATTTTCGGTTCTTTCTTTGTTGTTATGGTATAGCTGCTGTACGGTTTGGGCATCGTTTTCGCAGCGTCTTGCAGTACCTTTGATGGGTTGGGATATTACACACGTATCTTTTTGACAAATATACCGCTCGGGGCTTCCAGATAGAATATAATGGGAATCTAATTTTACGAATCCTGCCATTGGTGCCTCGGTCAGGCTATTCAAAGATACGTACGCACTGGCTACCGATAAGCATACATTGGTAGCCGTAAAAGGGATACAATAGTTAAGCTCATATACATTGCCTTGTTGAATATGCTGCTGTATGTACTGAAATTTTTCATTATATACCTCCCAACTCACGCCTGCGGCTAGTTGTATAGTTTGTGTAGTTTTTACGATAGGAATAGTATAGTGTAAAAGCAAATCGTATAATTCCTTCAATGCAGCAGTATCCGATGATGGACTAGAAAAATCTATTGTATTACCTTGTATCCTGATTAAAACAATAGGTGTGAATATTGCCAATAAAGGAAACTGTAATGGCGTAGCTAGGGTAGTGGTACAAGTAGGAAAAGTAATCGCTTTATACTCATAATTTACAAATATAAAATACAAATAGTTACGATAGTCTATTGCTTCTAATTTTTGCGAACTATAATCTGCTATATCTTGTATAGAAATACCTTTGTACCAGCCAAAACCTGCAGTATATTCATACTCGTGATAATCCGAAGGGCAAAAATCAGCCGCCTCGGTTAGAGAATGGGTATATTGGTACCCATTACTATCTAGTATAAAACCGTATTCTTGTTGCTGTTCGATATAATAGGCAATAGTCTGTTTTATTTTTGGAAGGATAGAAGGGCTTATTGTACTAGAAAATAGATGCATCAAAAATAGCTAGAAATAAATGAATAACAAAGGTAAACTATTTATCTGTTCTAAAATACTTTACAACAAGCCTATTTTATTTATAAAATATTTCTAATTTAATGGGTTATATGTATAATTTTTATTATTTTTGTGAAAGTATTACCGTTGTTTTTATTCTAAAACTATGAACACAAAAATCACTCTCCTTTTTGCATTATTCTGCAATGCACTACTATCCCAAAATCCCAATGCAGTAGATTATTATTCGTGGAGCGCCACACAAGATAGGCGTACTACCCCCAGATTCCAAGATTTACCCACTTTCCACCTTCCTTTTTTCGATGTAATATGCGAAGAATTACACTTTTCAGACACTCTTAACCAACGAAAAGCTTTGAACTACCTGAACCATGGTTTTAGCCAACTTACTACTTCAACAGCAGGGAATGAGAGAGTACAGCAACTGCCTTGGGAGCAAAGAGCTACTATGTCCTACGGTAATTATTTGGGCTTATCCAATACAAATATATGGGCAGTATCCGAATACCATCTTTATGACAAAGCAGCTGGATTTTTATCTGGTACAACCGGCACAAGAGGAGCTAAATACGTAGCTTGGGACGACGAATCTTTTTGTAGTGTATGCTGGTCCCCTGTAGATAAGAACAACCCAGGAGTACCACTTCCTTATAGAAATATGAGTGATAACGATTTTGGTGCTGCTTGGTGGAGAAGGTACAATCGTATCGCAGGTAAAAGCTTCGAAAAGCTACGACAAGAATTTCAGATAGGTACTACGGTGGACTATTTTGCCAGCCCTAAATTATTTTTCACCTCTACCCTACAAGGGATTATAGATAATGGCACTATTACACCTGCACAAGACCCCTACCGCTACTTATTGGATAATAGATGGGTAGATTTTATATGGAAAGATACTATAAATTTTTCAGGGCTACAAGGCAGTGTATACAATGAATATATGACAGGCATAAACCAAGCCCCTTACATCGGCGGCGATACGACACAAGATTATAACCATTTGTACAGTTTTCTGACAGCCGTAGAATATGGTAAAGATTTAATGCCAAACAAAAAAAGTGTTCCATTTCAACGATTAAGGTACTGTGCTAATCATTTTTACCAAGACAATAATGGTAACTGGCAAGACGAATATCCTATGATTCCATTCAAAAAAAACATGGCGCAATGCGTGGCTATATTGCCTATATTTTTTGGTGCAGATGCCCTATGGTGGTGGGATTCACAAGAAATAGTACAATCCAATATACAGATAGGTACGTATAATGGGCAGCCTTACCAAGGAAATTTAAGCCACAGTGCTGCTGCAGAAGATTTTATGTATGGGCTATACCGATTATCTAAATTTGGTTCTATCTTCCAAGGTAATTATGAACGTGTGCGAGATACGACGATGTACGTGACCCATAAAAATCAATTACCTTACTGGCGAGGCATAAGAAACGGCAATAGAATACTAATAGCTGCTACCAACCCCCTAGCCCCCGACAATGTTAATCATATCACTCCTATTACTGTTTCTTATACTAGAAATGGATACAACTGGAGCAAAGTCATTAATCTACGAGGCAAAGAAGTATTTTTAGATGAATACGATATGAACAACGTAGCCATACTACCAAATGTAGCACCAACCGCTAATAACGATAATGGAGCCATAGACCAGCCTAATACATTTACTGTAGATGTAACCCTGAACGATACCGATGGCGATGGATTTATCAACAAAAATACAGTAGACTTAAATACTGGTATAGCTGGAATACAAACTACGTATACTATCCCTAACCAAGGCACGTATACTGTAAATAGTAATGGGATATTAACCTTCGCACCGCTTCCTAGTTTTGTAGGCACAAGTAGTATATCGTATGCAGTTACGGATAACCAAGGAGCTATTTCTAATACAGCTACTGTAAGTGTAGTAGTGAATGCAGATCCTTTTATAAATACAGTAGTGGCAGCAGGTGGCGCTTGGAAATATTGGGATAGAGGATCACTACCAGCAACAGACTGGAATACGAGTGCTTACAACGACGGTACGTGGCTATCTGCTAATGCAGAATTTGGGTATGGCGATGGCGATGAAGTAACCCTTGTAGATTATGGTATAAATGCTCAAAATAAATACATCACTACTTATTTTAGAAAAAATATTACTATCGGAAATATTCCACCTAATACACAATTACATGGTAGAATAAAAATAGACGACGGAGCAGTAGTATACATCAATGGACAGCAAATATTCAAAGACAATCTACCAGCAACCGTAAACTATACTACCTATGCCCTAGATGGATATGTGAATGAAAATAATTGGAAAAATTTCACTATCGCCTCTACTGCATTACAAAATGGCAGCAATACCATCGCTGTAGAAATGCACCAATCTAGCCCTACAAGCTCGGATTTGAGCTTTGATATGGAAATACTAGCCAATAGTGCCATCGTAGGACTTACAGAAATTTCATCAGGGTTTAGTATCTATCCGAATCCCGCGAAAGATATATTGTATATCCAAAATAATGGCATAAGTATCCAGCAAATAGGCATCACGAATGCTATGGGACAAGTAGTGATTCAGAACAAAGATTTTAATAACAGTATTTCTACTTCCACACTTGCAGCAGGAGTATATTATCTACAAATAACTACTACACAAGGAGTATTCTATGAGCAATTCATTGTAACCAAATA
>JAYUJA010000107.1:0-2137 GCA_043765495.1 Bacteroidia bacterium
ATGGGCTTATTCGTGAATTCTTTCCTAAAAAATATAATTTCGAATCCATCACAGAAGAAGAAATAGCACAAATGGTTGATAATATAAATAATAGACCTACGAAAAGATTTGGTTATTTAACACCTAATGAAGTATATTTACAAAAATTACAACAATAACAAAAAGTTGCATTTATTACTTGAATCCACCTAGGTTAATAAAAGGGTGATTTATTTTAGGTGTATATCCGTTTTTCGTACCCAGCGTGTGATTACGAAATGGGGTAATGATGCTGTACTGGATACAAGAATAGGTATACAACTGTTTTATTGTAGTTTTATTGTCTATTTTATTACAGATACAAGAGCAGCGTATTCACTATCTTGGAGCTATCTGTTGTATAATGTAGATTTTATGTCTGATTTTTTTCAAATAACTATCTATAAAAAGAGATAGTACTATGCAAATATACGAAAAATAATGCTTAATTACAAGCTAAACAACAACATAACAAAATAAGCTTCTTTTTGTTTATATATAAATATATTTGTATATTATTATTTATACAAACTTTGTTTTGTTTAGGATAACGATTTTTTTATCTATTTCGTAGATAAAGCTATTAAAGCTACGGAAATTATTTTAAATAAAAAAATCCTATCAACAAAGGGATAGGATTTTGGAGGGTAGTTTATTTTTCTAGTATCTGTTTTAATAAAACATTGGTGGCTTGTGGGTCGGCTTTTCCTTGTGATAGTTTCATTACTTCTCCCATAAATAAACCTATCAACCCTACTTTCCCACTTTTGTATTCGGCTACTTTGGCTGGGAATTTCTCTATAGCTTGGTGTATGAAGGATTGTAATAATTCTTGGTTGTCTTCTTGTAATATATTTAGCTGTGTGGCTAGCTCTTTAATAGAAGCGTTGGGCGATGCTATTAGGGCTGGGAATAACGTTTGCGAAGCTGCCGAAAAACTAATTTCTCTATTTTCTACGGTTTGGATTATCTCGGCTATTTTCATGGGAAGTATAGGGAAATGGGCTATTTCGATTGCTAATTCGTTCAAATACGATTTGATAGGTCCCATGAGCCAGTTTGCAGCTGCTTTGTAATTCGTAGTGTGGGTAATTAATTCTTCAAAATACAAGGCTATTTTTTTATCTTCTATAATATTTCTTGCATCATAATCGCTTAATTGTAGCTGGGTAGTATACTTTACTAACAATTCATTCGGCAGTAGTGGCATCGTAGCTTTTACGGCATTTATTGCTTCTTGGGTGACGTATAACGGTAATAAATCGGGGTCTGGAAAATAACGGTAGTCGTTTGCGGTTTCTTTCACACGCTGGGAGAAGGTAGTGCCTAGTGCAGCGTCGAAGCCTCGAGTTTCTTGGGTGATAGTGCCACCATTTTCATATACTTCGGTTTGTCGTATGATTTCGTGTTCGATAGCTCGTTGCACGTTACGCATGGAATTCATATTTTTTATTTCTACTCGTTCGCCAAATTTTGTAACGTCTTTCTTTTTTACTGAAATATTCACATCACAACGCAAGCTACCTTCTTCCATATTGCCATCACATATTTCTAGGTATCGCACTAGTTTTCGTAGTTCGTTTACAAAATTATACGCTTCATCGCTATTATATATCACGGGTTCGGTCACTATTTCTAGCAAAGGTACTCCTGCTCTGTTAAGGTCTACGAGGGTATCGGTAGGGTCTTGGTCGTGGATACTTTTGCCTGCATCTTCTTCCATGTGTATACGGGTGATAGCAATATCTTTTGGCTTACCATCTTTGTCTCTGATAGTGATAGTACCACCAGTACATATAGGCGTTTTGTCTTGTGTGATTTGGTATCCTTTTGGCAGATCGGCATAGAAATAGTTCTTACGAGCGTATATATTTTCATAGGTAATAGCGCTACCACAAGCCAAGCCAAGTTTAATAGCAAATTCTACTACTTTTTTATTTGGTTTTGGCAAAGTACCTGGGTGACCAAGGGTGATAGGACTTACATGGCTATTGGGAAGTCCGCCATACTCATTTTTATCCGAAGAATATGCTTTAGATTTCGTAAGTAATTGTATGTGGACTTCTATACCGATAATAGGTTCGTATAGATCGTAAGAAATAGGCATAAGAGAAGGTAT
>JAYUJA010000108.1:0-5920 GCA_043765495.1 Bacteroidia bacterium
GGTTTTAAAGCAAAGATAATAATTTTACAACTAAACAAGTCCGTAGTATAACCGCTTTGGTGGCACAATCCCCATCATAAATACAATACGGATATGACAAACCACTCCCTGCATTGTATGGCATAGGTGTTTTTGCTGGCTTAAATTATAATATGATGAGCCTGAAATCATACGATAATTTTCGGGAAACCTACAACAACGCTTTCAAAGGTAGCCTCACCCAAGAGCTGGGGACACTCGCGCCTACTGTATCGAGTGTAGTGGGTATACAAGGCAACATTGCTTTTATATACATGCAATTTGCACGCCATTTGGGGACGTATAAGACTATTGCACGCTTCAAAAATGGCGATACTCGTGAGATAGAGTTAAACTATCCAGCCTTGGATATGAACCTGGATTTGATGATGGTGCCAGAACCTAAACATTTTAACCTTGGTATGACAATGGGGTTGGTGCAGCAAAAATCTACACTTAAATTCGGGTATCGGTATGCTAATAACGACTTTTTGAGCTATACATCGGGTGCAGATGCACCATTAAGCGGTATTTTCCGTATGAAAAATGCTACTACTGTGAGTATTGGTGCACGTATGGATTATATGCCAGTGAAAAATAACCAGCGTTTTTATTTTTCGTTCCGTGGTGAGTATGTAGGTGCATTTGCTAAATTTTTGGATAGCAAACCCGAGCTACTACCACACCGCGACGAACTAATGGGTAATAGCGCATCTCCTGTAAATAATAATGGCACATTACGTTACTACCAACCAGAAGATATAAAAAATGTAAACAATGATTATGTGTATTTTGTGGGGATACCTACTGCATTTAATAGTGTGTACAGAGGGTGGAGACTAGCGCTTACAGTACATTATAATTTTGTAACTGGCAGAATAAAAGATTAATTATTAACACAATACATACTAAATAAATTTTATTATATGAAAACAATAAACTTATTACACATCAGTTGCAGTATCCTTCTACTGCTAGGTACAGGTTGCAAGAAGCCAGAACTGGTGGATATAAAAACCGAACAAAACCGTCTTAAAGGTCTTTGGAAATTAAGTGAATATAATGTAACCCAATACGACAATATTACTGGCGCGAAGCTACTTTCTACTACCCAAAACAATGTAGGTACACTAGAATTCAAATTCGCTAGTAATATTGAAGCGGACGTATTCAATTATCTTACCTTTGAAGGAGCTGCGGCAGAAACCTATATACCTGGTTTTTTCCTTGGTCACTCTGCCGATAGAACTACCACAGGTGGCGTAGCAATATATTGGGACGCAGACCCTGAATCTCAACGAATAGGGCTATGGACAATAGAACCAGGCGGTAACTGGTATGAAAAAGCAGACTGCACAGGTACAAAAAGTTGGCATAAAATAACGTACATACGAACAGATCAATATACTAATACAAGGTATTTTTATGAATATAATTTGAAGCGTTAAAATAGTGTTATTTTGGATTGATTTTTGTGGTATAAATAAAAAAGTAGAGACCAGATACTGCTAAAAAAACGGGGCGATACCGAAAAGCCTTATGAGTAGGAAAGTTTTCAAATCAAGATTATGAAAAACATGCTAAAAATTACTTGCGTCGCATTATTTGCTATTACAATGAATAGCTGTAAAAAATGTAAAAATGAAGAACCAACAGCAAGAATTATCAATAATGGCACACAAAAAGCCAGTGTACAGATAAAAACATCTGGTGGAAATACCGTAAATATCAATAATATTATGCCTAGTACATCTTCTGCTTACAGTAGCTATGCAGCAGGACAAGTTACATTTACTATTGATGTACAAAATGTTAATTATGTAAAAACACTGATGATTGAAAATTGTTATAGCTATGATATCGCTATAGATGGTAATAATAATATCACAACAACATCTATAGATAGAAATAACTAAAAAATTCTCCCAAGCTGTTTCCTTTCTATACCAACGAAAGAAAACAGCTTTTTTTATCTAATATTTCAACTCTTTTCTTTTTTGGGCTATTTTGGCATTTATCCAGTTTCTATCCATGAATTCTTTATGCTCTTGGATAGCGAGGGTTATTTTGTCCAAGTCTTTCCACTCCTCGCCTTGCAATACTTTATACATATACAGTATGAGGTTGTAGTAGCCTTTACGATGGTAGTTTAGGATTTGCTTGCGTCGTAAGAATACTTTAAAACTTTGGCATAACGAACGTAATTGTTCGTATTCTTGTAGTTCGTAGTACGTTTTTAGTAACAATGCTTTTATTGCCATATCCACGAATACATCTTTATAATCCACTTGGTAGAGTAGTTTTGCTACTTTGTGGAAACTCTGTAATTCGAAATAATACGTAGCTTTACAAAGCTGGTAGTAAGCTTGTGATTCTTCGGCTGGAAGTAGTTTTTTATATTCTTCCATGAAATTGTTTATCCATTCATAGTCTTTCACACTCAAGCCTGCGTACACTATATTTTTATACGTAAGCGGACTCATGGTTTTTTTGGAAGCAAAATGCTGTAAATCAAATTTATACCATTCCATCAGTTCGTTAAAAAATTCTGCTTTGCCGTGGTTTATCTGTTTTATGCAATAGTTTTTGGCTACTGCTAGGTTGTCTTTCAATTCGTGAAGGGGCAGTTTATCTATGTTATGCAATAAGCCATTTTTTAGAATAGTGTAATGCGTCCCTTCCTGCGGGTTTTTGAGCAGTTGCAACATAGCATAGTAAAGCTGGATAGATGGGTAGCGCTCTACTACTTCTGGGGTGATGGTGCGTAGTATTTCTTCGATGAAATGAATATTGTATTTTATATTTATAATGTTCTCATAACTAATAGCTTTGATGTATATTTTCAATTTTTCTAGTAAATAATAGCTATCTAGCGAGTTAGACATTTCTTGAATATTGGGTTCTTTGCTACGATTTTGTAACGAATCGATGTATAAATGCTTTTCTACTTGTAGCCAATAGTTTTCTTCTAGTGAATAATGCGTAGGTACGTCTTCCCATTTTTCTATTAGATGCCCTGTATGCTTGGATAGCCCACGCTTTCGGTACTCGGTAGCCAGTAGTTTGTAACGGATAGTGGGGGTTTGCTGTGCTATGTATACGAGTATAAAATCTTCGGCTAAATTCTGTAATTGGAAGAATAAATTGCGAAGTAGCTGGTCGTCATACTCTTTTACCTTGCCAAACATCTTTTGAAACAGCACTTTTTTATCCCAAATCTTCTTTGTGGCTATTAATTTTAAATAATTATCATAACATAATAAAATAATTTCATTGCTGGTATGTAACTGTATATAAGCCTGAAATGCTTTTTTTTCGGTACTATTGAAGGTATCTATTAACTCGAATGCTTTACTTATTTTTAAGGTCATTTTTTAACTTTTTATGAAAAATGTATCATTGTAATTTATTTATAATAAACTATTTATAGCTTATATGTCTTAATTAAAGGTTAATTTTTATTCAACAAATATACAAAAAAAGTTATTGTACAAACTGTTTTGTTGCCGCATCTTTGCACTATCAAAATAACACAACGGAGTTCGCCGAAAATCCAGATTATACAAGAGTAGGCATTTTATTTCTTTTATTTAATTAGTATTATGATTTCTATCAAAAGTATTGCAACAAGTATTTTAATATTCTCTAGTTTATCTTTACAAGCGCAAATAGAGAAAGGGACAAAATCTATTAATCTATCTTTTAATCGTTCCACAAGTTCTTATGCTCATAGCCAATCATTAGGCGTAAATAGTAATTCTAGTTATGCTTCTACATCTTTTAATCCTACTATCAATTTTTTTATTAAGGAAAATATAGCACTAAAAGTTGGCTTGAATACTACTACATATCAAAAATACTGGACAAATACTACTATTACTGATTATCCAACCAATGGTAAAACCAATAATTTACAAGTAGGAGGAAACATAGGATTAGAAAAATGGATTCCTATTAAAGCTTTGAACAATAAATTTTATTTTATTACAGGAATTAATGCAGGGTATAAAACTACTGTTTTAGGAAGTAATAAAAACAATACTACAACCAATAACTATAACATAAAAGGATATGAATACGATGCTAATTTATACCTAAAATTAGCTACTTTTATTACTCCTAGATGGAATGCAAGTGTTAGTAGCAGTATAATTTCTTATTCGAACAGCAAAGAAATTTTTTATAATTCTTCTATCAATGCTCCCGATGTACAAAATACAGATAAAGGTTTGAATGTTGGATTAGGTAAGTTTAGTAGCTCTATTGGTATTTCTTACTTTTTTAGCGGGAAATAAGTATTATGAAACAACCCATAAAAAAGGAGTTATTGACGAATGAATCAACAAATGAAATAACAGACACCAATACAACGAATAATAATTCATCTATGCCTACACAAAATACAATAAATGAAAATTCTTTTTTGCTCTCATCGAAAGAATTAACAATTGATGAAATCCATTATCCAAATAAATAACCTACTTTTGTTTTTTTAAAAAATTAAATTTGACATGAAAAAAAATCTTTGCATATTACTAACTTTATTACAATGCTGCTTTACGCTATCTGCACAGGGGTTCGAAGTTGGGTATAATCTTAATACTGCTCCTTGTGATATTATTGTACATAACAATTCTTACTGGGTAACGAGTATTAAGGTAGATGCTACCAATCCATCTACGAAGCAATACTTATCTGTAAGTAAATTAGACGAAAATGGAGCATTATTATTTAGCCAATCTTATGGTTACAATTATGTGAGCGTAGATAGTTTCGATAATTTTACTAGCAAAATCACCCCTTTATTAGATGGAACTTACTTGCTATATACATCAAATGAAAATTTCAATTTAGCAACCCATGTGCAAGTAATTCATATAGATGCTAATGGTACTATATTATGGGATAAAAACTTGGAAGGGCAGAACATAGAAATTATGAATATTTTTCAGCGACCAAATGGAGAAATTTTATTATTAGCTGGGCAACCTGATATAGTAGAAGATCCAGTATATACGATATCCAAAATTGACTTAACTACTGGGAATTTATCCAGTACGTTACTTACGAATTGGGATTCTTATAGTGAAATACCTGTTTATCTTACCAATGATGGGCACTTGCTAATAGTAGAAGAAGAAAGTTGTATAAAAATAAATGCAGATAATGGAAATGTAATATGGGCTTATGACTCACCAATAATAGCAGGGCAAAGTACTCAATTTATTGGACTACTACAAGAAGCAAACAATACCTATCGTCTATTATTAAATTCGTCTACTAATACAACTGCTAATTACCAGTTAGTAGTTGATAATACAGGAAATGTAATTCAGTCCGCTACTTCGTTACCTTCTCCACCCGAGGCATTAGATGGAATACGTTACAATTTCGTATATCCTAAAATCGGTAATACTAATATTTGGCTTTCTGGAACTACTAATAATGCTGAAAGTGATGTTTTAATAAAAATGAGTATTACAGGACAAGTTCTGTGTTATAAATCATATGCTGGATTGGTGAGTATAGAAGACTATGCTCCTGCATCTCCACTTTTTATAGATAATAATAACAATTTATTAGCTATAATGAGTAAAATAGATATGTCAAATCAAGACATCATCTTCGACCATTACCTAATGAAAATAGATTCCAACTGCCGTACTTTTACGAACTTGATTACTGGGAAAGCTTTTGCAGACTTAAATAATAATTGCATACAAGACGCTACCGATTATCCACTTGCCCACGCTATCGTATATACGAATAATGGCTTGGCAGCTGTAACCGATAATAATGGCAACTACGAACTACCTGCTGGCAATAATACTACCTACGAAGTACGACAAGCCACGTATAGCCCTGTATTTGCAGTTACTTGTACGAATATTCCTGCGATAGT
>JAYUJA010000109.1:0-2124 GCA_043765495.1 Bacteroidia bacterium
GTAGCTGCTACGGTATGGGCATAGTCGTGGTATTTTTCGCTGATAGGCAATATAATCACCTGCTCGGGTACTAGCCATAATGGTAGCCTGCCGCCACAATGCTCCAGCAATACTGCTACGAAACGTTCCATAGAACCAAATGGCGCACGGTGTATCATCACAGGTCTATGGCGTTGATTGTCAGATCCTATATATTCTAGTTCGAATCTTTCAGGTAAGTTATAATCTACTTGAATAGTGCCTAACTGCCAGTTTCTACCGATAGCATCTTTCACCATAAAATCCAATTTAGGGCCATAGAATGCTGCTTCTCCTTCTTCTACTACGATAGGCAATCCTTTCTCGGTAGCGGCTTCCATGATAGCAGTTTCTGCTTTTATCCAATTTTCTTCTGTGCCGATGTATTTTGTAGTATTTTTGGGGTCTCGGATAGATACTTGAGCGATATAATTTTTAAAATCCAGTGTTTTAAAGATGTATAATACCAAGTCTATTACTTTCATGAACTCTTGTTTTACTTGGTCCTGACGGCAAAATATGTGCGCATCGTCTTGGGTAAAGCCTCGTACACGCGTTAGTCCTGATAGTTCTCCACTTTGTTCATAGCGGTATACTGTCCCAAACTCTGCTAGGCGTAGTGGCAAATCTTTGTAGGTACGGGGTTCTGTTTTATATATTTCGCAATGGTGGGGGCAGTTCATTGGTTTTAAGAAAAACTCCTCGTTAGGGTTAGGTGTTTTAATCGGTTGAAAAGCATCTGCACCATATTTTTCGTAATGCCCTGAACAAATATATAGTTCTTTTTGGGCGATGTGTGGCGTGATTACTCCTAGATAACCTGCTTTGGTTTGTTGTTTTTTTAGAAAATCCTGTAATCTTTCTCGCAATGCTGTTCCTTTTGGCAACCATAGTGGTAATCCTGCTCCTACTTTTTCAGAAAAAGCAAACAATTTCATTTCTTTCCCTAGCTTACGATGATCTCTTTTTTTAGCTTCTTCTAGAAATTCTAGGTAGGCGGTAAGTTCTGCTTGTTTTGGATAGGATACGGCGTATACTCTTGTAAGTTGTTTGTTTTTTTCATCTCCACGCCAGTATGCTCCAGCGATATTCATTATTTTTATTGCTTTTACAAAAGAAGTATCTGGGATATGCGCCCCTCTACACAGGTCTGTAAAATTTCCTTGGGTATAGAAGGTAATTGTCCCATCTTGCAAGTCTTGCAATAAATCTAGTTTATATTCGTCTTGTTTTTGTGTAAAATATTCTATTGCTTCGGCTTTGGATATTTCTTTTCGTTGGAAGGTATTTTTTTGTCTTGCCAATTCTAAAAAAGTGTCTTCTATTCTTTTAAAATCATCTGCGGTAATCATTTTTCCTCCTAGGTCTATGTCGTAATAAAAGCCTTGCTCGATAGCTGGGCCTATGCCGAATTTAGTACCTGGGTATAGTTTTTCTAACGCTTCGGCTAATATATGGGCAGAGGAGTGCCAAAATGTGCTTTTACCTTCTGCATCGTTCCAGGTTAGTAGTTGTATACTTGCATCGTGTGCGATGGGGCGATTAGCGTCTATTATTTGTCCGTCTACTTTTATAGCAAGCACGTTACGAGCCAAGCCCTCGCTGATGCTTTTGGCTATTTCCAAACCTGTGGTACCAGCGGCGTATTCTCTAACAGAGCTATCTGGCAGTGTGATTTTTATCATATAAATATCTATAAATAAATTTAGTATAGTAATGGGTAATGGTACTTTTGTTAAACTTCTTCGGCTATTACTTCTTTTACACCTGGTACCATCATAGTGAGCATACGTTCCACTCCTTTTTTGATAGTAGTTTGGCTAGAAGGGCAGCCACTGCACGAGCCTTGTAGCATTACGGTCACTACTCCAGTAGTTTCGTCGTATCCTTTGAGTACGATAGCGCCGCCGTCTTGCTCTACTGCTGGGCGTATGTAGGTATCCAGTAGTTCATTTATTTTTGTGAGAGCCTCGCTACCGCTTAACGATTCTGGGGCTACTACTTCTTTGTGTTCTGGGAATACCAGTATTACAGGCAATTGCTGTTCGAGATAGGATTTTACGAATTCGCGTAGCATTCCATTTATTTCTCCCCATACGTATCCTT
>JAYUJA010000110.1:0-2119 GCA_043765495.1 Bacteroidia bacterium
GATTTTAATTTATTTTTATAAACAAACGCAAAGGTAATACAAAAATGCAAAAAAAACAGTATTTTTTTAGTTCTTATTTTTAGGTATAAAAAAACCTATATCTTGTTTTGCAATCGCATATACTACTTATTGTAACTATCTTATATTTTATAATGGCATACAACAAAAAATTAGTACACTATACTCCATCACGCTATTATTTTCACTACTTTTGCAAGGAGAAAACAAGAAAATTTTATTACCAAACCCCCAACTATGAAAAAATACGTACTATTATTGATAGTTAGCCTTTCTTCTATTCTACATGCCCAAGCCCCCGCGATCAAGTGGAATAAGTGCTATGGCGGTAATAAAGGAGAAGTAATATACGATATGCTTGCTACCCAGGATTGTGAATACTTAATGGTGGGGCCTACTGCTTCTACTAACGGGCAGATAACTACTAACCAAGGAATGCAAGATATATTTTTTACTAAAACAGATAGTGCTGGTGTCCCCCTTATCCAAAAAACGTATGGCGGTAGTAGCGACGATGTTGCCGAAAATATTATCCCTGTTAGTGGTGGCTACCTGATTGGAGGTTATTCACAATCTTCTGACGGGGACTTAGTAGGCGCAGGGAGGCACGCTTTGATGGATTATTGGGTAATAAAAGTGGATAATGCAGGTACTATTATCTGGTCAAAGTGCTATGGTGGCTCGAAAGATGATAAACTAATAGAAATGTTGCCTACTGCCAATGGTGGTGCCATACTAGTGGGAAGTTCGGAATCCAATAACGGAGATATTACCAACCACCATGGTACGAATATTACTAGCGACTATTGGGTAGTATCCATCGATGCGGCTGGGGCTATTATATGGCAAAAATCTTATGGAGGTACTAGTGATGATGGAGCATACTCTGTAGTAAGAGATGGTAACGGAAAGCTATTTATTGCAGGTAGATCCCAATCAAATAACGGAGATATAGCAAGTAATACTGTATTGAGCAGTACTTGGGATTATTGGGTAATAAGTATACAAGAAACAGATGGTACGCTAGTATGGGAAAATAAAATCGGAGGTACACGAGATGATGAAGCGTATAGCATAGGACTAGCCAGTGATGGGAATATAATAGTAACAGGAAGTTCCGAATCGCTGAACGATGGTAACGTAACAGGGCACCATGGCACTGCTGGTACTAGCGATGTATGGACAGTAAAGATGAATGCGACTACTGGCACTATTATATGGCAAAAATCGTTTGGTGGCACTACCGACGATACAGGCTACTACCTACAAACCCTTCCTAATGGCAATACTATACTGATAGGACAAGCAGAATCCAATAATGGTGACGCGAATGTAGGACACCATGGTACGAATGCCTCTAACGATATGTGGGTACTGTACATAGATGCTAGTGGTACTATACTTTGGCAGAAACAAATCGGCGGTACTAACCAAGACAAGGCTTTTACAGGCTGTATAGACAAAGAAAACAGATTACTAATAGGCGGGAATACACAGTCCAATAACGGGGATATAACTACCAAATACAGCTCTAGTACAGATACCGATTTTTGGCTAGTAAATTTAGGAGTTCTTTTTAGAGTATATAAAGAAAAAATAGATACCACCGCAATATGCCAAGACGATAGCCTTTTCATCAGGAATTCGTATAAAAAAACCGCAGGAAAATACCTAGTAGATACAACCGTAGTAGCTTGTGGCGACGACACGATTAATTATATTTATTTAAAAATAAAAAATATTTCTTCCTACAACTTTACCCAAACTATTTGTACAGGAAAGTCTTACTTATTCAATAATATAAACAGAAATACCGCAGGAACGTACAAAGATACATTAGTAAATAATGTAGGTTGTGATAGTATTATTACACTAAATTTGGTACTAAACCCGAACTCTTCCTACAACTTTACACAAATTATTTGTGCAGGAAAGTCTTACTTTTTCAATAACATAAACAGAAATACCGCAGGAACGTACAAAGATACGTTAGTGAATAATGCAGGTTGTGATAGTATTATTACGCTAAACTTGGTACTAAACCCTACTACTTCCTACAATTTTACACAAACTATTTGTGCAGGAAAGTCTTACTTTTTTA